>CAKUAV010000194.1 GCA_934636425.1 uncultured Clostridia bacterium
GAGTCGAATGTGGAAGCGGCACTGCCGACTCTCTGGACTCTCTTCACGCTGCGGCGGGGCTGTGTTGGTGCGTATTCGCACCGTCGTCACCCGGGTACAAACGGAGACCCGCCCGGCTCTGATTTATGGCCGGGCGGGTCGTGCTGTATTGAGATGTTGCCTGCTCACTCTATCGTCCAGACTCGAAGCGCCCTCAAGCGCTGAAGAGTCGGGTTGACACGCGCGAAGCGGAGAGGAAGCCGGCACTGCCGGCCGCCCCCAAGCGGCGAAGAGTCGGGTTGCGTGCGCGAAGCGGAGTGGAAGCCGGCTCAGCCTGCTTAGTAGACGGAGTCGTAGAGGGATTTGTAGAGAGTGCGCAGGGATTTGGAGTAGGACTTGACCGAGTCGACATCCTCGTTGATCATGGCCGCAGTGAGCTTTTCGATCAGCTCGGTCAGGCGCTTTTTCTGGTCGCTGTCCAGCATGCCGCTCTCGATCAGCTCTTTCGACTTGCGGATGTAGCGGTTGGCATAGGCGAACGCGCCGCCGCCGTCGTTGGCGCAGACTGTGCACTTGCCGATGGCCGCCGAATCCTTCTCGGTGGACGCGCCGGGGAAGTACTCCTGCACGACCGTCGAAACGCCCGTGCGCAGCGGATGCCCCTCGGGCAGATAAATCACGCCGTAATACTCCTTGTCCTCACAGTCGCTCGTCGGAATGCGCTTGCTGGCCGAGCAGAGCCTGACCATGCGGTGCATGTTGCAGGACAGCTGCGGCTCGGTGCCGGAGAGGAAGTAGTCGGTGTTCGTGCCGTAATTGCTGATGTCGTGGCGGCAGGCGTCGGTGGGCAGCATGCCCGATACCGCGCACACCTCCACCTGAATCAGCCCCACGTCAGCCGCGGATTTCGTGCGGATCGGCTGATCGACCGTGTAGCCCAGGTAGTTGTGCGCCGCCTGCATGACCGCCGCCCACAGCGGCGCCGCGTACGAGCCGCCCGACGCGCCGGTGACCAGCGGCTTGTAGGTATCCGCGCCGATCCAGACCGCGCCGGCCAGATAGCCGGTCATGCCCGCGAACGTCACGCCGCGGAAGTCCGAGTTCGTGCCGGTCTTGCCGCCGACGGTCATGCCGCCGAAATTGGCCTTCTTACCGGTCGAGCCCTCCACATTGTTGGAGCAGCAGCCGATCAGCAGGTCGACCAGCATCCACGCGGTCGATTCCTTGAACGCCTGGCGCGTGATCTGTACGTCGAACGCGTCCATATAGACGCTGCCGTCCGAACGGCACACCTTTGTGAACGCCACCGGCTCCAGATATGTGCCGCCGTTGGCCACAGCCGCAAAGCCGCCCGCCATCTCGACCGTCGATACGCCCGACGTGCCCAGCGCGAGGCCTGCGCCCGTGGCGTTGATGTCCTTGCGGCTCACGCCCAGCCGGAGCAGATACTCGACCGAGTTGTCTATGCCCACATAGGTCATCAGCGTCTGTGCCGCCGCCGTGTTGTGCGAGCAGTTGATCGCCACGCGCATCGATTCCACGCCGCTGTAGCCGCCGCCCTCGTAGTTCTCGGGGTAGCCGGTCTCGCTGTCCCAGCCGGCAATCTGTATGGGCAGATTCAGCACGGGCGAGGCCGGTGAGTTGCCCAGATCGAGCGCCGGGCCGTAGACCGAAAGCGGCTTTAGCGACGAGCCGACGGGCATCGATATGTTGTAGGCGCGGTGCGTCTGCTTCCAGCCGGTCGGCGTGGAGCGCCCGCCGACGATCGCCTTGATCTGGCCGGTGCGCCAGTCGATGATTGTGACCGCCGCCTGCGGCTGGGGCAGCTCCAGATATTCGCCGTTGCCCAGCGACGCCTTGAATATGCTGTCCGACGAGGAACGCATCTTCGGATAGCCGTCCCAGTTGGTGATCGTGCGCTGCACGGTGTCCTGAAGCCCCGGGTCGAGCGCCGTGTATATGCGGTAGCCGCCCGTGCGCAGCTTCTTTTCCATCAGCGCGCGGTTGGTCTTTGTGTCCTCGAGATTCTCCGTGCGCAGCATCTTCGTCACAACGTCGTATATCGCATATTCGACATAATACAGGTTGTCGCAGATTTCGTTTGTAGACGAGGACGAATACTGCAGCACGTTGAGCCGCTCGCTCATCGCCTGATCGTATTCCGCCTGAGAGATCAGCCCCTGATCGAGCATGCGCTTGAGCACGCCGTCGGCGCCCTCCTCGATGATTTCAGGCTTTTTGGTCGTATAGTAGCAGCGGCGCGGGTTGTATTTCTGCGGCGCGCGTATTATGCGCGCCAGCGCGGCACATTCGCGCAGGCTCAGCTCGTTCAGCTCCTTGCCGAAATAGTCCTCCGCGGCCACCTTCACGCCGTAGTTCGAGCCGCCCAGATACACCACGTTCAGGTATTCTGCGATGATGTCCTGCTTGCTGATGATCTGCTCCAGCTCTATGGCGAGATAGACCTCCTGCAATTTGCGCTTGAATGTCTGCTCGCTGGAGAGTATGGTCTGCTTGATCAGCTGCTGCGTGATTGTCGAGCCGCCCTGCATGGACGCGCTGTTGGTGAACGAGCCGATCACAACGCCGGCCAGTCGGCGCACGTCTATGCCGTTGTGCTGCCAGAAGCGCTGATCCTCGACGGCGATGACCGCGTTGATGAGGTTCTGCGGCAGCTCGTCGTATGTCACGTCGACGCGGTTTTCCAGTCCCTTGAAGTCGGTGATCAGGTCGCCGTTCGCGTCATAGATATAGGACGTCTGCGCCTGCTGATCGAACGCCGACAGATCGAGCGAGGGCATTGTCTCCACCCACGCCTTGGCCACGCCGACGAGCAGGCCTGTGCCGCTCACGCCCACCAGCAGCGCCACCACGAAAAACAGCTTGGCCGTGGTCATGACCACCTCCAGCAGGAAATTTCGATCCCGCGTGCGCGGCTTAAAGGGCGATCGCTGTGGCGCGGTCACCGAATGCTTTTTCTTCTCATCATTCTTTCGCATCAAAAAAATCCTCCCCGGCTGGCGGGCAGTGCCCGCTTTCAGACCGCTCCGCGCCCCTCACCCCGACTCCGCGCCGCTTTTAGGCGCTTCGAGTCTGAACATTGGCGCGCATTGTGACGGCAGGCAGTGCCCGCTTCCACTTGCTGACGCGCAGCCCAACCCGACTCCGCACCGCTTGTGGGCGGCTCGAGTCTGGACATTGGCGCGCATTGTGACGGCGGGCAGTGTCCGCTTCCACTTGCTGACGCGCAGCCCAACCCGACTCCGCGCCGCTTGTGGGCGGCTCGAGTCTGGACATTGGCGCGCATTGTGACGTTCGTCGTTCTACATGACTTGATCGGCCAGCCGCAGTGCGGCCTCCGCATATTAGAACTGGTCAAGTCTCCGATACTACCTGAGTGCTGCGTCGCGCACGCGCGTCAATTCCGCGATACGGCGCATTGCCATGTCGCAAGACGCATTACGCGCAACACGCGCGTCGTTACAGCGCACACCCCATCGTATTCACATATTATATCACGGACTGTGGGCGGCTGCATGGTTTTTTTGTGTAAATTACCATGCAAAATATTTGACGCGGGAGGCGGTCATATGGTTTCAAAAAAGATGCGGCGGCTGTGCATTTTCGCCGTGCCGCTGGCGGTGCTGGGCGGGCTGTTCGCGCTCTTCACGCGCAATCTGAGCCCGATACTGATCAGCATGGCCGAGGCGCGGGCGCGTCAGCTGGCGGTCGAGGCGATGAACCGCGCGATTGCGGAGGTGATGGATAGCTCGGTGACCTACACCGACCTCATGCGCGTCTCGCTCGACGCGTCGGGGCGCGTCTCCATGCTGGAGGCGAACGCCACGCTGATGAACGAGATCGCCTCGGCGGCGGCGCTGACGGCGCAGAGCAAGCTGGACACGCTGGCCGACGAGGGCGTGGGTCTGCCGCTGTTTGCCGCGCTGGGGATCGACCTGTTCAGCGGCGCGGGGCCGATCATACGCGTGAGCATCACGCCTGTGGGCGCGGTGTCGACGCGCTTTGTGACGTCGTTCGAGTCGGCGGGCATCAACCAGACGCGCCACGAGATCTCGCTCGAGGCCAGCGTTGTGATGCGCATTGTCATTCCGGCCGGCGCGGATTCGGTCTCGGTGAGCACATACGTCCCCATCGCCGAGTCGATCATCGTCGGCAGCGTCCCCCACAGCGATGTCAGCGTGCCCGACGGCGACACGGCGCTCAACCTCGTCCCCTAGCTGCGCCTATATAATAGGATGAAACTCCGGAAAATCCCGCCGCCTTTGTCGTAGCGGCGCTTCATGGAGCGGCGTCGGACGACCGCTCGCCGTTTCGCATTGATGCGAGGCCGCGGCTTTTGTCGCTGCGTTATACCGCGCTGACGCGGCTCTGTGCCGATGGTTTTCATATGTTCGTGAATTGTCAGCCGGCGCGGCCTTTGTGCTGGCCGGTTATAGCTCCGGCACAGGCGATTGTGCGCGCGGGGAACGGCGGGGGAAAATGCGGAATTCGGAATGCGGAATTGGGGGCGCGGGGGGATGAGCGCATCCGGCAATGCGGTTCTGTCGCGGCGGTTTGCCTCGGCGCATGTCCGGCGATGCGGTTCTGTCGCGGCGGTTTTCCTCGGCGCATGTCCGGCGATGCGGTTCTGTTGGGGCGCTTGCCATCGGCGCATATCCGGCTTTGCGTTTCTGTCGCGGTGCTTTGCCTCGGTTCACGCCTGCTGTTTGCCGCATGGCGACAAACAGGACGGCTTGCGGTAGCTTGCGTTCCTATTCCGCGGGTCGAGATCGCCATTCGTGCGTTCTCGCGGCGTTGTTCGGTTATCTGCCTTTGTGGGTTCACTTCGGGTTGGGCGTTTCTTTATGGCGATCTCGACGGGGTACCGGGGCCGCGGGGAACGGGGACGCGGGGGGGGGGGGGGCTGGCGGCGCAGCCTTTGTACTCTTTTGCGCAAGCATATTGGCTTTGCAGCGCTTTCCGTGG
>CAKUAV010000195.1 GCA_934636425.1 uncultured Clostridia bacterium
AAAGAGCCCGCGAAGGGATCGCCCTGCATTGCCAGGCCGTCGGTGTTCGCAATGCCGTCCTGATTGGGATCCTCGGTGCCGAAGCGCACGCACATGTCCATCACGTCATGGATGGTCTTGGGCGCTTCGATGCCCAGCGCGTCGGCCCAGTCCTTGCGGTACATCAGCATGTACATGCTGGAGTAGTTGTCCTCAAAGCGCGGTATGCCCAGCAGCTTGCCGTCCACAGTGGCCTGCCTGGTGGGCAGATTGCCGACGGAATCGTCCATGGCGAGCATCTCTTTGAGGGAATAGGTCTTATAGGCGTCGGTCAGATCGCGCAGCGCGCCCATCTCGATGAACTGACGGAACTGAACCTCGTTCAGCCTCAGTATGTCCGGGATGTCGCCGGAGGCGATGGACAGCTGGAATTTGCGCTCCCACTGCTCGGTATCCACTGTCCACATCCAGTCGAATTTGATGTTCAGGTCGTTGAGGATCAGTTCGTTCCACAGACCGTTCTCGGGCGTTACGCCCTCGCTGACGTCTGCCAGAGACGAGAGACTGTAGCTGTGAACCACTTTGAGCGTAATGGGTTCGGCCATCGGCCCCAGGGGCGCATACGGCTCATCGGCAACGGCGACCATCGGGATGAGGAACAATGCGGCGACCAGGAGAGCCATGATCTTTCTGGGCATAACAACACCTCCATATTCTGTGGATCGGTTTTGCCACCGTCCTTAACATTATTATAATGCAAAATTGCCAAAAGTCAATGCGGAAATTCGAAATAATTAAAATGAACGAAACGTAAAATTTTTCCAAACATAGCCTGCGTATGCGCAATTTGGCTGAAAATTGAAAAAAGCGACAGAATGTATCTTCAGCGTGGCTTCAATGTGACGCGATATTGACTTTTGAGGGGATGTATGGTAATATTTGGTTAGCAAAATGCGAAGGCGTTTTAAGGGGGGCGGACATAATGAATCGGGAGGTTGTTTTTATGAGCCATCAGCGAATCAGTCAGGGCGGCACAGTGCTGGAACTGAACCCCAAGTCCCTTCTCTTCGCCGTTGAAAAAGACGGGGCGCGCTGGCAGACCAGCGAAACGCCCTACATTGAACTGATCATTGGCGAAGAGCATCTTGACGGCGAGAAAGACGTATTCAGACCCTACAGGCCGATTCTGAAGAAGGTTCTCTTTACGGAGGCGGCCGTATGCACGACAAGGCCGTGGAAGACCGGCCTAGGCGAGGGCTTCCTTATTCACATAGAGGGACTGCCCGGCACGGCGCTCACATTTGAGGCGCTTGTGTGGGTGGACAACTGCCGCGGGGAACTGTTCTGCGAGCTGATTCCCTACGAAGATCCCAAGGACGAGTGGCACAGGATCGTTTTCCCGACAGCATTCGACTTTGACGGCGGCACGGCGGACGACTACACGCTGGTCAACGTCCGTCAGGGGCTGCTGCTTCCCAACGACAGAGTCAACGACGTCGAGGCGTTCCGCTACGGCCAGTATGCGACCCACAACGCCTATATGCCGTGGTTCTCCCAGATCCGCGGCGGCGAGGGCTATGTGGCCATTGCGCTGACCGAGTTTGACGCCGGCTATCATCTGGATCAGGACGAGCTGGGGCGCAAGCGCATATCTTCCTACTGGATGCCCTCGCTGGGCCGCCTGTCCTATCGCCGCGTTGTTCGCTATACGTTCTTTAAGGGCAATTATGTGGACGCGGCCGCCGTTTACAGGCTCCATGCCCGCGAGACCGGCCGTCTGGTGACGCTGGCTGAAAAGGCCGTACGCTGCGAAAACGCGGCGAAGCTGGTCGGCTGCGCGTGGGTGCACGAGGGCGGCTATCAGAACGTCCAGCCCGACAGCCACTATTACGACAGAGAGCATCCCGAAAGGAACGTCCGCGTGATCGCCACATTCGACAGGCGCGCCGAACAGATGAGGGCGCTGAAGGAAAAGTGGCGTCTCGATCAGGTCTACTTCCATATGGACGGCTGGGGCGTCGACGGCTACGACAGCCACCATCCCGACTACACGCCCGCCTGCGACAAGCTGGGCGGCTGGGAAGGCATGAAGCGCCTCTCCGACACGATGAACGAGCTGGGCTATCTGTTCGCCACCCATGACCAGTACCGCGACTACCACTACAACGCCGCCAGCTTTGACGAGGAGATGGCCGTGCACGACACAAAGGGGCGCATCATCGTCCATTCGTGGTGGCTGGGCGGCAAGCAGAGCTACCTCTGCTCCACGCAGGCGCCGGGCTATGTGCGCCGCAACTATTCTGAAATCGCGCGGCACGGCGTGGACATCAAGGGCACCTATCAGGACGTGTTCACCATTTGCGAGCTGGACGAGTGCGACCATCCGTGGCACCGCGCCACCCGCGAGGACTGCGCGCGCAACAGAAAGGCCTGCTTCGACTATGTGATGGCGCACGGCATCGCGGTCTCCAGCGAGGAGGCCATCGACTGGGCCATGCCCACGCTGGTGTTCTGTCATCACGCGCCGTTTGTGCCGTCCTTCGCGCCGGACTTCCCCAAGGGAAAGTCGCTGCCGCTGTTCAATCTGGTCTATCATGACTGCTTCATCCAGCCGGCCAACCCCGTCATGGGGCCCAGCTACAACAGCGATCTGATCGAGGGCGAAAACGGCTTTCTGCTGGCTCTTTTGACCGCCAGTCCCGTCTACATACCGATCGAGCCCGACGAGGCGGCCATTGCCCGCTACAGGCTGTGCGCCCGCCTGCAGAAGGCCACGCAGTATCACGCCATGACCAGCCATGAATATCTGTCCGACGACGTGCAGCGCGCCGTCTATGACAACGGCGTTGCGGTCACAATCAACATGAAGGACGGCACAGCCGAGATCACCGGTCTCGACGCCGAGCCGATCTGCGTCAGCTCCGCCGACTACGGCCTGTAATCCGACAAACAGCCTTCCCCTTCAGGCGGAGGGGAAGGCTCAGCAGGCTGAGAGAGCATGGAAAAGGCATGATCGGGCGCTGCATCGGCGAAAACGGATCGGACGTCAAATTTGGACTGGTCGCACAGTTCCTGTTCTATGCGCCCACCTATGGCGCGCGCTGCGGCCTGACGATGCTCTATTGCGTCATGCCCAAGCATGGCCAGTCTCGAACAGGCCTCCCGGCACTGAAAGGCGATGGACGATTAAGGCCTCACATGGGATAGATTCGTCCGTTCAGGAACAGAAAATGCCCCGTCGGGGCGACCGACACGGGCGCGCTCCGTCCGGCGCACGGAGGAGGGCGTTATGGCCATGTCCGTCAATCTGAGCGCCGAAAAGGTCACGACCGGATTTGAGCGCGCTATCTCCTGCAGCGCGGCGATAGACCTGCGCACGGGCGAAGAGCTGGCCGCCCCCCGAGCTGGAAAGCGGGGACTCCGCTCCCGTCTGCGTGTTTTTCAAGGCATGTGCGCTGAAAGCCGATCGGGTGATCCGCGCATCCATTTCGTCCGCGCCGCCTCCATTGCGGTGCGGGCGGTTTTTGCTCGTTTGGCAGGAAATGACGGCGGACGCGGAGAAATTGTCCAAAGCGAGATTGGGGGAGATCGCGATTCCTGCCGCCCGACGGAACGCACATCCGCCTTTGCGCGGGAAACCGGAATGGAACAGATCGATCTCGAGATACGCCATTGCGCTGTATGAAAAACTCGGCTTTCGCACGCCGTGTGCGTTTTACGGCTTTTTCAATGAATCTCACGGTCTTTGCCGCTGCGCAAAATGATGAAAACAGCGAGATGCTCTGAAACTGACGAGGAGGAATACCCATGAATCAACTGATTGCCTGCTGCGGACTGGACTGCGAAAAATGCGACGCAAGAATCGCGACGCTCACAGATGACAATGTTCTGCGCGAGAAAACCGCCGCGCTGTGGTCAAAGCTCAACCGGGCGACGATCACGCCGGACATGATCCACTGCACCGGCTGCCGAACGGAGGGCGCAAAGACGCCCTTCTGCGACGCGCTCTGTCCCATGCATAACTGTGTCCGGGAAAAGGGACTGGACACCTGCGCGGACTGTCCGCATATGGACGGTTGCCCGACGCTGGGGCGCATCGCCGCAAACAGCCCGTTCGTTTTGGACAACCTGAAGCGGCTTTGCGGGTCGGATCAGCGCAAATAGTGCGGGGCGAAAGCCGCATAGGGCGCGGAGAAGACCGCCGCGCCGGACGGCGCGCGTTGGCTTCATGCATAGGGCGGGAGAGGTTTTTATGCCAAATCTCCGCTAAAACACGGTCGTCAGCCGCTGCCTGTCAGCAATGCTTTGAATGACGCCGGGGTGTTAAAATGCGCTCGCTGAACCCCGCCTTTGCCGATGCGTCAATCGCCGCCTTTTCTTCGCCGCTGACTTTCAATATCTTCCATCGCCCCTATGTATTGCGGCGTATTTTGCGTTCTGCGCCTGTCGTTTAGATGGAATAGTATAGGCGCTTCTCGTGATACTTGGAATTGTGTTTTGCCATGTGAAACACTTCCCGATAAGAAATAATAACCGCCGAATGAATGAGAAATCAGACCGTCGAAAAACCCTTGGAGAGCTCTCTTGAGCTTGCAGTCGTACCCGGCGGCGTATACGGCAGGTGCAGGGCGATTGCTGCGGCGGAAAATGCCATTTTCCAGAGCAAAAGCTGGCAGTGGCGGGGAGTTTGCTTCCCAGTCCGCCGGCTTGTCAAAACGTTTTTGCCAAGCCGAATCCCAGCCGAATGACTGAGAAATTTTTATGCTTAACGGAGATCTCCATAGCGCCCCATGGAGCGCAGGGAGAGAATCTGCGGAAAACGGATGCGGAAGAAGAAATCGGCACGGACAAAACCATCCGCGCCGATTTGCTATGCGTCAAAACCCAACTCATCCCCAAATAAGAAAAAATCCGAACCCTTTGCAAGAAAAGGTTCGGATTTTGTTGTGTATGATGGAGCATAAGGGAGTCGAACCCTTGGCC
>CAKUAV010000196.1 GCA_934636425.1 uncultured Clostridia bacterium
CGGGTGATTTCCTCCGGCCCCAGCTTGGTGTCGCGGGCCTCGGACTCGTATTCCTCGATGTGGATGGAGGTGTACACGTCCTCCTTGACCAGGCGCTGGCTGATGAGGACGGCGTCCTCGTAGTTGTAGCCCTCCCAGGTCATGAAGGCGATCAGCACGTTGTGTCCCAGCGCGATTTCGCCCTCGTCGGTGGACGGGCCGTCGGCGATCACCTGACGCTCGCGGACGTACTCGCCCTCGCACACGCGGGGACGCTGGTTGATGCAGGTGCCCTGGTTGGAGCGGGCGAACTTGATCAGCCTGTACTGATCGACCTCGCCGTCGTCGGTGCGGATGACGATCTGATCGGCGCTCACGCGCTCGACGGTGCCGCCGCGTCTGGCCAGCAGCACAACGCCGGAATCGCACGCGGCCTTGTACTCTATGCCGGTGCCGACGAACGGCGCTTCGGGCACGAGCAGCGGCACGGCCTGGCGCTGCATGTTGGAGCCCATCAGCGCGCGGGTGGCGTCGTCGTTCTCCAGGAAGGGAATCATGCCGGTGGCAACGGAGACCAGCTGGCGGGGCGACACGTCGACGTAATCGACGCGATGGCGCTCGACCTCGGTGATCTCGTCGCGGATGCGGACGGTGACGCGCTCGTTGGCGAAGCAGCCGTTCTCATCGAGCGGCTCGCTGGCCTGCGCGATGACGTACTTGTCCTCCTCGTCGGCGGTCATATAGATGATCTCATCGAGCACCTTGCCGGTTTCCTTGTCAATCTTGCGGTAAGGCGCTTCGATGAAGCCGTACTCATTGATGCGGGCGTAGGTGGCCAGCGAGCCGATCAGGCCGATGTTCGGGCCTTCAGGGGTCTCGATGGGGCATATGCGCGCGTAGTGGGAATAGTGAACGTCTCGAACCTCGAAGGAGGCGCGGTCGCGGTTCAGGCCGCCCGGACCCAGAGCGGACAGGCGGCGCTTGTGGGTCAGCTCGGCCAGCGGGTTGGGCTGATCCATGAACTGAGACAGCTGTGAGGAGCCGAAGAACTCCTTGATCGCCGCGCTCATCGGGCGGATGTTGATCAGATCCTGCGGCTTGACCTTGGCCGGATCCTGAGTGGCCATGCGCTCCTTGACGATGCGCTCAAGGCGCGCAAGACCCACGCGGATCTGGTTCTGCAGCAGCTCGCCCACACTGCGCAGGCGGCGGTTGCCCAGATGGTCGATGTCGTCCAGCTCGCCCACGCCGTAGGGCAGCGTCACCTGATAGCTCATCGAGGCGACGATGTCGTCGCGGAGTATGTGCTTGGGAATCAGATCGTTGATGTGCTCGTCGATCAGGCGCAGTATCGGCTCGCCGTCGGCCCTGGCCTGATCGGCCAGCGCCACCAGAGCGTCTCTGTACACGCGCTCGTAGACGTCGGGCAGCGTGCGGCCGCTCTCCGTCCAGTCGGCGACCTCCTGCTGATACTGCTTATACAGCTCGGGATCGTAGTGCTCGAGGAACGCGTCCAGATTGACGAAGCCGTTGCCGCGCACAAAGAGTATGCGGTTGTCGCGCTCGAGCTTGACGAAGTTCACGCCGCAATTCTGGATATGCTCGGCCAGCTCCTCGGAGATGACGCGGCCCGCGGGCGCGAGCACCTCGCCGGTGTACTCGTCCACAATATCCTCGGCCGGCTTCTGATTGACCAGACGCGCGGCGATGGCCAGCTTCTTATTAAACTTGTAGCGGCCCACGCGCGCCAGATCGTAGCGCTTGGGGTCGAAGAACGTCATGTTGAGCAGGTTCTGGCCGGACTCGGCGCTGGCCGGCTCGCCGGGACGCTGACGGCGGTAGATCTCCTCGAGCGCCTTGTCGGCGCCGTTGATGGAATCGCGGGCGATTGTGGCGTTCAGGCTCTCGTCGTCGCCCAGAAGGTCGACGATTTCGGCGTTGGTGCCGTAGCCCAGCGCGCGCAGCAGCACGGTCATGGGCATCTTGCGGGTGCGGTCGATGCGCACGTTCATCACGTCGCTGGCGTCCACCTCATACTCCAGCCACGCGCCGCGGTTGGGGATCAGCTTGGTGGCGTAGGTGTCCTTGCCGCTCTTGTCGATCACGCGCTCATAGTACGCGCCGGGAGAGCGCACCAGCTGGCTGACGATGACGCGCTCGGCGCCGTTGATAATGAATGTGCCGTGCTCGGTCATCAGCGGGAAATCGCCGATGAACACGTCGCTCTGCTTGACCTCGCCGGTTTCCTTGGCGGTCAGGCGCACCGTCACCTTGAGCGGCGCGGCGTAGGTCTGATCGCGCTCCTTGCAGCGCTCGATTGTGTTCTTCGGCGTCTCGTCGAGCTTGTAGTCGATGAACTCGAGCTGCATGGAGTCGTTGTAATCGGTGATCGGAGAGACGTCGTTCAGGACTTCCTTCAGATCAACCTTGAGAAAGTGCTGGTAGGAATTCTTCTGAACCTCGATCAGATCCGGAACGCCCAGCGCTTCCTCGATCTTCGCGAAGCTCATCCTCGTGCGCTTGCCCATCTGCACCGCGTGGATCATAAAAGCAATCACCCCTCAAATTGATTCGTGCCGTTTCCACTCACAAAAAACACATCGCCAGCGCCTGTTGAAAGACGTAAATTTCCTGAAAATTTTCGCTTGCATTTTCGGCCGGTATGGAGTACAATACTCTTGTTCATCCGGCCGGTCGGGTTCTCCGTGCCCGTTTTCGGGGGAGAAACCGGCAAATTGGCGATATTAGTACAATTATTCATAATAGCACACGAACGTTTCATTGTCAAGCCTTCCAACCGGGCCGCTTTCCGGGAAAAAGGCCTTTTTTTGACCCTTTTTGAGGTGTTTTACGAACATTTTACATCTCATCCCCTGCCCCGCCCCGTTTGGCGCGCCGGCAGAGCGGATTTCACAGCGGATTTACACATGAATCAAATTATGTCATCACCATTTCTGTATTGCAGGATTTTCATTCATTTTCACGAATATTTGATCTGCCGCAGCGCATGGATTTGAGGGAAGAATCCGCGCGTTTCTTCTTTATGGAGCGCAAAAAACGCCCGACGCGCCATGCGCCGGACAGCGTGATTCGCCCGATGACAGTCCGCATCGACGCGTTGATTTTTCAGCCAATGCGGGATGCCCCCTCGCCCATTGCGCACGGCGCGCCGCCCGACATGCCGCGCTCTGCCGTGTATGGCCAACGCCGCCCGCCGTGCCGTTCAGAAGCCGGGACGATGCGCATCGTCTCAGCGCCGGAACAGATCTGCTCTTCGCGACGGTTTCAAGCAGAAGCACACTCCCCCGTTCCGCTCTGCGCATCGCCGGAAAAGCGGGTGTCCGCACAGAGAGCGGCTCTGTCGGCGCGCTCCTTATGAAAAAACAGTTCCGGAATCCCTGCCCGGCGAAAGCGCCCATGCGCGCGGCCTTTTGACGTTCAGCCCGCCGCGCGCCGTCACAGCGCGTCAAAGCCCAGCTTTTCGATCACGCGCTGCATTTTCACATTGTCCGCCTCGGTGCGGATCGTGGCCGTCCTGCCGTGGGCGAGTATGTAATCCAGCACGAAGGCGCAGACCGCAGAGGCATAGCCCCGAGCGCGATACGGCGCGGCCGTGCGCACGTCAGCGACCTCCCACGCGTTCAGCGAGTATTTTTCAACGCAGGCGCGCGCGACCATATCGCCGCCCACAAACAGCCCGCAGTAGATGGTTCCCTCCTCATACATTTCCTTCCAGCTGGGCTCGTCGAGCGGGCGCTGGCCGCACAGCGCCAGATGCGCGCAGAATGCGGCGTAATCCCCGACCGACAGCCAGCGGACGGCGGGATTCGGCGCGGCGTTTTCAGCGGCCTTGCGCGTATAATACAATATCTCCACAACAATCTGCCTTTCAAAGTTCTGAGCGCGCATCTCGATTGTCCCGCACGGCAGGCATCGGGCGCGGGATTCACCGCCAATCGACGCGGGATTCGCACGCGCGCTCTCGAAACGCCATCCCCCGCAGACAATCGACCGCCGCACATAGCTCGTCATGCTGCACAAACCGGTCGGCGCAAGGTTTTCCCATCAAAACTCGGCGAGCGCCGCACAGCGCCCGACGCGGGATTCACCGCCAATCGACGCGGGATTCGCACACGCCGTCGGAACGCCATCCCCCCGCGGACAATCGACCGCCGCGCACAGCCTGTCATGCTGCGCAGGCCAGTCAGCGCGAGGAATTTCCATCAAAACTCGGCGAGCGCCCGACGCGCGCATTTTCCGCCAATCGACGCGGGATTCGCACACGCCGTCGGAACGCCATCCCCCCGCGGACAATCGACCGCCGCGCACAGCCTGTCATGCTGCGCAGTCCAGTCAGCGCGAGGAATTTCCATCAAAACTCGGCGAGCGCCCGACGCGCGCATTTTCCGCCAATCGACGCGGAATTCGCACACGCGCTCTCGAAACGCCATCCCCCGCAGACAATCGACCGCCGCGCATGACCTGACGTACTGCCCCAGCCAGCAGGCGCAAGGTTTTTCCATCGAAACTCGGCGAGCGCCCGACGCGGGATTCACCGCCAATCGACGCGGGATTCGCACACGCGCTCTCGGAACGCCATCCCCCACGGACAATCGACCGCCGCGCATGGCCTGACGTACTGCCCCAGCCAGCAGGCGCAAAGTTTTTCCATCGAAACTCGGCGAGCGCCCGACGCGCGCATTCGCGGCCAATCGACGCGGGATTCGCACACGCCGTCGGAACGCCATCCCCCGCAGACAATCGACCGCCGCGCATGACCTGACGTACTGCCCCAGCCAGCAGGCGCAAGGTTTTTC
>CAKUAV010000197.1 GCA_934636425.1 uncultured Clostridia bacterium
GCCCCACATATAGGCGACGGAGTACTTGCCCTCGGGGTCATAGGAGGGCGTGGCGCACCAGTCGATCAGATTGGCGGTGTTGGGCATGGCGGACTTGTCCAGCTCGGCCAGCATATCCTCCTTGATCAGACGCTCGATCATATAATCGGAAGGCACAAGCACATCGTACGCGCCCGAGCCCTTTTCCAGCTTGGCGTACATTTCCTCCAGCGTCGTAAAGCAGACGTAGTTGACCTTGATGCCGGTCTCCTGCTCGAACATCTTGAGAACCTCTTCGTCGATGTAGTCGAAGCAGTTGAACACAGTGATGGACGTCTTCTTCTCGCCGCAGCCGGTCAGGGTCAGCGCGAGCAGAGCCGCCAGCACGACAAGCGCCACAATGGATACCAGTTTCCTCTTCATGGTGATGCCCTCCAGTGTGTAGTGTAGAATTGTATCGCCAAGAGCGTCCGCTCTCAACTTCAAATATTACGAGACTTCCTCCAGCGCGCCGCGCTTGTTGACGATCAGAAGCAGTATCAGCACGGCGACGAACATCAGCGTCGAGAGCGCGTAGATCGAGGGCTCTATGCCCTTGCGCGCCGCCGAGTAGATGACCATGGACAGGTTCTGATCGGTGTAGGAGGTAAAGTAGCTGATGACGAAATCGTCCAGCGACATTGTGAACGACAGGAGCGCGCCGGACACCACGCCGGGCATGATCTCGGGCAAAATGACCTTGCGCACGGCCTGCAGCGGCGTGCAGCCCAGATCGAGCGCGGCCTCATAGAGGTTTTTGTCGGTCTGCCGCAGCTTGGGCATGACCGAGAACAGCACATAGGGCGTGTCGAAGGCGATGTGCGCCATGACCATCGTCCAGTAGCCCATGGGAATGTTGACAAAGACGAACATCAGCATGAGCGACACGCCGGTCACGATGTCGGGCGTGGTCATGGGCAGATAGGACGCCTTCATGAGCAGCGCCGCCGGCCGCTTTTTCATGGCCTGTATGCCTATGGCCGCGGCCGTTCCGAGTATCGTGGCCATGATCGTCGCGATCACCGCGACCGAGAGCGTGACCCACAGCGCCTGAAGGATGTCGCTGCGCTGCGTCAGGCGGATATACCAGTCGAACGTAAAGCCGCCCCACTTCGCGCGCGATTTGGACGCGTTGAACGAGAGCACGATCATCACCGCGATGGGCGAATAGAGGAATATCAGTATCAGCGCCAGATAAAGGCCCTTGAGCGTCTTCTTCATCAAACCGCATCCCCTTCCTGCTTGGGATCGGCCCTGTTGAGCAGGCTGATCGACAGTATGATGAGCGCCATCATGACCAGAGAGAGCGCCGAGCCGAAATTCCAGTTGTTCAGCTCGAGGAACTGCTTCTCAATCACGTCGCCGTAGAGCATGAACCGGCCGCTGCCCAGCAGGCGCGATATGGCGAACGTGGTCACCGCCGGCATGAACACCATTGTGATTCCGGAAATCACGCCCGGAATCGAGAGCGGGAACACGACGCGCCGGAACACCTCGACCGGATTCGCGCCCAGATCCTCCGCCGCCTCTATGACGCGCCGATCCATCTTCTTGAGCGACGTGTGTATGGGCAGCACCATGAAGGGCAGGAAGTTGTACACCATGCCCGCCAGCACCGCGCCCTCCGTGCCGATCATCTCGACGGGCTTAAGGCCGATCGCCTTGAGGAATGTGTTGATGATGCCGGTGTCCTCCAGAAGGCTCATCATGGCGTATGTGCGCAGCAGAAAGTTCATCCACATGGGCAGCAGGAACAATACGAACAACGTCTTGTTGCGCGAAAAATCCTTGCTGGCCAGAAAATACGCCGCCGGATAGCCGATCAGAAAGCAGATCAGCGTGCACAGAAGCGCCAGATACAGGCTGTGCCAGAGTATCTTCAGATAGACGCTCTGCCCCACCGCCGCGAGGTTTTCAAGCGTCAGGCCGCTGTTTCCGGTAAAGGCGAACACGACCACAAAGATCATCGGCGCGATTGTGAAGAGAATCATCCACAGCGCGTAGGGATACGCAAACCAGCTTCTTTTCACTCTACTGCCCCCTCGACGACTTCATGATGTGAATGTTGAAGGGCACGATGGTCAGCCCCACGCGCGTGCCGACCGGCTGCATCGTGGTCGAATGCACCTTCCATGTGAAATGCTCGGTGCAGATCATCATTTCGTAGTGAACGCCCTTGAACAGCACGCTTGTGACCTCGCCGGTCAGCTGACCCACGTCCTCGCCCACGACCATCACGTCCTCGGGGCGCACGACGACGTCCACCGGCTCGTTGGGCGCGAAGCCCTCGTCCACGCAGGGGAACTCCTGCCCCAGCATCCAGCACTTTTCATCCTCGATCATCACGCCGGGAATGATGTTGCTCTCGCCGATGAAGTCGGCCACGAAGGCGTTCTTCGGCTCGTCGTATATGCGCTTGGGATCGCCGATCTGCTGTATGCAGCCGTGGTTCATGACCACGACGGTGTCCGACATTGTGAGCGCTTCCTCCTGATCGTGCGTGACGTATATGAACGTGATGCCCAGCTGCTGCTGCATGCTCTTGAGCTCGAGCTGCATTTCGCGCCTGAGCTTCAAATCGAGTGCGCCCAGCGGCTCGTCGAGCAGCAGCACCTCCGGCTCGTTGACCAGCGCGCGGGCGATGGCGATGCGCTGCTGCTGTCCGCCGGACAGCTGGTCCACGCCGCGCTTGCCATAGCCCTTCAGGTTGACCAGCTTGAGCATGCGCTCCACGCGGCGCCTGACCTCGTCCTTGGGCATTTTCTTGAGCTTGAGGCCGAAGGCGATGTTGTCAAAGACGTTCAGATGCGTGAAGAGCGCGTATTTCTGAAAGACCGTGTTGATGCGCCGCTTGTAGGGCGGCACGCCGGCAATATCCTTGCCCTCGAAGAGCACCTGTCCCTCGTCGGCGTGCTCAAAGCCGCCGATGATGCGCAGCATTGTGGTCTTGCCGCAGCCGGACGGCCCCAGCAGCGTCACGAATTCGCGCTTGCGAATGTAGAGATTGATGTTCTTCAGCGCCGGCGTATCGTCGAATGTTCTAGACACGCCCTTGAGTTCAATCAGATGAGTATCCTCGATCATCCCAAAAGCCCTCCCGCGTCACGCATAGTATGTATGTAATCAGAATGAAGGCGGCGTGCTGATCCACAGAAAGCGGCAGGCCGCCTTGCCCGGATTGGTGAGCCTGTGCGGCTCGGTCGGGCGGAAGTAAAAGCTCTCGCCCTTGCGCGCCCTGACGACGCGCTCGCCCAGCTCCAGCTGCACAGTGCCCGAAAGCACATAGCCGAACTCCTCGCCCTCGTGGGGATTGTCCCATTCGGTCGCGCCCAGCGACTGCATCTCCACCAGAATCGGCTCCATCTGGTTTTTCTGCGCCGTCGGCACAAGCCAGCATATGGAGCCCTTCAGCGTGTCCTCGTCGGTCTTGACGTAGGTGTCCTCCTCGGGGAAGACCAGCTTTTCCTCGGTCTGCACGCTGAAGAACGCCGCCAGATCGGTGCCCAGACATTCCAGTACGTCGGTCAGCGTGGCGATTGACGGACTGGTCAGATTGCGCTCGAGCAGCGATATGAAGCCCTTTGAAAGCTCGCAGCGGTTGGCCAGCTCCTCCTGCGTCAGGCCCCTTTGAAGCCTGAGCCGTTTGATCTTTTCGCCGATGTCCATATTTTCATCCTTCCGATCGTCTCCGTCAGGTTTACAATGGTTAAACCGCGAAACGATTTATATTAAACCACGCTTTGACTTTTCTGTCAATACGCTCGCGCCCCGCGCGGTGTTAATTTTATCGAAATCCCTTGCCACATCAGGCGTTTTCGCGTTTATTTACAGTATTGACGCACGCCGGTCGCCCCGGCGCGGCAAAGCGGCGCGTTTTTCGCGCGGTCGAGCGTCTTTATATAGGCGTGGAAGTTCAGTATCATTAAACTCAGCGCGCGTTCCGATCGCTTCAATATATAGCCCGTTTTGCGGCAAAGCAGCCGCACAGGAAAAGGCGCGCAAAAAAGCGGCTCTCCCGCCGTCATGGGCAGAAGAACCGCGCCTGTGTGTTCAGTTTTCCCCGTCGGGCTTTTCGGCCTGCGCGGGCGCGTCCGGCGCGTCCGGCGACTGGTTCAGTCCCTTCGGCTCCTCGAGCGTGCGCGCCAGCTCCCTGGCCGGATCGGGGCTTTCCTCGATATTGTGCGCCGCCGCTTCCTCCTCGCGCGCCTTCTGGACGTCGGATTCGGTGATGCGCATCAGATCGTCCCGCGTCACGTCGTCCATTTCAGCCAGACGGTTGGCCTGATTGACCAGCACCTTCTCGAATATGTTGCGCACGCCGCGCGCGTTGCCGAAGGAGATCGAGTTGGTGTTGGCTTCCGAAATGAGCGCCTTCACGTCGTCGCGCGCCGCATCGTCCAGCTCATAGCAGCCCTTGCGGCACTGCATCTCGAATATGGCCAGCATCTCGTCGAGATTGTAGTCGTCAAAGTGCAGATAGCGGTTGAAGCGCGATTCCAGGCCGGGGTTTGAATGAATAAAGCGCTCCATCAGGCCGTCGTAGCCCGCCACGATGACCACGAGATCCTCGCGGTTGTCCTCCATGGCCTTGAGCAGCGTGTCTATGGCTTCCTGTCCGAAATCGTTCTCGCCGCCGCCATTGAGCGCATAGGCCTCGTCGATGAAGAGCACGCCGCCCTTCGCCTTGTCGATGACCTCCTGCGTCTTTGTGGCCGTCTGGCCGACATAGCCCGCCACAAGGCCGCT
>CAKUAV010000198.1 GCA_934636425.1 uncultured Clostridia bacterium
GTGCGGCGCTGTTCTGTTGCGGACGCGTCAAACCCGGTCAGACTGCGCGGCGCATATCCGGTGCGGCGCTGTTCCGTTGCGGACGCGTCAAACCCGGCCAGACTGCGCGGCGCATATCCGGTGCGGCGCTGTTCCGTTGCAGGCGCGTCAAACCCGGCCAGACTGCGCGGCGCATACCCGGTGCGGCGCTATTCCTTTGCGGATGTGTCGAACACGGTCAGCTTGTGCAGCGCGCGGGAGCAGGCCGTGTACAGTCGCCGTCCCTCGGCCTCGTCGCGCTCGGGGCGCATCGGCCAGACGACCGCCACCGCGTCGAACTCCAGCCCCTTCATGAGCGCCAGACTGGCCACCGTTACGCCGCTGTCTTCCAGCTCGTTCACATCGCCGGTGAGCAGGAACGAGCCTTTGATGCGGCGCGCGAGCGCTTCTGCGTCGCGCTGCGTGGGCGCGACCACGGCGGCGCGTTTGACGCCGCTCTCCAGCCATTTTGTCAGGCGCGCGTTCAGCGCGTCGATCGAGAAGGGCTGAATGTCGGGCGCTTCGCCGCTGCGTCCGAACGGCTGAGGAACAGCTGCGCCCTCCGGCAGGAAGGCGGCGCAGAAATCGGCGATTTCCTTCGTGGAGCGATAGCCGCGCGTGAGCGTTATGTGCGGCGCGTTCACCTCGCCGAACAGCGCGCCCCAGCTTTCGGGATGACATTCGGGCAGACCGGGCAGCGTGCGCTGGTTGGGGTCGCCCAGCAGCGTGACCGCCGCCTTGGGGAAGCAGAGCTTCATCAGCTTGAAGACCACGTCGGCGTATTCCTGCGCCTCGTCCACCAGCAGATGGAGTATGTTGAGATCGGGCCTGGCGCAGCCCAGTCTCAGCGCCAGATAGGCCAGTCCCGGCGCGTCCTCATACCAGATCAGATTTGCATCGGCGTTTTCCCGGGCGGCTTCGGCCAGCATTTCGGGTGCGCCGCCTTCAAGGGCTTCGGCATAGAGGCGGCTGAGACTGACGGTCAGCATGTCGCTGAGCTGCGCGCGCACCGGGCGCATTTTCTGCGCGACGGCCATGCGCGTGGCGAAGTCCAGCTCCTTGTTTTTATAGGAATCGATCAGCTGCTTTTCGTAGCGGCTGTAGAGCGTTTTTTCGATCTCTGCCAGGCGGCGCTCGGCCTGCGCCAGCGTGCGGGCGAGCCGCTGAGCGGGAGTGAGCGTTTTGATCTCCTCACGATACATCTTTTCCAGCTCTTCGCGGGAAAAAAGGCGACGCTTTCCCAAATACACGTCCTCAAATTTCGGGCCGTCGCTCGCAAGGCGGTCGGCGGCGCGGTCAAGGCAGCTTATCAGCTCGGGGCCGGATTTCCAGCGGACGCTTTCCCGGCGCATTTTCTGATTGGGGCCGAAGAGCGCCTCGTACTGCTGAACGGGCGTTTCGACGCGCTTGCCGATCAGCTTCTCGACGACGCCCTTGAGCGTCGAGGAGCGCGTGTTCTCCTCGCCCAGATCGGGCAGCACGGTGGAAATGTACTCGCAGAACGCGTCGCTGGGCGCGAGCATGCAGATGCGCTGCGCGTTCAGGCTGTCGCGGTGGCGGTAGAGCAGATAGGCCGCGCGGTGCATGGCGACCGAGGTCTTGCCCGAGCCCGCGCCGCCTGTGACGGTCAGAACGCGCGCCTTTTCGCTGCGGATGGCCATATTCTGCTCGGACTGGATCGTGGAGACGATCTGCCGCATATGCGCTTCGGACGCGCCGGAGAGTATGTCCAGCAGCATCGCGTCGTCTATGCTGTAATCGGTATCGACGAAATACCTGAGCCTGCCCTTCTCCATGCGGTACTGCCGCTTGAGCGTCAGCTGGCCAAAGATCGTGCCCGAGGGGCTTTCGAAGGACGCGCGGCCGGGGAGAGCGTCGTAATACAGGCTGCAGATCGGCGCGCGCCAGTCGTGAACGAGCAGCGAGCCGTCCGGCGCCTTGAGACTGTACAGGCCGATGACGATCTTATCGGCGGCGTCCTCGCCGTCCTCGGCAAAGTCTATGCGCGCAAAGAACGGATTGGACAGCATTTTTTCATACTGTGCCGCGCGGCTGACGGAGAAGCTGCGCCGGGCGACGAAGCGGCTCAATTCGGCGTTGAGCTGATCGAGATCCCATGGTGAGAGCGCGGTCGGCTTCATGCGCAGCTCGTCCCAGGTGTCGGCCAGTATCATATGGATGGTGTCGTCCTGAAAGACGGCGTTTTCGCGATTCATGGCGATGACGGACGCCAGCAGCTGCTGAACGCGGGCGGTATAGGCGCGCTCGCGGTCGAGTTCGGCTTCATATGTCATGGCAATCCCTCCTCTGGCATGCGCAAAGACGGCGCATGAATGATATTATACGAAGATTCGGCGTTCTGATTCGTCAGACGATGACGATCGGCTCGGTCATGTCCCGTCCGGCGGCGCGCGCGTCCGGCGCGGCCATGGAGAGCGCCTGCAGATCGGTCGCGCCTCTTTCGAAGCGGAAGAGCGCGCTGTCTTTGAGACGCGCCGCGTCGGTGATCAGCGGCAGCGACGCGTTTTCCTTGATGTGTTTCATCAGCGGCTGCGCGTCTCGCCGAAAGCCCAGCGCGCGGATATACTCCGGCGCGGGGTGCGCCTGAGCGTCGGCCTGCGTGAGGTTCAAAAGCGCGTGCGCGCAGAAGCGGTTGAGCCGCGCATAGGTGTAGCGCTTGCATTTGACGTTTTCGAGCAGCTCGCTGCGCGTGGCGCAGGTCTGCGCATGGCGCAGAAAGAGGTTGTCGAAGCCCTCCGCCACGTCGCACAGCCCGCCCAGCGGCTCTCCGCGGCGCAGGAGATAGATGAGCGCCGTGTCCAGAGCGTCAGGTCGGGCATAGCGCCCCGACGACAGGCAGCGTTCGAGCAGTTCGGCGCAGTCGTCCGGCATGGCGCTCTGCCAGCCGTCCCGTCCCGCAAGCACGGCGGCGCGTATGGCCGACGCGGATGAAAATTCGCCCAGACTGAGATCGTGATAATCGCCGCGCCGGGCGATCGGATAGAATTCGAGTGGGCCATTGAGCGCGTCGGCGGCGCGCATGTATTCCAGCGCCAGCGTGATGTTGGGGCGGGCAGGCAGCGCCGGCGGCACGTTCAGCGTCTCTGCGACGGCGTCGCCCCGGGCGCGGGCGTGCGACTGCCCTTTTTTCAGGCGGTCGCGCACGGCCTGCTCGATTTGCGGGTCGTTTCCGTGGAAGGCGTTTTTCAGGCGCAGCAGCAGGGCAATATCGTCCGTCTCACAGCCGAAGGAGAGCGCGTCTATGCCCAGCGCGCCCAGCGTGAACACGCCGCCCCGCGCGAACCAGTCGGCCGAGCGCACGGCGAAGAGCGCGGGCAGCTCGACCACCAGATCGGCGCCGTGCGTGAGCGCCATGCGGGTGCGGACGCCCTTGTCGAGGAGCGCGACGTCGCCGCGCTGGGTCATTCCGCCGTCCATGCAGACGATCAGATAGTCGCATCCGGAACGCCGCCGGGCTTCGGCCAGCTGGTAGGCATGGCCGTTGTGAAAGGGATTGTATTCGGCAATCACGCCGCAGAGCCGCATCGCGCTTCACCTCCCCATATTTAAGCTATTATAAACGATAAACGGCCTGCGCGTCAAGAAAAAAGCAGGCGTCGGCAGGAATTTGACACAATGTGGAGAATCATAACAGAAAACGACAGTTTAAGGGGACGACGACGTGGCAAAGTTATACTTCAGATACGGCGCGATGGGCTCCAGCAAGACCGCCAACGCCATCATGGTGCGATACAACTATGAGGAGCGCGGCCAGCGGGCGCTCATACTCAAGCCGATCATGGAAAAGCGCGACGGCGAGAACACCGTGCGCTCCCGTTCGGGACTGGAAGCGCCCTGCCGCTATGTCGAGGAGCTGGACACAATCGACGTAGAGAGTTACGACTGCCTGATTGTGGACGAGGCGCAGTTCCTCACCAAGGCGCAGGTGCAGGCGCTGGTCGATGTGGTCGATCAGAAGAACGTGCCGGTCGTGGCCTACGGGCTGCGCGCCGACTTTCAGGGCAATCTGTTCGAGGGCAGCAAATGGCTGCTGGCCTGGGCGGACACAATCGAGGAGGTCAAGACGGTGTGCTGGTGCGGCCGCAAGGCCACCTGCAACGCGCGCATACACAACGGCCGCGTGATCAAGACCGGCGAGCAGATTCTGCTGGGCGGCAACGAGAGCTATGTCAGCCTGTGCCGCCGCCACTGGGCGGAGGGGCGCGTGGGCGGCGAGGAGGAGAACAATCGATAGAGCGAAAGAGCGGCTGCCTGTCCGGGCGGCCGCTTATGTACATGAAAACGCCGCCCGGGCTGTTCCGGACGGCGTTTTTTGCGGGACGATCAGCTCTCTTCTTCGACAGCTTCACGCGCCCGTATGCGCGCGATGACATTGGCGCCGATCGCGGCGACGGCGAGCATGGCCGAGGAGAGCAGCAGCAGATACTGGTTGTTGACCATTGTCATGCCCAGCACGGTGATTTTGTGTCCCTCCGTGCCCAGCATGAAGTACTTGCCCAGCGTAACGCCCAGAAGCGAGGCGCAGCTGGCCATTGTGGAGTAGAAGGCGATGTAGATCGTCGAGTGCTGCGGGGGAATGTTGTAGTAGGGGATGCCGGAGAAGCCCAGCGAAACGCCCACGCCGCAGACCGAGCCGATCAGGCTGGCGATGGCGTAGATGAAGACGGTCGATTTCGCGGTGAAGGCGAAGCCCACATAGCTGACGATATAAAAGGGAATGCAC
>CAKUAV010000199.1 GCA_934636425.1 uncultured Clostridia bacterium
GCCGACCAGAAGGAGCGCGCCGTGTTGAGCTACGAGCGCCGGACGGCGGAAAATCCGTCGCTGGACGAGCGTTTCCTCATACGCGGCCTGAAGGACGCGATTCTCACGCTGCGCCTGCCGCTCGACGCGCGCGTGCGCGTTGTGGAAGAATCCCGCCGCGAGCGCGCGAACGGCGCGCCGTGGATGAACGCGCCGGGCAACGTGCCCCTCGAGCTGCTCCCGGACGGCAGCCGCCGCACGCTCAAACCGGTCTCAGGCGACGTGTTTGTCGCATGGCAGTCGGACTCGAACCCCGGCTGCATGCTGCGGGAAAACCAGCGCCACCCCGAAAAGATCACGAAAACACGCCGCTAAACGCGGCTGTACCCCGCGCGGACATTCCGGGCGGGGTACTTTTTTTGAGAACACGCCGTGAGGGACGCATTGCCGCGATTTTTGCGCCCGCACGGCGCGCCGCAATGGATTGTTTGGAGCGATGACTTGACTTTGCCACAATTTGATATTATACTTTTGTATATTGAATGGACTTTCTGAATGATTGCTGAAAAGGAGGCTTTTTTCATGGAAGAGCACAAGAACGCCTATAAGATACTCATCGCCGACGACGACCCGGTCGTGCATCAGTCGCTCAACGCCTATTTCCGGCGCGAAACCTTCATGACAATGTCCGCGTTCGACGGCGAAAAGACGCTTGAGCTGGCGCGGCGCGAGCATCCGGACATGATACTGCTGGACATCATGATGCCCAAGATGGACGGACTGATGGTCTGCCGCGAGATCCGACGCGAGAGCAATGTGCCCATCATCATGCTCACCGCCAAGGGCGAGGAATTCGACAAGCTGCTCGGCCTCGAACTGGGCGCGGACGACTATGTGACAAAGCCCTTCAGCCCGCGCGAGGTGATCGCCCGCGTCAAGACCGTGCTGCGCCGCATGCGCGAATTCCATGAGGAAAACCGCGACACACTGCTGACTGTGGGCAATCTGTCGATAGACATGAGCGCGTTCGTCGTGCGGCTGGGCAAGGAGACCGTCCCCTGCACGCCCAAGGAGATCGAGATCCTCTGGACGCTCGCCTCCAACCCCGGCATGGTGTTCAGCCGCGAGCATCTGCTGCAGAGCATATGGGGCTACGACTTTCTCGGCGACACCCGCGCCGTGGACAGCCACATAAAGCGCATACGCGCCAAGCTGTGCAAGCCCACAAACAACTGGGACATCCGCACCGTCTGGGGCGTGGGCTATCGCTTTGAGCTGCTGACCTGATGCAAAGGCTGAAAAATAACGCGCATTCCCATCGTTTTTGCGGGGCGCGAGCCGGTTGGGCTCAAGGCGACTTGCCGGAAAGCTCGCGCGGACAATGCGTTTTCCGCATAGGCGGGGCAAAATAGACTGCGCATTCCCCCACTGTTTTTTTGCGGGACGCGAGCCGGTTGGTCACAAGGCGATTTGCCGGAAAGCGCGCGGGCAATGCGTTTTCCGCATAGACGGGGCAAAATAGACTGCGCATACACCACCGTTTTTTGTGTCGGCAATGCAAAATCCCTTCGGCGCGGCGGAACGCAGGGGCGCTGAGAATTGACCGGCCGGGGAGTTGTTCAGACAGACTCGGCCATCGGGAGTGACGATCGATTGAAACGCGACAGGAAACAGGAGGGCGCGCTGCATCCGCGCGGCGCGTCAATATTCGTCAAGCTGCTGGCCGGCTATCTGGCGCTCTCGATTGCCGTCGCCGTGCTGGCGGCGCTGACCAGCTATCTGCTGCTGCGGCGCTACGCCGTCAATTCGGCCGCGCAGGATCTGCTGGACAAGGCGCACGTCATGGCGAATATACTCTCTCAGACGGACGACGACATCGAATACGATTCCGTCCGCTCGCTCGAGGCGCTGAGCGAATCGCGGATCATATACATCAACGATATGTACATCGCCCGCCACATTCCCCACAGCGACCTGCCCGCCGACGCGTCGTCGCCCGACGATCCCGGCTTTGAGCGCACGCTCATCGCCGACACGATCGACCGCAGCATGGCCGAGAAAATACTCGATGGCGCGACCGGCGAGACCGACGTGCGCTATGTGGCCATGCTCGGCTGCCGCATCGTGTTCGCCGGCGCGCCTGTGCGCAACACGCGCGGCCAGATTGTCGGCGCACTGGTGCTCTATCGCCGGCTGGACGACATACGCGGCGTGGCGCTCTCCACGGTGCTGGTGCTCGCGATATCGCTGGCCGCCGCCGTTCTGATATCGATGCTGTGGGCCTACACGATGAGCCGGCGCATCACCGAGCCGCTCAGCCGGCTCAACCGCACGGCTCTGCACATTGCGCAGGGGCATTACGGCGAGGTCACGCATCTGAACGAGGAGGATGAAATCGGCCAGCTCGGCCACACGCTCAACGACCTCTCCCGCCGCCTCGGCCAGACGATATTCGATCTGCGAAACGAAAAGGCAAAGCTGGAGCAGATACTCTCGGGCATCGGCGAGGGCATTGTCGCCGTCGATCAGAGCGGCAGTATACTGCACCACAACGCCGCCGCGCTCGAGCTGCTCGGCCTGACCACATGGCAGTCGCGCGCAGACGAAACGAGCCATCGCCGCCTGACGGAGATGCTCTTTGCCGCCATGGCGAGCGGGCACCGCGCCGAGTGCCAGTGGACGAACCCCGAAAGGCGCTGCATAAAGGCGGTCGTATGGCCGTTCACCGGCGCGGGGACGAATATCATAGGCGCCGTGGCGCTGCTCAGCGACGTCTCCGAGTCCGAGCGGCTCGAGCAGCTGCGCCGCGACTATGTGGCCAATGTCTCCCACGAGCTGCGCACGCCGCTCACCGGCATACGCGGCATGGTCGAGCCGCTCATAGACGGCGTGATCGACACCGAAGCCGAGCGCATGGACTGCTACCGCATCATCTATCAGGAGACGCTGCGCCTCGAAAAGCTGATCGGCGAAATGCTGGACATGAGCCGGCTTCAGAGCGGCCGCCTGCAAATCGAGCTGGAACCGCTGGCGCTGCCGGGCATACTCGAGGGCGCCGTGCGCCGGCTGCGCCCTCAGGCCGACGCCTGCCGCATAGCGCTGCGCTGCGAGTATCCCGAGGACATGCCGCCTGTGATGGGCAACGAAGACCGCATCATGCAGGTGCTGATCATACTCATGGACAACGCGCTCTCGTTCACGCCCGAAGGCGGCGAGATCGTCGTCTTTGCGCGCGCGCAGGACAGCCATGTCGCCGTGGGCGTGCGCGACAACGGCGCGGGCATATCGCCCGCCGATCTGCCCTACATCTGGGAGCGCTTCTACAAGGCCGACAAATCGCGCATGCGCACCACCGGCACGGGGCTGGGTCTGTCGATCGCGCGGCTGGTCTGCGAGCACATGAACGGCACGATCGACGTTCAGAGCAGCGTTGGCCAAGGCTCCACGTTCACATTCACGCTCGAAATCGCGCCGCACGCTCTGCCGGAAAACTGACCGCTCTCCGCAAAACGGCTTTCCTCTTTGAGGATGGCCGTTTTTTTGCGCACTCGGCGGCGTCATAGCGCGGCGGGCATCCAGTCGGTGCGCTGTACCGCGCTGACGCGGCGCTGCGCCGGTGGTTTTCATATGTTCGTGAATTGTCAGCCGGCGCGGCCTTTGTGCCTGCCGGTTATAGCTCCGGCACAGGCGATTGTGCGCGCGAGGGAACGGCGGAGGTAATTTGGAGTTCGGAATGCGGAATTGGGGCGCGGGGGATGAGCGTGTCTGGCGATTGTGGTTCTAGCGGAACGGTTGCCCTCGGTTCGCGCTTGGCAGTGCGGTTCTGGCTCGCTTTGCTCTCGGTTCATGCCCGGCGTTGCGATTTTGCCGCGGCTTTGCCCGCGATTCACGCCCGGCATTGCGGTTCTGGCGCAACTGCTTGTCCTCGGCTCACGCCCAGCCTTTCGTTTCTGTCGATGCGTTTTGCACTCGGCGCGCGTCCGGGGCTTGCGTTTCTGTTGGGGCGTTTTGCCATTGGCACGCGTCCAGGGCTTACGTTTCTATTGGGGCGTTTTGCACTCGGCTCACACCCGGCTTTCCGCTTCTGCCGCAGTTCGATCCTTGGCTCATCCTGTCCGTGTGATTCTGCCGCGGCGCTTTGCCCTCGGCTCATGCCCGGCGTTGCGGTTTTGCCGCGGCTTTGCCCGCGATTCACGCCCGGCATTGCGGTTCTGGCGCAACTGTTTGCCCTCGGCTCACACCCGGCCTTCCGTTTCTGACGCTTCTTTGCCTTCGCGTCCGGCCTTCCGTTTCTGTCACACTTTGTCCTCGGCTCATGATCGACCTTCCGTTTCTATCGCGGCGCTTTGCCCTTGATTCGCACCCAGCTTTACAGTTCTGTTGGGGCGTTTTGCCTCGGTTCACGCCTGCTGTTTGCCGCATGGCGACAAACAGGACGGCTTGCGATGTGTTGCGTTTCTATTCCGCAGGGTCGAGATCGCCTTCGTGCGTTCTCGCGGCGTTGGCGCGGTTATCTGCCTTGGCGGGTTCACTTTGGGTTTGTGCGTTTCTTTATGGCGATCTCGACGGGGTACCGGGGACACGGGAGACGGGGGACGAGAAACGGGGGCTGGCGGCGCGGGCTTTGTGCGTCTTTGCGCAATCACATTAGCTCTGTAGGGCTTTCCGCGGGGAGTACGCTGGGGCTAAATGTGGAAGCCGCACTGCGGCCGCCCCAGACTGCGCCAAAGAGTCTTCGACTCTCTGGACTCTC
>CAKUAV010000200.1 GCA_934636425.1 uncultured Clostridia bacterium
CCTCACCGCCACCGACGAGCAGCCCAACGAGACCATCGGCGTCATCCGCCAGGCCATCGCCGCCAAGTACGGCGAGGAGACCGCTGCCAAGGTGCGCATACAGTACGGCGGCTCCATGAAGGGCAGCAATGTCAAGGGCCTGATGGCTCAGCCCGAAATCGACGGCGGCCTGATCGGCGGCGCTTCCCTGAAGGCGGCTGATTTCGCTCAGGTGGTGAACTACTGATGACCAACGCGCTGATTATACTCGACGGCTTCGGCATCGGCAGGGACGACCCCAAGTCGAACGCCATCGCCGCCGCAAAAACGCCCAATATCGACCGCTATAAGGCCGAGTATTCCTGGACTCAGATCGCCGCCTCCGGCCGCGATGTGGGTCTCCCCGCCGGCCAGATGGGCAACAGCGAGGTCGGCCACACCAACATCGGCGCGGGCCGTGTGGTCTATCAGATGCTGGTCAAGATCACCAAGGACATCGAGGACGGCGTGTTCTTTGAAAACAAGGTTCTGCTGGACGCGATGGACAACTGCAAAAAGCACGATTCCGCGCTCCATCTGATCGGCCTTGTGTCCGACGGCGGCGTTCACAGCCACATCGAGCACCTGCTGGGTCTGATCGAAATGGCCAGGCGCTGCGGCCTCAAGAAGGTCTATCTGCACGCGCTGCTGGACGGCCGCGACGTGTCCGTGACCTCCGGCGCGGGCTTTGTCAAAACCGTTCAGGACAAAATGAACGAGCTGGGCGTGGGCAAGGTGGCCTCCGTGGGCGGCCGCTACTACGCCATGGATCGCGACAAGGCCTGGGATCGCGTCGAAAAGGGCTATGCCGCGATGGTGTACGGCGAGGGCAATCACGCCGACGACGCCGTGAAGGCCATCGAGGATTCCTACGCCGCGGGCGTGACCGACGAGTTTGTCGTGCCCACCGTCATCGACAAGGACGGCATGATCAAGGCGAACGACTCGATCATCTGCTTCAATTTCCGCCCCGACCGCGCCCGTCAGATCACCCGCGCGTTCGTCGATCCCGACTTTACGGGCTTTGAGCGCCGCCACGGCTTCTTCCCTGTGCACTATGTCTGCATGGCGCAGTATGACGAGTCCATGCCCAATGTCACCGTGGCCTATCCGCCGGAGCATCTGACCATGACAATGGGCGAATATCTGTCGGTGAACGGCAAGACGCAGCTGCGCATCGCCGAGACGCAGAAGTACGCGCATGTCACGTTCTTCTTCAACGGCGGCGAGGAAAAGCAGTTCCCCGGCGAGGATCGCATACTGGTGCCGTCGCCCGACGTGCCCACATTCGATCTCAAGCCCGAAATGAGCGCCTACGAGGTGACCGACAAGGTCGTCGAGGCGATCAATTCCGACAAATATGACGTGATCATACTCAACTACGCCAACTGCGACATGGTCGGCCACACCGGCGTTATGTCCGCGGCGATCAAGGCGGTTGAGGCGGTCGACACCTGCCTGGGCCGCGTGGTCGATCTGCTCGTCGCCAAGGGCGGCAAGGCGATCGTCACTGCCGATCACGGCAACGCCGATCAGATGATCAACTACGAAACCGGCGAGCCCTTCACGCCCCACACCACCAATCCGGTGCCGGCCATCGTGATCGACCCCGCCTGCCCCAAGCACGAGCTGCGCACGGGCGGCCGCCTGAGCGACCTTTGCCCCACGCTGCTCAAGCTGATGGGCATGCCCCAGCCCAGGGAAATGACCGGCGAGAGCCTGTTCTGATCCCGAAAAGAGCATTCATCCGTCCGATTCGCAGGAGTCGGACGGATTTTTCATATGGACAGGCGCAGCATGGCGTGCTATACTGAAGTGTATTCCAAAGCGGAAGGCCTGCGCTGATGCGGAAGGCAGATCAGCGCGCCTGACGGCTTTTTAGCGCCCGTTAAGCCGGCAATCCAGAGCGGCGCCGAAAAGCGAAGTGCTGCGCGTCTCCCGCGGATTTTAGCGGCGGCGGCTGAAAGCTCAAGGGCTTCTTTCTCGGCTCAGGGCTTTCGGATACAGAAACGCAGGCCGGCGATTTTTTCAGACACACGCCAGTGAAAAGAGGGAAAAGTCATGTCAATTCGCCCCTTCTATACGCCCAACGATCCCGAAATCATGGACGCGACCGACAGCCGTTCGATCAACAACGCCATCCGCGCCGCCATGAAGAGCGGCTGCAACACCGTCGTCATACCGCGCGACAATCAGCGCGCCGGGCGCTATGAGTGGATCATCGGCGAATCGATACTGCTGCCCAGCAATATCACCGTCATACTGGACGGCTGCACGATGATTCAGGAAACGGGCTGCTACTGCAATATGTTCCGCACGGAATCGGCCTTCGACGAGGGCGCGCGTTCGCTCGAAAACGAGCAGCGCGATATCCGCCTGATCGGCAAAAACGGCGCTCTGCTGGACGGCGGCGCGTTCAACGGCCACGACGAATGGAACACAAAGGACGGCACGCTGATCAACAACACCATGCTGCTGTTCGTCAACACCCGCGGCTTCACCGTGGAGGGCTTCAAGGTGCGCCATCAGCGCTGGTGGGGCATGACATACTATTACTGCACGCACGGCACAATCCGCAGCATCGAATTCGAGGCCGATTTCGCCAGCGCCGGCGCAGACGGCGAGCGCATCGACAAAGAGCCGACCGACTACAGGGACATATACATCAAGAACGGCGACGGCATAGACCTGCGCTGCGGCTGCTCGGACATACTCATTGAGAACATCACCGGCCAGACCGAGGACGACAGCGTGGCGCTGACCGCGCTCAAGGGGCGCAGCGAGACGCGCTTCTTCGTGCCGGAAAAGGGCTGGGACATCCACCACATTGTCGTCAAAAACGTCATGACGCGCGTCCTCTCCGGCGCGCAGCTGCGCCTGCTCTGCGCGGACGGCACGCGCGTTCACGATGTATGTGCCGACACGCTGGTGGACACGTCGCCCGCTCAGGCCTGGCAGACCAGCGTGTTCCTCGGCTACGCCATACTGGCCGAATACATCCGAGAGCGCACGAGCGTGCGCGGCGAGATGACCAACATATCGATTTCCAATGTGTTCTCGAACTCCTATCGCGCGATACTGGCCGGCTGCGCGCTGGAAAATCTGCGCATAACGAATCTGTACTGCCGCAGCGGCGTGCGCCACGCCGTCACGACCGAAAACATCGCCGAGCTTCACGCCTGCATGATCGACGGCGTGTTCTGCGAGGCGGGCGCGTGTCCCGAGGCGATATTCAGCTTCCGCGGCGAGACGCAGGGCGCGCTGCAGATCAGGAACATCCATGCGCTCGAAACGAAATGCGTCGTGCGCAGCGAGGGCGCGCTCAACGTCGAGCTGGAAAACTGCCGCGTCGAAAAAATCACAGGCGCGCTCTGATTCCGCCATCAGCCTTGCGCATCCGCTCAAGGAGCGCTTGAAATCCCATAAAGGCTCAGCGCCCGTTCCAGCGACGCAAAAGCGGCTCCTGAGCAAATCTGAATCGATATTTTCCGGCTTGACCGACGGCGAAATGAGACGCCGAATCCGCCGCGCGGAGAAAACGCTCAGACGGACGTCAGTCCTTTTCCGACATGACGCGCACTTTTCCGTCGAAATGGCGCGCTCTTCTTGACACGGCGCGCGCCAGATTCTATAATGGGCGCTGAAAGCACCATCCCGCCAAAGGAGTCTGAATCATGATTTACAAAAATTTCGAGCTGCACAACGTCGCCGACGTGCGCGAGAGCGCCAGCGGCCTGCGCCTGTACCGCTTCCCCAAGGCGCTGTGCGACAGCATGGGCTGCGACGCGCTCAAGTCCACCTATGGCCGCTATGTCTCCCAGACCACGACCGGCTGCGAGATCCGCTTCGTCACCGAGGGCGACCGCGCGCTCATATCGCTCTCCTCGATCGATCAGGACGGCTATGTCGAGATCTATCGCGGCGATTTCCGCTATTACACCGGCTACACCTACATCTATCCCGTCAAAAAGGGACAGGTAACACACATCGAGCTGATCAAAGCGCCCGGTTTCGAGGCGCTCGATCCCGCGCTCAAGCGCAAAAAGGGCGGCTTTTCCTCCGACGTGTGGCGCATCATGTCTGACATCAACTTCACCATGACGCTGGTCGACTTTGAGGATTACGGCTTTGCCGTGCGCCCGCCGCGCCCCGATGAGCTTCCCGAAAAGACGCTTTTGTGCTATGGCACGTCGCTCACCTACGGCGCGTGCGCCTCTTCCCAGAGCGTGTGCTGGTGCCAGCTGCTGGGGCGCATGCTGAACGTCAATCTGCTCAACAAGGCGATGGGCGGCTCCTGCATGAACGAAGCGGGCGTGGCCGACTGGTTCGCCTCGCCCGACTGCCGCTTCGACGCGCTGCTGCTCGAAAACGCCGTCAACATGGGCGGCTATGCCGACGAATACGAGCGGCGCTGCGCCCATCTGCTCGACCGCATGGCCGAAAAGAAGCCGGATATCCCGATCTATATGCTCACCTGCTTCCCCAACAGCGGCGTGAGCGCGCCCGTCTGCGCGTCGCCCGTGACGAAAAAGACCGACGTCGAGGCCAGCGGCAATCTGAAAACCGACGCGGTCATTCGCCGCCTCGCCGCGCGCCATCCTCAGATCACGCTGATCGAGGGCGCGGACATGGTGACCGACTTCACCGGACTCACCTGCGATC
>CAKUAV010000201.1 GCA_934636425.1 uncultured Clostridia bacterium
ATACGGTCTGCGGCTGAATAATGCAGACCTTCCGCGCCGCTTTTCAGGAAGGTGGATTGCGATGAACTCGAAGATGCTCTACTACATTCTCAAGCGAATTCTGCTGGCCATACTGACCATCTGGATCGTCATCACGGTGACGTTTTTCGTCATGCACGCCGTGCCGGGCGGCCCCTTCATGGGCGAGAAGGCGCTCTCCAAGGAGGCGCAGGCCGCTCTGGAGGCCAAGTACGGCCTGGACAAGCCGCTCTTTGAGCAGTACGCCACCTACCTTAAGGATATCGTGACCCGCTTTGACTTCGGCCCGTCGCTCAAGCAGCGCGGCCGTCAGGTCATAGACGTCATCACCGATGGCATGAAGACCTCGGCCAAGCTGGGTCTGATCGCGGCCTTCGGCGCGGCGATTGTCGGCATCGTGCTGGGCGCCGTGGCCGCGCTGCGCCGCAACAAGCTGATCGACAAGATCATCATGGTCATCACGACGGCGTTCGTCTCGATGCCCTCGTTCATCATGGGCTCGTTTTTGCTGGTGGTGTTCGCGGTCAAGCTGCGCTGGGTGCCCGCCAACGGCTCCACGGCGGCCGGCCTGATACTGCCCATCATCACGCTGGGGCTGTACCCCATGGCCTACATCACCCGTCTGACCCGCTCCTCCATGCTGGACGTGCTGGGGCAGGATTACATCCGCACCGCGCGGGCCAAGGGCGTGCCGAAGCGCAGGATCATATTCGGCCATGCGCTCAAGAACTCGCTGATCCCGGTCATCACCTATTTCGGCCCCATGCTGGCCTTCATCGTCACCGGCTCCATGGTGGTTGAGCAGATATTCGCCGTGCCGGGCGTCGGCCGCCAGTTCGTTTCCAGCATCATCAACCGCGATTACACCATGATCATGGGCACCACGATCTTCCTGGCCTCCCTGATCGTCATCATGAATCTGATCAGCGATCTGTTGTACAAGGTCGTCGATCCCCGGATTGAGTTCGAATAAGGAGGCGCCGTCATGCTCGATATCAACAAGCCCTTCAGCCTGCACCTGAATCCCGATCTCCTCCAGCCGGCCACGGCTGAGGAAAAGGCCTATATCTCCCAGATGCGCCCCTCCTCGACATTCTTTAAGGACGGCGTAAAGCGCCTTGTGCGCAACAGGGTGGCGCTGGTCAGCCTGATCATCATCGTGCTGATCACGCTCGCCTCGATCATCATCCCCCATGTGTGGCCCTATTCCTACGACGCCATGCTGGGCGTGCGCCCGGGCAAGCCGGTCGACAGCTCCTACAACAACCTCGCGCCCTTCACCTACGGCAAAACCGAGCTGAAGAAGATCGAAGCGGGCGAAAAGGTCTTCCCGCACATATTCGGCACCGACGCGCACGGCCGCGACTACTTCATCCGCGTGGTCTACGGCACGCGCATATCGCTGGCCGTCGGCTTCTTTGCCAGCATCATCGTGCTGCTGATCGGCATGACGATCGGCGCGATTGCGGGCTACTGCGGCGGCAAGGTCGATCTGATCATCATGCGCATCGTCGACATCATCTATTCTCTGCCCGACATGCTGGTCATCATACTGCTGGCCGTCGTGCTGGGACAGGTGCTCAATGTGGAAGGCACCGTGCTCGAAAAGATCGGCTCGAACATCATCAGCATGTTCATCGTATTCGGCCTGCTCTACTGGGTGAGCATGGCGCGCCTGATCCGCGGCCAGATCCTCTCGCTGCGCGAGCAGGAATACGTGCTCTGCGCTCAGGCGACCGGCGCAAAGGGCAAGTGGATCATCAAAAAGCACCTGCTGCCCAACTGCATCAGCGTGGTCATCATCTCCACGGCGCTGCAGATCCCCAACGCGATATTCACCGAGAGCTTTTTGTCCTTCCTCGGCCTGGGCGTCAACGCGCCCATGCCGTCGCTGGGTTCGCTGGCCTCCGACGCGCTCAACGGCATCAGCTCCTACACCTACCGCCTGATCATTCCGGCGCTGGTGATCTGTCTGATCGTGCTCTCGCTCAACCTGTTCGGCGACGGCCTGCGCGACGCGTTCGACCCGAAGCTCAACGCCTGACGGAAGGAGAGAAATCATTATGGCATTGCTGGAAGTAAACAACCTGCGCACCTCCTTCTTCACCGACGCCGGCGAAGTCAAGGCGGTGGACGGCGTGTCCTTCATGCTGGATCACGGCAAGGTGCTGGGCATCGTGGGCGAGTCCGGCTCGGGCAAATCGGTCACGGCCTACTCGATCATGCAGATACTCGCCCCGACGGGCAAAATCGTGGGCGGCAGCGTCAAGCTGGACGGTCAGGAGCTGGTGGGCGCGGACGAAAAGGTCATGCGCAGCGTGCGCGGCAACCGCGTTTCCATCATCTTTCAGGATCCCATGACCTCGCTGAACCCCACATACACCATAGGCCATCAGCTTATGGAGGCGATACTGCTGCACACAAAGCGCAACCGCCGCGAGGCCAGAGCGCGCGCGCTCGAAATGCTCAAGCTGGTCAATGTCAACGAGCCCGAAAAGCGGCTCAAGCAATATCCCTACGAGCTGTCGGGCGGCATGCGCCAGCGCGTCATGATCGCCATGGCGCTGGCCTGCGAGCCGGACATACTCATCGCCGATGAGCCGACCACCGCGCTGGACGTGACCATTCAGGCGCAGATACTCGAGCTGATGCAGGATCTGCAGAAGCGCCTGGGCATGGCCATCATCATGATCACACACGATCTGGGCGTGGTCGCGCAGATGTGCGATGAAATCGTGGTCATGTACGCCGGCTCCATATGCGAGCAGGGCACGGCCGATGAAATCTTCTATAATCCGCATCACGAATACACAAAGGGCCTGATCCGCTCCATCCCGACGGCCGCCAACAACGGCCAGAGGCTCCAGCCGATCACCGGCACGCCCATCGATCTTCTGAATATGCCCAAGGGCTGTCCGTTCGCCCCCCGCTGCGAGGCGGCGCTGAAGATCTGTCTGGAAAAGCGCCCCGAGCGCATGGTCATCAACAGCGACCATTACGCCACCTGCTGGATGAACGTCAAGGCGGCGCTGGATGCGGGCACAGCCACATTGGAAGGAGGCGAAGCTCATGTCTGACACTGCCGCCAATCGGCCTCTGCTCGAAGTCAAGGGGCTCAAGGAATATTTCGACATCAACATGGGCTTTCTGCGCTCCAAGCCCTTAAAGGCCGTCGACGACGTGTCCTTCACCATAAACAGGGGCGAGACGCTCGGTCTGGTCGGCGAGTCCGGCTGCGGCAAGACCACCGTCGGCCGCACGATACTGCATCTCTACAAGCCCACCGCCGGCGAAATCCGCTTCGACGGCAAGCTCATCAAGACGAAGAGCGACGTCAATCAGTTTCGCACGAAGGCCTCCATGGTCTTTCAGGATCCCTACTCCTCGCTGAACCCGCGCATGACGGTCTCCGACATCGTGGGCGAGCCGCTGGACGTGCATCACATGTACTCCAGCAAGAAGGAGCGCGACGAGCGCATACTCGAACTGCTCTCCCTCGTCGGGCTGAACAGCGAGCACGCCTCCCGCTATGCGCACGAGTTTTCCGGCGGACAGCGCCAGCGCATCGGCATCGCCCGCGCCCTGGCCATGAAGCCCGAGTTCATCGTCTGCGACGAGCCGGTCTCCGCGCTGGACGTGTCCATTCAGGCGCAGGTCATCAATATGTTCGACGATCTGCAGGACGAGCTGGGGCTGACCTACCTCTTCATCGCCCATGATCTGCTGGTTGTGCGCCATATTTCCGACCGCATCGCCGTGATGTATCTGGGCAAGATGGTCGAGCTGGCCGACGCGGAGGAGATCTACAATCACCCGCTGCATCCCTACTCCCAGTCGCTGCTCTCGGCCGTGCCGCTGCCCGATCCCAAGGCCGCGCGCGCCAATAAGCGCATCGTGCTCAGCGGCGATATTCCCAGCCCGCTGAACGCGCCCTCCGGCTGCCCCTTCCGCACCCGCTGCCGCTATGCGACCGAGCAGTGCGCCCAGTCCATGCCCGATTTCAAAGAGGTGGAAAAGGGTCATTTCGTGGCCTGCCACCGGCTGAAGGAAATCGGCTGACGCTTCCCCATTTTGTTCAAAGATGCGCCGCACGCATTTTTGATAGATTATTACAAGGAGGAACTCCCATGAAAAAGCTGGTTGCTCTTATGCTGACTCTGGCGATGATTCTCTCCTGCAGCCTGCCTGCGCTGGCTGAGGAGACGACCAGCATCGCCGTGTGCCTGGCTTCCGAGCCGGACACGATCGATCCCGCGCTGAACTCCGCCGTTGACGGCGCGACTCTGATCGCCCACCTCTTCTCCGGCCTGGCCACCTGGGCCCAGAAGGACGACGGCACTCTGGAGATCGTCGCCGACTGCGCCACCGAGCTGTCCGAGCCGGTGACCAACGAGGACGGCACCGTCACCTACACCTACACCCTGAAGGACGGCCTGACCTGGTCCGACGGCAAGGCGCTGACCGCCTCTGATTTCGTCTTTGCCTGGCAGCGCGCCGCCGCTCCCGCCACCGGCTCCGACTACGGCTACATGTTCGAAGTCGTCAAGGGCTACAGCGATATGTATGAGACCGACGCCGACGGCAACTACGTCAATCCCGACGCCAAGCTGGCCGTTGAAGCTGTGGACGACAAGACCCTGACCGTTACCCTGAACAACGC
>CAKUAV010000202.1 GCA_934636425.1 uncultured Clostridia bacterium
TTTCGTAAGCTTGCGCGGCGCACTGAGCGCGGATTTTGCCGGATGACGCGCGGTTTGACGGAGCTTGCTTTCGTAAGATTGCGCGGAGCACTGAGCGCGGATTTTGCCGGGAGATGCGCGGCTTGGAAGGACTGTTTCTGTATGTCTGCGCGGCGCACTGAATGCGGGTTTTGCCAGATGACGCGCGGATTGGCAGGATTGCCTCCATATGCTTGCGCGGCGCACTGAATGCGGATTTTGCGGGGCGCGTCTGGGTGGAGCTTGTCTCCGTCTGCCTGCGCTTCTGCGAGCGCGATCTTGCTGGGACGCGGCTTGGAAGGATTGTTTCTGTCTGCCTGCGCGGCGCACTGAGCGCGGATTTTTGCCGGATGACGCGCGGTTTGACGGAGCTTGCTTTCGTATGCCTGCGCTTCAGCGAGTGCGGTTTGGATGGATTGCTTTTGCCTGCCTGCGTGACGCACTGAGCGCGGGTTTTGCCAGATGACGCGCGGATTGGCAGGATTGTCTCCGTCTGCCTGCGCGGTTTTCGGCCGGGGACGATTGAGAAAACCGTAAGTTTACATAAAAGAATGACAGGCGGGTTTGAATCCGCCCGCCATGCGTGGTATAATAGGAACATACGTCGGATTTGACTGTGATTTGATACGCAAAGGAAAGCGGGGGATGCTTTTTTGAAGCCAAAGAAATTTAATCGGCTGCCGCAGCTGCTGATTTATGCGGCGCTGATTGTCGTGATACTGGTCGCCGTGCAGATGCTCGGTTCGCCCGTGCGCGATCAGGTGCGCAATGTCAACTATTCTGAAGCGCTCGATATGGTCGAGAAGGACGAGCTGGAGTTCGTCATGACGACCGGAAACAATCTGGTCGCCGCGACGCGAGACAGCGGCATTGCGGCCAGCGAGTTCCCGCAGCGCTATAACGTGACGTCGCTTTTGCCCAGCACGGCTCAGTTTTACAGCGACGTAAACGCCATCTATGCCGAAAAGCTGGGCAAGGACGCCGATCAGGTCAAGGTGAGCGACTACGGCTTTACCGTCACAGTGACCCCGCCGGCCTCGACGCCCTGGTGGGTCGAGTGGATTCCGCTGCTGGTCACGATGCTGCTCTTCGGCGTGCTGTGGTATTTCATGATGCGCCAGCAGGGCGGCGGCGGCAAGGGCGTTATGAACTTCGGCAAATCCCGCGCGCGGCTGAGCGATCCCAGCAAGAACAAGGTGACGTTTGCCAATGTCGCCGGCGCGCAGGAAGAGACCGAGGAGCTGCGCGAAATTGTCGACTTCCTGAAGGATCCCAAAAAGTTTCAGGATCTGGGCGCGCGCGTGCCCAAGGGCGTGCTGCTCGTAGGCCCTCCCGGCACAGGCAAGACGCTGCTGGCCCGCGCCGTTGCGGGCGAGGCGGGCGTGCCGTTTTTCACGATTTCCGGCTCGGACTTTGTGGAAATGTTCGTGGGCGTGGGCGCGAGCCGCGTGCGCGATCTCTTTGACGAGGCGAAAAAGCGCGCTCCGGCCATTGTGTTCATCGACGAGATCGACGCGGTCGGCCGTCAGCGCGGCGCGGGTCTGGGCGGCGGCCACGACGAGCGCGAGCAGACGCTCAACCAGCTGCTGGTCGAGATGGACGGCTTTACGGCCAATCAGGGCATCATCGTCATGGCGGCCACCAACCGCGCGGACATACTCGACCCGGCGCTGCTGCGCCCCGGCCGTTTTGACCGCCAGATTACCGTGAGCTATCCGGACGTGAAGGGCCGCGAGGACATACTGAAAATCCATGCCAGGGGCAAGCCGCTGGCCGCGGACGTCGATCTGTCGGTTATCGCGCGCAGAACGCCCTACTTTACCGGCGCGGATCTTGAAAACGTGCTCAACGAGGCGGCCATTCTCACCGCGCGCGCCAACGGCAGGGAAATCGCCATGGCCACGATCGAGGAGGCCATCACACGCGTGAGCGCCGGCCCCGAGAAGAAGAGCCACAAGGTCACCGAGAAGGACAAGTATCTCGTGGCCTATCACGAGGCGGGTCACGCCGTTGTGATGCACTACATTCCCGAATGCGATCCCGTGCATGAGGTGTCCATCATTCCGCGCGGCAAGGGCGCGGGCGGATACACGATGTGGCTGCCCAGCGAGGAGACCAGCTACATTTCCAGCGCCCGGCTGAAGGCCTCCATCGCCGGAAGCCTTGGCGGCCACTGCGCCGAGCGGCTCGTGCTGGGCGACGTGTCCACCGGCTCCTCGAGCGACCTTAAGAAGGCCACGCAGACCGCGCGCGCCATGGTGACCGAATACGGCATGAGCGGCAAGCTCGGCCCGATGTTCCTGGGCGACGAGCACGAGGTGTTCCTGGGCCGCGACTTCTCGCAGACCGGCTCGAACGTCTCCGACGAGGTCAGCCGCGCCATCGACGAGGAGGTTCACAACCTGCTCGAGGAGGGCTATGCGCGCGCGACGTCCATACTGAACGAGCATCGCGACAAGCTGGACGCTGTGGCGCACGCGCTGCAGGATAAGGAAAAGCTCGATCAGGCGGAATTCGAGGCCATTATGAACGGCACAGCCGAACAGGGAGCCTCCGATGCGCCGGACAGGCCGGCTGAAGCGGGCGAGGAAAGCGAAGCGCAGACCCATGAACAGTAAACGGCTCGAACAGGGCGCGCAGCCGCCCCGCTTTGACCTTCATATTCACACGACCGCCTCCGATGGAACTGATTCACCGGGGGCTGTGGTCGCGCTTGCGGCCGAAAAGGGCTTTTCGATCATCGCCATCACCGATCACGACACAATGCGCGGCGTGCCCGAGGCCGTCGCGGCCGGGGAAAAATGCGGCGTGCGCGTGATCGGCGGCGTGGAGATCAGCGCGGGCGGGCAGATCGAGGTTCATGTGCTGGGCTACGGCATACGCGACGCCGAGCGGCTGGAGCGGACGCTCGTCCTCATGCGCGGCAGGCGCGACGAACGCATGGCGCTCATGGTCGACAGGCTGCGCGCGCTGGGCATGGACATACGGCTGGACGAGGTGACCGCGCTCTCTCACGGCAGTGTGGGGCGCTCTCATCTGGCGCGCGTGATGATACAAAAGGGCGCGGTGCGCGATGTGCGCGAGGCGTTTTCGAAGTATTTGTCGCCGGGCAGACCGGCCTATGTCGAGCGCGAAAAGCTGAGCGTTCAGGAGGCGATCGAGCTGATCGCCGACTGCGGCGGCCTGCCGGTGATCGCGCATCCCGGCCAGAACCGCGGCGAGGCCTACTGGGAGCGCGAGCGCTTCCATGCGCTCAAGGCGCGCGGCCTGCGCGGCATAGAGGTCTATCACATGGCGCACAGCCTGTCTCAGATTGCGGCGTTCGAGCGCATTGCCCGCGCGGAAAACCTGCTGGTGACCGGCGGCAGCGACTATCACGGCCAGGTGAAAAGCGTGGCCATGGGCGACGGAATGCAGCAATGGCGGCGGCGCGGCGAGGATATCGAGCGCTTTTTGAAGGCGCTGGGGGAGTGAAGCGGCGCTCCTTGGCGAAGCTGGGCGATGCGCCCGTCAAAACACGAACAGTTCTGATTTTTAGGAGATGGCGATGACTCGAAGCAATCAAGGCGGCTCGTTCCGCGGCGGCGAAAGCGGCTTCCGGCGCGGCGACGAATCGGACAGGCGTGAAAAAAACGCGGGCAATGGCGGCGCGTCATACCGCGTGGCGGGAAACCGCACGCCTGCCGGCGGCCGGTCATACTATGGCGGCGCGGCTTCGGGCCGATATTCAAATGGCGGCCGCACGGCTGCGCGGAGTCAGTCGGACGGCCGATACGCCGAGAGACCGCGCCCGGCCAATCATCCCGCGGGATACGACCGCCTGAGAAGGCGCCGGCGCAGGATGTATATAAAGCGGCTGATGGCGGCGCTGTGCGCGGCGCTGCTCGTCGTGATGATATGGGGCGTTGTGCGGCTGGTGAAGGGCAGCGGCGCTGCGGACGAGGATCTGCCCGAGACGAACACATTCCATGAGGGCGTGTCGATCGGCGGGCTGCCGCTGGATGGCATGACGCAGGACGAGGCGCGCGCCGCGCTCAGCGCACGCTATGCCGAGGCGATGAACGCCGAGATCGTGATGACGTTCGAGGGGCAGCGCTGGTCGCTGACGCCGAAGGACGTCGGCGCGCAGATCGACGCGGACGAGCAGCTGGACAAGGCGTGGCGCATGGGGCGCGAGGGCACGCCGGCCGAGCAGAAGGAGGCCATACGCGCGCTTCAGGAGAATCCCGTCGACCTCAGCGTGACGCTGAGCTACGACAGGGCGGCGATCGAGACGCTGGCGGCGGACATCAAGGCGAGCATAGACCGCGAGAGCGTCAGCGCGACGATGGAGATTGTCGAAATCGCGCAGTTCAGCTACACCGATTCGTCGGTGGGCTATCGGCTGGACGCGGACAAGCTGGCTTCTCAGATCGAGACGATGATCAAAGAGGGGCAGAGCGGCACGATTGAGCTGGAGCCGGAGATCATCGAGCCGGAGGTCAGCCGCGCGTCGCTCGAGAACAGGACGCTTCTGCTGGGCGAATGCACGACGACGCTGGCCACCAGCGGCGCGAAGCGCACGAGCAACGTCAATCTGGCGCTGAGCTATTTCAACTTCATGACGGTCGAGCCGGGCGAGAC
>CAKUAV010000203.1 GCA_934636425.1 uncultured Clostridia bacterium
TTGTAGGTGGGCAGGCCGTCGGCCTTGATCAGCACGTTGTCGTCCAGCGTGGAGCAGTCCACCTCGACATGGCCGTAAATCACGTCGTCAAAGCCGGCCTTGCCCTCGGCGGGGATGTTCTGGCGGATGACGTACGGCTCGCCCGCGTCCAGACGGCGCTGAACCTCTTCGCGGCTCAGATGCAGGCAGTGCTTGTCGTATTTGAATGTTTCGCCCTTCTTCTCGGCCTCGGCGCGCGCCTGTTCGAGCCGCTCCTCGGTGCAGAAGCAGTAGTAGGCGTGGCCGCTCTCGACAAGCTGCTTTGCATAGGGCAGATACATGCCGCGGCGCTCGCTCTGGACATAGGGCGCGCAGGGGCCGCCCACATCGGGGCCTTCGTCGTGCTCAAGGCCGGCGGTTTTGAGCGATTTGTAGATGATATCCACAGCGCCCTTGACCTCGCGGCCCTGGTCGGTGTCCTCGATGCGGAGTATGAACTTGCCGCCCATGCGGCGGGCGTAGAGATAGGTGTAAAGCGCCGTGCGCAGATTGCCCAGATGCATATAGCCGGTCGGGCTGGGCGCGAAACGAGTGCGAACCTGCATTGTATCGTCTCTCCTTATAATTCAAAGATTTATGCTGTCTTATTTTAGCATACTTTTCGCCGCCTGACAAGGATTCGCGCGGCGCTTTTTGCTGCGCTGCCGTCATTTTCTTGACACGGTATTCGCGCTTTGATATAATGGACTAAGGCAAAAAGCAAAGCAAAACGGGCGCGCTGAAACAGGCATGGCGGGGCGCTGAAACACCCTGCTCAAATCACTCTTTCAGGTTCTGCTTCGGCGCGCGGACGGCTCTCGAAAGCTGCATTTTCCGGCGGCCGCATTTGAGAATTTCGATCGGAACGCGTCCCCCAAAAAACGCCGCGGCTGCCGATTTGACTTTCCGCTGAAACGGCGGGCTTCGTTTCTGAACCGAGGCCAAAAATCCGGAAAGCGGAGCGGGACGGCCTGGAAGCGTCGGGCGCCGCAATAATCCGCAGGGATTCTGCAGCCCTCATTTTTTCAGACATGCGCCGGGAAGCGGCTTGAATCGCAGCGGCGCCGTTCCGGAATATGCGGGATTCTTTCGAAACGATTCGTGACACGAGCATGGCGACAAACGCGCCGCAGGCGCAGAGAGGACGGCGGACATGATCAACAAAGCGATTTTTAACCGCGCGCCGCTGGCTCGCAACGAGCTGGCAGCGCTGCCGCTGGGGGCGATCAGGCCGAAGCGGTGGCTGAAGATGCAGCTGGAAATGGCTGCGAATGGAATGACGGGGCGGCTGGATGATTTCTGGCCGAGCGTAAAGGAGAGCGCATGGCGCGGCGGCGCGGGCGACAGCTGGGAGCGCGCGCCCTACTATCTGGACGGTCTGGTGCCGCTGGCGTGGATACTGGACGACGCGCGCCTTAAGGAAAAGGCCATGCGCTATATCGACTGGACGCTGCAAAGCCAGCGCGAGGACGGCTTCTTCGGCCCGGCGGACAACGAGGACTGGTGGCCGCGCATGGTGATGCTCAAGGCGCTTATACAATATTATACCGCAACGTCGGATGCGCGCGTGCCGGAATTCATGTTCAGGTATTTCAAGTATCAGTACAGGATGCTTGACGAAAAGCCGCTCAGGGACTGGGCCGTGCCGCGCGGCGCGGAAAATATCGAGGCGGTCGTATGGCTGTACAACATCACCGGCTCGAAATTCCTGCTTTCGCTGATGAAGCGGCTGCGCGCCCAGACGCTCGACTGGACAAGGCATTTCCACGCCTTCCCGTATACGCGCTCCATGAGCGAGATACTGCCGTGGGAGGCGCTCAAGGCAGGACTGGAGAAGGAAAATTCGCCGCTTTCCGGACAGGATCGCCCCTATTACGCCACGCAGTATCACCTCTCGCACGTCGTCAACACGGCGATGGGGCTGCGCGCCGGCGCGATTATGAGCCAGTTCACCGACAGCGAGCGCGACCGTGAGGCGTTTGCCGTGGGCTATGACCGGCTGATGCGCCATCACGGCGTGGCCAGCGGCATGTTCAACGGCGACGAGCATCTGAGCGGCAACGCGCCCACGCAGGGCGCCGAGCTGTGCGCCGTCGCGGAGATGATGTACAGCTGCGAGCTGCTGCCCACCACCGGCGCAGACTGGACGGGCGCGGGCGATATATTGGAAAAGCTGGCCTTCAACGCGCTGCCCGCCGCCGTTTCGGCCGATCTGATGGCGCATCAGTACGATCAGCAGGTCAATCAGATCAGCTGCACAGTCGACAAGCGCCCCTGGTACAACAACGCAGACGATTCCAACATATTCGGTCTGGAGCCGAACTATGGCTGCTGCACCGCCAATATGCATCAGGCCTGGCCGAAATACGCCGCCTCGCTGTGGTATGCCACGCGCGATCAGGGCTTTTACTGCATGAGCTTTGCGCCCTGCACGGTCACGTTCTTCTCTGGCGATGTGCCTGTGCGCATCGATGTGGACACGCGCTATCCCTTCGAGCGCTCTGTGAAAATCCGCGTTTCGCCCGCCCGTCCCAGCGAATTCCCCATCCGCGTGCGCATGCCCGCCTGGACAAAGGGCGTGGTGGGCGCGCTGGTCAACGGCGAGGAATATGAAGGCGGACGCAGCGACGGTCATCTGGAGATCCGCCGCGTCTGGCAGAGCGGCGATTGCGTGACGCTGATACTGCCCATGGAGGCGCGCGTGACCCGCTGGAGCCGCCGCAGCGCCGCCGTCGAGTACGGGCCGCTGCTCATGGCCATGCCGATCAAGGCGGAGGAAAAGTGCATCCGCGAGGATGCTGATGCGCCTGACTACGAGGCCAGACCGCGCTCTCCGTGGAAGTTTGCGCTCGTTGAGGGCGCGGCGTTCGACTATATGCCGCTTGAACGCGACGGGTGCTTCGGCGCGGGGTGCGGGCCTGTGGTGCTCGCGCAGGCGGTCGAGCTGCCTCGATGGGGGAAGAAGGGCGTCAACTGCGCGCCGACGCCGGTCGAGCCGGCGCTTGAGGAGAGCTATACGCACACGCTGCCGCTCATACCCTATGGCGATACGGTACTGCGCATCGCACAGTTTCCGTACGCCACGCTCAAAAAGGACCTCGGCGCTGATCCCAAGCGCTTTATGGACAGCCTCAGGGACGCGCGGCACGAGGTCGCGCTCATCAAGCAGGAGATTACACTGAACGACGAAATGAACAGGAGTTGATTTGTCATGCCCATCATCGATATGCCTCTGGAGGAACTGTACCGCTTTGAAGGCCGCAACGAGCGCCCCGCCGACATGGAGGAATACTGGAATCGCGCCATCGCCGAAATGGAAGCGCTGGGCACCGACTGCGAGCTGATCCCCGCCGAGTTTCAGATCCCCGGCGCGGATTGCTTTGAAATGTATTTCACCGGCGTGGGCGGCGCGCGCATACACGGCCGTCTGGCGCGTCCGAAGAAGCGGGAAGGCGTAAAGCGTCCTGCCGTCTGCCTGTTCCACGGCTACTCCGGCGCGGGCGGCTCGTTCAGCGGCCTGCTGCGCTGGGTGGCGGCGGGGTTCGTCGCGGCCAATCTGGACTGCCGCGGTCAGGCGGGTCTGTCTGAGGACATCGTGCCTGTGCGCGGCAACACGCTGCACGGCCAGATCATACGCGGCCTGATCGATCCCGATCCGGACAAGCTGTATTTCCGCAATGTCTTTCTGGACACGGCGCAGCTGGCGCGCATCGTCATGGCCATGGACGACGTGGACGAGACGCGTGTGTGCGCCACCGGCGGCTCTCAGGGCGGCGGACTGACGCTGGCCTGCGCGGCGCTGACCCCTGCGCTCTTCCGCGCCGCGCCCATGATGCCCTTCCTCTGCGATTATCGCCGCGTGTGGGAGATGGATCTCGACGTCCACGCCTATTCGGAGCTGCGCGAGTTCTTCCGCTATACCGATCCGCGCCATGAGCGCGAGGCGGAATATTTCACCAAGCTGGGCTATATCGACAACCAGCATCTGGCGCACCGCATTCGCGCCGAGGTGAAGATGTTTACCGGCCTGATGGACAACATCTGCCCGCCTTCCACGCAGTTTGCCGCCTACAACAAAATCACCTCGAAAAAGAGCGTCGTGATCTATCCCGATTTCGCCCACGAGGGGTATCCTGAGTCCGACGATCTGTGCATGAGCTTCTTCCTCGCCGATTAACTGCGCGCTCTCCCGCCTGGCGTATCTGCCGGACGGGATTTTTTTGTGCGATTTTCGGGCGCACGATCCATTTTCTGGCCGCTGCGTGCTGCCGGCAGCAGAATCGGCGCCTCGTTCCAAAACACGAACATTTATTGATGGCCGGTATGATGAAGTTCAATGTTACCCGAACGATGCGATCGTGAAATGGCCTTATATAATAGGTAGAAACTGCGTACAAAACAGGGCGCGGGAGAGTGCGGTCGGTGCTTTCGGACGACAGATTACACTGTAAACAGCGAGTTAATTCAAACCCATACAATGGCCGGACGACCGAGAAAAAGCTCGGAAAGAAAGAGAAAAACATTCGAGTTTACCATCACTTAACACTACAAAAAATGCAAGAAAATAGCGCATATAATAGGAAGTGGAATAAATACGCGTCTGCGA
>CAKUAV010000204.1 GCA_934636425.1 uncultured Clostridia bacterium
CATGAGCAAGAGCCCCACCATCAGCGCCGCGCTGGACGGCTCCATTCCGAACGAAAAGCTGGAAATGCTGCTGGATTTGAGCCATCGAGCCACCGCCCCCACTGTGCGCAGAAAGAAAAGCGGCTAAGCGCCAAAACAGAGCGCATCCCGCCCGAGCCGTGAAAAGCCCGAGCGGGATGCTGCATTTTCAGCTCTTTTACGCCATAACGCCCAGCCCGCGCGAGACGAGCGTGATGAAATCCTGCACGTTGGTGACGATCGTGGTCGCCGAAAGGCTGCCGCGGTCGAGCAGCTTGTTGACGACGAATTCGTCCGCGTCCACGGCATAGAGATACACCGGGCGCACCGTGCCGTCCGCAAGAACGCGGTAGCTGGGGGTCATGTTGCCCGCGGCGATTGTGTGCAGCATCGTGGCCAGACAGATGATCGTGGTGCACTTTTTAATCAGGCCGCGCATAGCGCCCTGCCCCTGATACGCGTCGCCTATGACCTCGGGCAGCGGGCCGTCGTCTCGTATCGAGCCGGTCAGCACGAACGGCACGTCGTTTTTGACCAGACTGTACATGATGCCGTTGTCGATGCGGCAGTCGTCTATGAACTGCCTGATCGAGCCGCTCCTGCGCACGCGGTTGATCACGTCCAGATGGTTGTAGTGTCCGTTGGGCTGCGATTTCTGGGTATAGATGTCCTGCCCCAGCGCCGTGTGCAGATACGCGCCCTCCAGATCGTGCGTGGCCAGCGCGTTGCCGGCCAGCAGGCCGTGGCAGTAGCCGTTCTCAATCAGCGCCTGCATGGCGCGGCGCGCGTCGTAATCGAACGCGAACGCCGGCCCCATCACCCAGAGTATGTTGCCGTGCTCCCTCTCATAGCGCAGGAGCGACGCGAGCCGGTCGTAATCCTTGGCGTAGGCCGTCTCGCGGCTGCGCCCCTGCCGGAACGCGAACTGATCGGGCGCTTCGCCGGGCTCGTCAAAGCCGTGCGCGTGGACGAATATGCCCTCCTCGCCGGTCTCGCTGCGGCCGAGTATCACGCGGTCGCCCGCCTTCAGATTGCGGTTCTCCACAACGTCCAGCCGGCCGTCTTCCCGCACGACCACGCTGGAATCCATGCGGCTCTCCTCCGCCAGACGCCACGCCCCGTTCAGCTTGAAATACTCGGGGTACATCGACGTGCTGTGATAGCCGTCGGGCGCGACACCGTCCATGGGCGCGCACTCAACGCGCGCGTCGGGCGCATTCCTGAAGCGCGCCTCTTCAAAATCCGGCTGACGATAGACGGGCAGTTCAAATGTCATGGTTTGTCCTTCCTTTCATGGCCGCGCACTTTTGAATAAAAAAAACGGCGATTCCTTCAGTTTGCGCGCATTTCTCAGCGCATATCGGCACAATATGATTGCTTGGCTGTATTTTTGTTCATTATACGCGCGTATTGTGAACTCCGCAACGAGCGGGCGCGTTAAATATCAGTCCCTATAAAAAAGCCGGCCGGAAAGAAGCGCGCGCCTCCCCTCGGCTGGCTTTTGCGGATTACTGCATCAGCTCTTTAACCAGACTTTCCAGCTGTTCATAGGTCACAGAGCCGACCTTGTTGTAGGTGATTTTGCCGCTCTGATCGACGATCACCGTCATGGGCAATTGCGTCGAGCCGCCCAGCGCCTTTATGACCTCGCCGTCCGCGTCCAGCGCAAAGGGCAGATCGAAGCCCTTCTTGTCGAGGAACGCCTGCACGTCGTCGGTCACCAGCGAAGAGTGAATCGCGACGATCTCCACGTCGGGATACTCGGCGCGCAGCTTTTCAAAGTGCGGCAGCTCCGCCACGCAGGGGGTGCACCACGTCGCCCAGAAGTTGATCACAGTGATTTTGCCGCGCGTCGCACTGAGCGTAAACTCAGCGCCGTCCGCGCCGTAGAGCGGCACGGTGAAATCGGGGCAGCGCATTCCGACCTCATGCCCCACCGGCGTGTCGTCGTCCGGCTCGGGCGTGGTCTCGACAACCGGCGGCTGCGCGCCCTTATCCTCGCCGCCATTGACATACCAGCCCACGCCCAGCAGCAGCGCGATGGCCAGCATCCACGCAATGGCGCGCCGCGCGCGCTTCGGCTTTTCGGGCGCTTTGCCGCACTCGCTTTCCATGAGCGTGATACTGCCCGCCTTCATCGAAATGGCCTTTGTCGGGCACGCGCCGATGCACTCGCCGCAGTGTATGCACTCGTGGTCGCCCACATGGCGCACGTCCATTTTGCAGCGCGCGACGCAGCGGCCGCAGTGCGTACACTTTTCCGGCTCGACCTTCACGCCCAGTATCGACAGCCGCGAAAACAGCCCGTAAATCGCGCCCAGCGGACAGAGAAAGCGGCAGAACGCGCGGTAGACGAACACGCACGCCGCGAATATCGCCGCCATGATGACGAACTTGCGCGTGAAGAGTATGTTCAGCATCGAAAACTTGGGCGCGTTGACCGGATTGGCGAGCAGCCCCATGGCGCCCTCGAACGTGCCCGCCGGACAGATGTATTTGCAGAATCCGGGCACGGGGAAGCTCTCGGGCGCGTAGGCCAGCGGAATGGCGATCACGAACACCGCCAGTATGACGTACTTGAGCCATGAAAGCGCGCGCGTAAAGCGGCTCTTTTTCAGCTTGGGCGTGGGGATCTTGTGAAGCAGCTCCTGAATCAGCCCCAGCGGACAGAAAAAGCCGCAGATCGTGCGCCCGAGGGTCACGCCCAGCAGCAGGAGTATGCCCAGAATGTACCACGGCGCGCGGTTGTTGGACGAGGCCAGCGCGTTTTGCAGCGCGCCCAGAGGACACGCGCCGATCGCGCCGGGGCAGGAATAGCAGTTGAAGCCGGGCACGCAGACGTTCTTGATCGGCCCGGTATAGATGTCGCCCTTTATGAAGCCCTTTATGTGGGCGTTGTAGAGCAGCGCGGCGTAAACCTGAATCAGCCGCCGTTTGGTGGGCTTATGCGCGTTCCACCATGCGCTTATCTTCTCAGCCAAGGCCAATACACTCCGTACAAATATTGATTGCTTTCACCAGCACGTCGAACATGCCGCCGTTGCGAACGCCCGCCGCAATCAGCGCAGCCGCCGCGACGAGCAGCGCCGCGCGCGCGACGTTCTTTACAATGGACTTTGAGGGCTTCACCGGCTCCATATCCCGCTTCGGCGCGTCCTTCGACAGCGCGATTTCCTTCTTCATGCTGACATGGCGCAGCTGTGCGCCGGCCATCAGAAAGGCGATCGCCAGCGCCGTAAAGGGCAGCACGTCGCCCACCAGCTTCGGCACGACCATCTCCAGATCGGTCGAGGCGAACCGCCCGGGCGCACGCAGCGCGCGCATGGTCATCGCCGCGCAGAACAGGCAGCCCAGCCCCATGAGCGCCGTGACGATCCCTCGCTTGACCTCCTCGGCGCGCATGGCGGGCGTCTTCCCGACGCGCTTTAAGCGCATGGCCAGCTGATAGCCGACCGGCGCGGTCAGCGCTTCCCTTTCAGGCCGGCGCAGAATCAGCGCCGCGATGAGAGACGCAATGAGCAGCCAGAACGACCACGCGATGCGCCCGAAGCGCTCCGCGACGATCTCGCGGCTGTATATGTCGCATATCCGCACGCCCGCCTCGGTCATGTTTTCCGCCGCCGTTCCGGCGCGATAGATTGAAACGCACTGCGCGATCAGCAGCGCCGCAAACAGCAGCACCGCCGCCGCCAGCGCCCATGACGCGGCGCGCGCCCAGCGGGCTCTGCCCGTCTCGTTCATGACAATCTCCTCCCCATTTTTCAGCGTTTCACACTCGTCGCCTCAGCCGCGTCGGCTCAGGCGCACGTTTTTCTCATATTATAGCATACATCCGCGCGCAAATCTGCCTGCTTTGCCGCCCAATTTGAAAAAGGCGTGTTACATATCGTGCATCGCGGCGCGTCCCGCAGCGTTTCAAAGCCGCGAGACGGCGCTTTTTGAGCGCATCCAAAGCGCGCTCCAATAAATTTCGATATAATTTATGCACGTTGACCACTTGACAGACGGGGCATGCGCATTTATAATTAGTGCCAACAAGTTTACAAGCAAACAAACCAGTGACGAAGAGAAGTAACCGGCGCAGTGATCCCTCAGAGAGTTCCGGATGGTGGAATCGGAACGGAAAGCGGCTGGCGAATGGACTTCGGAGGGCGGATCGAACGGAGCGCTTCGAGCGGCTAAAATCTTTCATAAGCGCAAGCTCATGAGAGAGATAAGAGCGCAGAGCGTCCAAGTAGAGACCGACGGGATTCCCACCCGTTATCCATCGGGGCGCGTATGATGGTGCGCGTAAGCGAGCGGACGTTTTTTCAAAGGAACGTCAAATTGGGTGGTATCGCAGAAGCAACGGCTTTTGTCCCATAGATGGGATAAAAGTCTTTTTTATTTCCGATCGGCTCCGGCACGGCCGATGCGGATCATCTGCCACTCAAATCTATATTTTAGGAGGATGACCCCATGAAAACCCGCAAGATGTTCAAGACCATGCTGACCGTGATCCTCGCCTGTGCCATGCTTCTGGGCTGCGTGCTGACCGCGCAGGCCGACGAAGCCCCCGCCTA
>CAKUAV010000205.1 GCA_934636425.1 uncultured Clostridia bacterium
GAGGAACGCCCATGGTCATACTCGTCAGCGCCTGCCTGCTGGGACTGTGCTGCCGCTATGACGGCGCGAGCAGACCCTGTCCCGCCGTGATCGAGGCCGCAGAGAAGCATACGCTCATCCCCGTCTGCCCGGAGATTTACGGCGGACTGCCCACGCCGCGCCCGAGCGCCGAGCGCCGGGGCGACCGCGTTGTCGCCAGAGACGGCCGCGACGTGACCGCCGAATACGAGCGCGGCGCTCAGGAGACGCTGCGTCTGGCGCGGCTCTTCGGCGCGCGCCACGCCATATTGAAAGAGAACAGCCCCTCGTGCGGCTGCGGGCGCATATACGACGGCACGTTCAGCGGTTCCCTGACCGACGGAAACGGACTGACCGCGCAGCGTCTTCAGGACGCGGGGCTTGAGCTGCACGGCGAAGGGCAGGTTGAAGGCTGGCTTCAATCGCTCGAATCCAACGCGTAGTTTTCCTTCCCTCCGATGCGCATCGGAGGGAATCTTGTCAAAAGGGCTCTGACAGGCTGGCAGGCGAAAAAAACAGGCTTCCCACCGGCAATTTTGCCGTTTGACGAAACCTGAAAACCATTTTTAGAAGTCAGTCTTCCTGCCGCCCTTTCCAGTTTTTGCTCTGAAAATAGGTTTATCACAGAATCTTAGAGGGAGTACAAGTCCAGCGCGGCATCAGATTACATACCTTCGCTATGTAAGAACGGACAAAGAGGGAAATACGCTCGCTTAGCAGTGCACTCTTTCCTGCCATGCTGTTTGCGTCTCTCTGCCGCGCCTTGTTCTCCCCAACTTTCCGTGAAGAGCCAAAAAAATCAGGTTTTCCGCTGCAAAAAGCGTCCCGCCCCGCAGCGCACGCCGCCGAACGCCTTTGGAAGTTCGGGAGCGCTTCGGCCTCATCAAGCTCTCCGAAGATTTTTCGGAAGTCCGCCCTCCGATGCGCATCGGATGTTTTTTTATTAATAAAAATAAATCTTGACCGAGAAACCCGCAGGCCTGAGAGCCGGCCATGCGCAGGACGCGGCGCTTGAATTCATCGATTTTCGGCGCTCTCACGGGATTTGAGCCCCGCTGCGCAGGACTGACGGTTTGAGGCGCTTGCACAGTCTCCGCGCCGCTCGTCAGTTTTCAAGAAACTTGCCCTGTTTTACTCGCCCTCCCGATCGAAGGCGCGCGTTTTTTCCGCGCTTTTTTGATCGCGGGGGCGCTTTTTTTGTATAAAATGGCGGCGAAGCGCCCATGCTGAAGGTATTCAGTCATCACCGGGAGGGATATTTGTATGAACGGACTCAAAACGGCCGCGCTGCTCTGCGCGCTGCTGCTGATCGCCGCGCCCGCCGCCGCCGAAAGCGAAATCGACCGCGGCGAATACATCCGACTGCACGTCGTCGCCGACGACGACAGCGCGCTTAAGCAGGGCGAAAAGCTGGCCGTGCGCGACAGCGTGCGCCGGGCTGCGAATGCGCTGCTGGCCGATTGCGGCAGCGCCGACGAGGCCTTCGCGCGGCTGCGCGTTCACACGGACGATCTCGAACGCGCAGCGCTCTCTGCGCTCGACGGCGCGGACAGCGTGTCGGTCGAGGCGGGCGTATTCTCCTTCCCGGACAGGCGATACGGCGCGCTGTTCCTGCCCGCGGGCGAATACCGGGCTGTGCGCGTCGTGCTGGGGCGCGGCGCAGGGCACAACTGGTGGTGCGTGCTCTATCCCTCGCTCTGTCTGGAGGCGGACGGCGAAAGCGAAAAGACCGTGATGTTCTATTCGAGCGTCGCGCGATGGATTCGGTCGATCTTTGAGCGAAATGACAGCGCGCCGTGGCCGCCCATGCCCAGTGAGAACGTATACAGCCCATCCTCGTGGCTGAACGCGCCGCTCGAGCTTGCCGCCCCGCCCTCCGCCGCCGGGCGCGGAAAATACCCGTACCGCCCTTCAAATGCGGAGCAGTCCGGCGATAGGCGCCGCCATTTCACACCCGTTCGCGCCGCCTATGCCGAAGCGCCTTCGGCGCAGCCGCGCATAAACACCGAATCCGCCGGGCGCGGCGTTTTTCAGGAGGCGATCGCATGAAAACGCGCAGACAAGCGCTCATTCTCGCCGGATTTCTGGCGGCGCTCTATGTGGCCGCGGCGCTGACGCTGTTCTTGCCCGCGCGCGCCGCTGTGGTGCTGGAGGTGGGCTCGAGCGGCACGAATGTCGTCAAAGTGCAGAAAAAGCTGATACAGTTCGGCTATCTGGACGGTTCAGCCGACGGCCGCTACGGCGAGAAAACGCGCGACGCGGTCAAGTGGTTCCAGCGGCGCAACGGCCTGAGCGTCGACGGCCGCGTCGGGCCGGCCACGGCGGCGGCGCTGGGCGTGACGCTGAGCGCCTCATCATCGTCGTCCGCAAGAAGCGCCGTGAGCGCCGATCAGTATCTGCTGGCGCGTCTGGTCTATGCCGAGGCGCGCGGCGAATCCTACAAGGGCAAGGTGGCCGTGGCGGCTGTGGCGCTCAACCGCGTGCGCTCGTCCTCATTCCCCAATACGATATCGGGCGTGATCTATCAGAGCAACGCCTTTGAATCGGTCAGCAACGGCTCCATCAACAAAAAGCCCGACAGCGACTGCCTGCGCGCCGCCCGCGAGGCCATGAACGGCTGGGATCCCACCGGCGGCTGCCTGTATTTCTACAACGCCGCGCAGGTCTCCACCGGCTCGTGGATCAAATCGCGCGTCGTCAAGACGGTCATCGGCAATCACTCATTCGCCATGTAGCGCCTTTTTCAGAGCGCGCCGCCTTCGTCAATTTTCAAGGAGGATTCCATGTTCAAAAAGCGCATCGCCCGATGGCCGGCCGCCGTGGCCATGCTCTCCGCGCTGCTGGTCATGCTCTCGCTCTACGTCGCCGCGCAGGCCGAAAAACTCGGCGCGCTCTCCGAAAGCGCGGAGGCCGCATACGAGCGCGCATTTTACGAAACCGCCGAGCTGATGAGCGGCATTGAAAACAATCTGGACAAGCTGTTCGTCACCGGCAGCAGCGCCCGCGCGCAGGAGCTGCTGGGCGAGATCAGCCGCGCCGCGACCGGGGCGCAGAACAATCTCGACGTGCTGCCCGCCTCGCTCCGCGCCATATCGGAATCGCTCAAGTTCGTCAATCAGGCGGGCGATTACGCCGCCGCGCTGAGCAGCCGCCTGAGCGAGGGCGACGCAATCACCGACAGCGACCGCGAGACGCTCCGCGCGCTGCGCGATACCTGTACGTCCCTAAACGCGCTCATCGACGACGTCGTTGCCCGGCTCGAGCGCGGCGAGCATACTCTCAGCGCCGCCGCGGCCGGATCGCCCCTGCCCAAGCTGAACAGCATTGATATAAACGACGCTTCCGTCGATTACCCCGTGCTGCTCTACGACGGCCCGTTTTCCGACGGGCGCGGCGAGACCGTGCTGCGCGCGCTTAACGGGCAGCGCGAAATCACCGCCGACGAGGCCAAACAGGCCGCGCGCCGCTTCATCGGCGAGGATCGCATCAGCGCGCTCTGGCTGACCGGCGAGGGCAGCGTGCCCGCGCCCTGCTATGAGATGAGCGCCTATGTGGACGAGGGGCTTGTGTCGCTGGCAATCACAAAGCAGGGCGGGCAGATGCTCTTCATGATGATCGACGCCGCGTCCGCCGAGCCGCTCTTCGACGCGTCGCAGCTCATTTCCGGCGCGTCGCGCTTCCTGAGAGAGCGCGGCTACGGCGAGATGACCGCCAGCTACTGGACGGAGTGGGACGGCTTTCTGACGGTCAATTTCGTGCCGCTTCAAGACGGCGTGCCGCTCTATCCCGATCTCGTGAAGGTCGAATTGTCCATGGAAACCGGCGAGGTGGTTGGGCTTGAGGCGCTCAACTATCTCACCAATCACGTTCAGCGCGCGCTGGACAAGCCGAAGCTTTCCGAAGGCGAAGCGCGCGAGCGGCTCAATCCGTCGCTCGACGTGGCGGGCGCGCGGCTGTGCCTGATTCCGCTCGATCAGTCCGAAAAGCTCGCCTATGAGTTTTCCGCGTCGCTCGAGAACACGCATTATCTGGTCTATGTAGACGCTCTGACCGGCGAGGAGCTGGTGATCTATCGGCTGATCGAGGACGAAAATGGCCAGCTGGCGATGTAGGCGCAGTCTTGCCGCCGACGCTCCCGCACGATGCGGACGGACTGCGGCATGAAATGCCAGCGCGGCTGCGCCCGACTTTCGTCCCATCAGCTCGAGGCGTTTCGGGCATCAATGCCCCTGCGCGCCGCACAGCCGATTTGCGCTTTGGGCGCATGGAAATGGCGCGGCATTCAGCGCGAATGTCCGGACAATTGCGCCCGACTTTCGTCCCATCAGCTCGAGGCGTTTCGGGCATCAATGCCCCCTGCGCGCCGCACAGCCGATTTGCGCTTTGGGCGCATGGAAACGACGCGGCATTCAGCGCGAATGTCTGGGCAATTGCGCCCGACTTTCGTCCCATCAGCTCGAGGCGTTTCGGGCATCAATGCCCCTGCGCGCCGCACAGCCGATTTGCGC
>CAKUAV010000206.1 GCA_934636425.1 uncultured Clostridia bacterium
CAGCGGCTGAAGCTGGCCAGCGAGATGGGCAGGAAGCAGACGGACTCGGTTTTCGTGTTCGACGAGCCGACCATCGGTCTGCACCCGAAGGATGTGGAAACGCTGCTGAATGTGTTTGAGACACTGATCGGCAACGGCGCGACGGTCGTCGTCATCGAGCATGATCTGGACGTCATACGCAGCGCCGACCATCTCATCGACATGGGGCCGGAGGGCGGCGAGGAGGGCGGCAGAATCGTTGCCTGCGGCTCACAGGACGATATTCGAAGCAGCCGGGAGAGCGTCACGGGAAGGTTCATCTGAAATCTCCTGGCCGCGGCATGGCGATCGGCGCCGATGCAGGGCGGCGCACTGATAAGAAAAAAGGAAGCGACGGGCGATGAAGAGAGAAAAGGCAATGAAAAGCGGATTTTCAAAATATGCCGTGTCAATCCTGCTGTTTTTTCTGTTTGAAGCGGTGGCGGTCACGCTGTGGCTTTTCAAGGACAATCTGTTTTATCTGCTGAATTTCAGCTATATCGGGATCTGCCTTTCACTGGGGACGGCGTTGTTCACCGCCGGGAAGCGATATGCCCGGCATTTCGTGCAGCTGGCGGTCGGAAGCTATATGCTGCTCTATCTTGGCGTGATTTCCCGTGAGAATATGCAGATCGAGGGCTTCTGGTACTATCTGTTCCTCGGCGTTTTTGAGGCGGCGACCATACACTACGCGGTGGCAAAGATTTTCGGGCCGCTGCTTTTCGGGCGCGGCTGGTGCGGCTACGCCTGCTGGACGGCCATGGTGCTGGACTTTCTGCCCTACAGGCAGCCGCAAAAGCCGCGAAGGGAAAAGCTGGGCGTTTTGCGCTGCGTGATGTTCGCACTGTCGCTGGCGCTGGTTTCCGGTCTGTTTTTGATGAAGGCCGCGCATCTGGAGCAGATCATGTTCTGGCTGTTTCTCGCCGGAAACGCGCTTTATTACATTGCGGGCATTGCGCTGGCGTTTGCGTTCAGGGATAACCGCGCCTTCTGCAAATATCTGTGTCCCATCACGGTGTTTCTCAAGCCCATGAGCTATTTTTCCCTCCTGCGCGTACACTGCGACGAAAGCAGGTGCGTCCACTGCGGCCAATGCCTGAGGGTCTGCCCCATGGATGTGGCGGTCAACAGGGAATCTCGCAAGCGAAAAAACGGGACGGAGTGCATTCTCTGCTATGAATGCACAAAGGTATGCCCCAAAAAGGCGCTGCGCTGACGGCGGTTCAATGCCGAAAGGCTGTGTGAGAGCGCGCCGTCTTTTGTCCATTGGACTTGAAAATATAAAACATTCCTGCTATAATAAACTGGGTTCGGCATATTGAGGTTATCTCGCGCAAGAGGAACATGAAAGGATGATTTCGATGTATCTGTCAAGTCATTTCCGTGCCATTGCCCGCAAGGCGCTCCGCGGCTTCTGGGCGCTCACAATCGGCGTAACGCTGGTCGCCATGCTGCTGGGCGATGGGCTGGACGTCTCCTCCAGCGGCGTTTCCGGCGGGCGCATAACCGACAGATATCAGTATTCCGGAGAACATTACAGCGTCTATATCGAGGAGCCGGGCTTGAGTTTGTCGGGCGCGCTCCCCAATGCACCGGCGCTTTCCCGCGCGCTGGCCGTGATTCTGCCGATCGTCCTGGTTCTGGCCGTGATTCAGCTGCTGATCGGCGGCGCGATCGAGCTGGGACTGAAGCGCTACAACCTCGACCTGCTCACCCGCGAGAACCCGCCCGCCTTCGCCACGCTGTTTTCCCGCTTCTGCATATGGGGGCGGGCGTTCGGCCTGCGGTTCATGATCGGGCTGCGGATCTTTCTGTGGTCGCTTTTGTTCGTCATTCCGGGCATTATTGCAAGCTATCGCTATGCGCTCGCGCCCTATCTGATGGCTGAGAACCCGGATATGGGCGTGATGGAGGCCATTGCCCGCTCCAAGGAGCTGATGGACGGCAACAAATGGCGGCTCTTCTGCCTGCATTTGAGCTTCATCGGCTGGAACCTGCTGTGCGTGCTGACGCTGGGCATTGGCTATCTTTGGCTTCTGCCCTATCAGAACGCCGCCGAAGCCGCCTTTTATCTCGAGGTGACCGGCCGCGCGGACGCGATGCCCCGGCCCGATTCGACCATGGACGCGGAATAAATTGCAGAGGGCGGAGGAAACCATGAAGGAAAATCGAAAGCTGCTCAAGGAAGTGCTTCGGGATATTCAGAAGGACATGACGGACGAAGAGGTGCTCTCGCTGCTGGCGGACAGCCGGGTGTCGGTCAGTCCCGCCGAGGAAAAGGCAAAGTACACGCTCGGCCAGCGGGCGGCGGACGCGATCGCGAAATTCGCCGGCAGCTGGGCGTTCATCTTTTCGTTCACCGGCGGGCTGGTGCTGTGGATGGTCATAAACACGCTGCTGGCCGCCCGGGCGTTCGACCCGTACCCGTTCATCCTGCTGAATCTGGTGCTGTCCTGCATCGCGGCCATTCAGGCGCCGCTGATCATGATGAGCCAGAACCGGCAGGAGGAAAAGGATCGCCGCCGCGCCGAGAACGACTACAAAGTCAATTTGAAAACCGAGATCATGATCGAGGATCTCTACGACAAGGTCAACGCCATACTGGCCAGGCAGTCGGCGCTGGAAAAGCGGCTGAACGCGCAAAAAAGCGAATCTGCCGCAGGCGCTCCCTCGAACGAGACGAAAAAGAGCTGAGTCGGCATTGTGCGAAAATCCGCCCTTCTTTCCATGCGGAACGGAAGAGCGGATTCTTTTTTAGGGTTATCAGCAGGCCTCTGGCGATGGCGGCCGGGCGCGCAGCGCTGACAAATATCCCCCGGAAGGCCGGGCGGCCTGACGACGCTGATGCCGGGAAAGAACGCCATCAGCCGCGCAATGCGCAGCGTCATTCAGCCGAATTTGAAGTATTTCTGTTTGTTTGTAAATATTTGAAAACCAAGCCGTATCCGCCGCATTCGGAAGAATGGTGTGATATACTATACTCGGTTGAATATACGGAAGCGGCGACGAAAAAACGTTTGCTCAGAGCTTCTTGGATTGGAGATGCCCTATGTCGACGGAGACAATGCAAGAAAAAGCCCATATTTCTGACGCTCAGAAGTAGAGCCGGATTTGCGCATAAAAGAATGGCAATGAACAGGCCTGGCTATAATGACAGACTGAAACCCGGCCATAGCGCCGGGTTTCAGTCTGTTTAAATGGCACATCACAGTCGCCGCATGCTCCGTTGACCTGCTCGGGCTGCCTTTCCTCAGGAGGCGGGCGGTTATATGCCAGCCAATACCGATGCGTTTCTTGCCGCCGCTTTAGCGCATCCTCATGTGTTTCTCATTCTTCGAAGCCAAAGCTTTCAACTTTGAGGGTCTTGCAATTCTCCGTTACTGTGCGCACCGTCGTGACCGGCGCTCCATCCGGCATAGTGGCCTCGACGAGCAGCTTGATTTCTACGTTCGCGCCTTCAACCTGCATCAGATGGCTTATGACTTCATCCATCAGGTTTCCGATGTTCTTTATAACGCGCGTGGTATCAAGCGTGGCCGTCATGGCGAAATGACGATTCTTTGGCTGCTCCGGCTGCGGCGGCGTCGGCTCATCGGTCTTGGGGCCGGGCTGAACCGGCGGGTAATCAGCCGGGATAACAGGCTGCTCCGGCGTTTCAGAGGCCTTCTGCTTCAGCGCCGCCACCTGCTTTACGAGATAACCAGACTTATCGATGAAGCCGACATACTGGTTGTACTTCAAAGCCATGTATTTGCCGTCCGCAATACCGTCCGCGTAAGCAAAATAGTCGTCGGCATTGACGCCGTTTTGAATGGCATTCTGCAATACATCGAAAGAAGCAAGGCGCGGCAAATAGCAGTAGGTGCACAGCAGCTTCCAAAGCTCGCCGACATTGATGTCGTTCCTGTCCCGCCAAAGCAGATTGTCAAGCTGCATGTTCAGGAGCGCCGGAGCCCACTGAGTAATCAGCTGCTCGTTCTGCTGCATCTTTCGGGCGGCTTTTGTTACAATGCTGTCCGTGCCGCCGCGAATGCTGATTTCGTCCCAAATGATGGTTTTGAGATCAATCTCGCGATCGATATATGGGACGAGCAGATGACAGTAGGTTTCGAGGATGCGGGCGTCAACGGTCTGGCTGCTTCGATTGAGGCTGCTGTCCGTCTCGCGGTTCTGCGCTGCGTCCAGGTTCAGGTCTGCGCTGTCCTCCTTGATGGATTTCCACGCGAGGAAGCGCTTAATCTCTTCGCGCAATGCGGACATCATATTCTGATCGGGCGCAATGAAAGCGAGCATATTGCGATAGATGCGCGGCGCAGCGCCGCGGGTATTGAGGATGTTCTCTGCGGCCTGAATTGCGATATCCTTGGGCGTGTTGGACTTGTAGGTCTGGCGGTATTTCAGAATGACAAGCCCGACGTCCTGCTCGTCGCTCACATCCATGGAGCTGTCCGGGCATACATGAACGCGGCCAAAGGGACGATCCTTGCG
>CAKUAV010000207.1 GCA_934636425.1 uncultured Clostridia bacterium
TGCTCCTTGCGCGGGTCGACGACGAACAGCGCGCCGGGGAGCTTCTTCATTTCACGGATGCCGCCCAGGTTCTTTTCGAGCTTCTCGCGCTCGGCCATCAGCTTGATGACTTCCTTCTTGGGCAGGATGTCGAACTGGCCGTCGGCCTCCATCTTGTCGATGGCGTTCAGGCGATCGATACGGCTGCGGATGGTGCGGAAGTTGGTCAGCATGCCGCCCAGCCAGCGGTTGTTGACATAGAACATATTGCAGCGCTTGGCTTCAGACTCGATGGACTCCTGCGCCTGCTTCTTGGTGCCGACGAAGAGTATGGTCTTGCCCTCCAGGGCGACGTCGCGGACGAACATGTAGGCCTCGTCGATCTTGCGGACGGTCTTCTGCAGATCGATGATGTAGATGCCGTTGCGCTCAGTAAAGATGTACTGAGCCATCTTGGGGTTCCAGCGACGGGTCTGGTGGCCGAAGTGAACGCCGGCCTCCAGCAGCTGCTTCATAGAGATCACTGCCATGGTAATTTCCTCCTTGTTTTTCCACCTTCCGCGTCGTATCCGCGGGCACCGCTTGGGCACGCCCCGCTGGATCGGCAGAAGTGCGTTTTCCTTAGAATTATAGCAAAGCCGCGCCCTCACTTCAAGAGGGGCAGTGCGATTTTCTCATGATTTAACATTTACTTATCGCATTTCAATGCGGCGCGTGGCGATCTTTTCCTCGAAGGCGCGATCGTGCTCGACGAATATCAGCGCTGCGCCGGTGGCGGCAAGCATATTCTCGATCTGCTCGCGCGAGGGCAGGTCGATATAGTTGAGCGGTTCGTCCCACAGATAGAGATGCGCGCTCTTCGCCATGCTCGCGGCGATGAGCGTCTTTTTCTTCTGCCCCATCGAAAAGGATGTCATGTCGCGCTCGAACGCCTCGCGCGGGAAATCCAGCTTGCGCAGCAGCATCAGAAAATAGCTCGGATCCAGGCCGAGCCGACCGCACAGATCGCGCGGCGCGCCCGTCCAGCCGTCCGAAAGCTGAGGCAGCGCGCTTATGATCAGTCCGCTGGCGCGCGTCACGCGTCCGGAGAGCGGCATAATTTCGCCGCTTATCAGCTTGAGCAGCGTGCTCTTGCCGCAGCCGTTGCCGCCCGATACGGCGATGCGCTCGCCCTGCGCGATTTCCAGATTCATGTGCTGAAACACAGCCTTCCCGCCATAGCCCGCCGAAGCGTCCTCAAGCCGCGCCAGCACCCGTGCGGGATGCGTCAAAGGGTGCAGCGTCAGATCGGACGCATATTCAACGTCCCGAAGCAGCGCCTTCTTTTCCTCGATCATGCTCTGCGTGCGGCGCTCTATGGCCAGCGCGCGCTTCATCATTCTGGCCGCCTGATGGCCGACATGGCCTCGATCGCCGACATGAGTGCCGATTTTTGTCGCCTCGACACGATCGCTCCAGGCCGCCTTTTCGCGCGCGGTTTCGCTCAGGCGGCGGATATCCGCCTGCAGGCGCTCGTTTTTCTCGCGCTCGAACGCGTCGCGGCGCGCCTTGTTCTCGGCATAGCTCGAGTAATTGCCCTGCTCAACGTGCAGCCCCGTCTTATGAATCGCACAGATGTGATCGACCGTCTGATCGAGGAACCAGCGATCGTGCGACGTTAAAAGGAAGCCCTGCTTGCCCGAAAGATATTCGGCGACGCGCTCCCGACCCGCGCGGTCGAGATGGTTGGTCGGCTCGTCTATAAGGAGGAAGCGATTTTTGCGCAGGAACAGCGCGCCCAGCATGACGCGCGTTTTCTCGCCGGGACTGAACGATTCGATCGGCCGCTCGAGCTCGTCCGCGCCGAAGCCGAGCAGCCCCGCTTCGCGTTCTATGAGCGCGTCGATCTCATAGCCGCCCAGCGCGGCATAGCGCGCTTCCCGCTCGCCCCACTGGTCTATCGCCGCCTCGCCCCGCTCGAGCAGGCGCGCCATATCCGCTTCCATCGCTTCAAACGGCGCGACGGCCGCCTTCATGGCTCTGCGCGCGCTCAGATTTTGCGGCAGATCGAAGGGAAAATAATCGAACCCCACGCTCGAGACGATCTCCCCCGCCCCGCTGAGTTCGCCCGCAAGCAGGCGCAGGAGCGTGGTCTTTCCGCGGCCGTTGCGCCCTACAAGGCCGAGCCGCCAGCCGGAGTCCATAGAGAACGTGCAGTTTTCAAACACGGGCGACGCGCTGCCCGGATAGGTGAACGAAAGGTTTTTGATCTGTATCAGCGACATAGGCCCTCTCTTTCCGACGGGCGCAGACGCAAAAGCGAGCCGCAGAACAAACGCCGCGGCTCGCCACATTCCGAACACAGGACGCGCTCACACTCTCGCCTGAGAATGGGCGCGGCCGATTTATCTGTCAGGAACGTGAGGGCATGGCTGTCCCGTCTACACAGCGCCGCATGGGCGCGCTTCTTGCAGACGGTTACTTGCGCATGGCTCACACTCCTTCTTCTCCTGATCGCATCCATTGTACCATGCCGCGCGGCGCGCCGTCAAGCATTTTCCGCCCGTTTCTGACCGCGAAAGGCTCAAAATTCAAATTTTCGAGATATTGAGAGATTTACTGAGAAAAAAAGAGAATAATCGCGATTTCATTTGATTTTAGCCGGAATCTGAGATTTTCCATATTTGCACTGATTTCGCATTTCGGCTAATATATAGCCCGTAGAAATTAGCACTCAATCAGTTGGAGTGCTAACAAGTTGGATTTAGATCCGAAGGAGGATTCCGTTATGAAAATCAGACCTTTGGGCGACCGCGTCGTCATTAAGAATGTTGAAGCTGAAGAGACCACGAAGGGCGGCCTGCTGCTGGCCTCCGCTTCCAAGGAAAAGCCCCAGATGGCCGAAGTGCTGGCCGTGGGCCCCGGCGGCAACGTGGATGGCAAGGACATCGTCATGACCGTCGAAGTCGGTCAGAAGGTTATCTATTCCAAGTATGCCGGCACCGAGTGCAAGGTCGACGGCGAGGATTACATCATCGTTCGCCAGAGCGACATCCTCGCGGTCGTCGAATAATTCAAAATTGCCGGATTTAAATTTCAGGAGGTAAATTGTTATGGCTAAGCAGATTCAATATGGCGAGGAAGCCCGCCGTTCTCTGGAGCGCGGCATCAACGCGCTGGCTGATACCGTTAAAATCACCATGGGCCCCAAGGGCCGCAACGTCGTGCTGGACAAAAAGTTCGGCTCGCCGCTGATCACCAACGACGGCGTGACCATCGCCAAGGACGTGGAGCTTGAGGACGCGTTCGAAAACATGGGCGCTCAGCTGGTGAAGGAAGTCGCCACCAAGACCAATGACGTGGCCGGCGACGGCACCACCACCGCCACCCTGCTGGCTCAGGCCATTGTCCATGAGGGCATGAAGAACGTGGCCGCCGGCGCGAACCCCATGGTCGTGCGCAAGGGCATCGAGCTGGCCACCGCTGAGGCCGTCGCCGCGCTGGCGAACATCTCCAAGCCCATCGAGAGCAAGCAGTCCATCGCGCAGGTCGCCTCCATCTCCTCCGGCGATGAGGAAATCGGCCAGCTGATTGCCGACGCCATGGAGAAGGTCGGCAAGGACGGCGTCATCACCGTCGAAGAGAGCAAGACCATGAAGACCGAGCTGAGCGTCGTCGAAGGCATGCAGTTCGACCGCGGCTATGCGTCCGCCTACATGGTGACCGACAACGACAAGATGGAGGCCATTCTGGACGATCCCTTCATCCTGATCACCGACAAGAAGATCAGCAACATTCAGGAGATCCTGCCCCTGCTCGAGCAGATCGTGCAGACCGGCAAGAAGCTGCTCATCATCGCCGAGGACATCGAGGGCGAAGCGCTGGCCACGCTGGTGCTCAACAAGCTGCGCGGCACGTTCAACTGCGTCGCCGTCAAGGCGCCCGGCTTCGGCGACCGCCGCAAGGCCATGCTGCAGGACATCGCCATCCTGACCGGCGGCCAGGTCATCACCTCCGAGCTGGGTCTCGAGCTGAAGGACGCCACCGTCGACATGCTGGGCACCGCCCGTCAGGTCAAGGTTGACAAGGACAACACCGTCATCGTCGAGGGCAAGGGCGATCCGTCCGAGATCAAGGCGCGCGTGACCTCCATCCGCAGCCAGATCGAGGAGACCACCAGCGATTACGATCGCGAGAAGCTGCAGGAGCGTCTGGCCAAGCTGGCCGGCGGCGTGGCCGTCATCAAGGTCGGCGCCGCTACCGAGGTCGAGATGAAGGAGCGCAAGATGCGCATCGAGGACGCTCTGGCCGCGACGCGCGCCGCTGTTGAAGAGGGCATCGTCCCCGGCGGCGGCACCGCGCTGATCGCCGCCTCGAAGGCCGTCGCCAAGCTGGTCAGCAAGAACAGCGGCGACGTCAAGACCGGCGTTTCCATCGTGCTGCGCGCGCTGGAAGAGCCCGTCCG
>CAKUAV010000208.1 GCA_934636425.1 uncultured Clostridia bacterium
GTATGATGATCATGGACTTGAGGAACGGCAGGGTAATGTGCAGTATCTGCTGCCACTTGGTCGCGCCGTCGATAACGGCCGCCTCGTAGTATTCATCGGATATGCCGGTGATGGTGCCCAGATAAATGATGCTGCCGTAGCCGGTGCCCTTCCATGTGTTGACGATGGTCAGTATGTAGGGCCAGTACTTCGGCTCGCTGTAGAAGGCGATTGGCGTCAGGCCTGCATTCTTATACAGACGGCCGACAATGCCGTTGTCCGCGCCCAGTATGGCCAGCACGATGACGGAGACGACGACGTAGGAAACGAAGTTGGGCATGATCATCGTGGTCTGGAACACGCGGGCCAGCTTTTTGCTGCGCACCTCGTTGATCGCGATGGCCAGCGCCGGCGGGAAGATACGACCGATAACCAGGAAGACGAGGTTATAGCTGATGGTGTTGCGCAGCACCGCCCAGAAGGTCGGGTTCTTGAACATGACGTTGAAGTTCTTCATGCCGGCCCAGGGACTGCCCCATATGCCGAGGCGGGGCTTGAAAGTCTTGAACGCCAGCACAGTGCCGAACATGGGCATATATGCAAAGCAAATCAGCAGCACGATGCACGGTATGCACATGATAAACAGCGGTACATTTGTGGACATGATGAGTTTCCAGTTCTTTTTCTTCTTCGCGGGCCTGACGCCGTTCACCGCTTTTTGCACGAAGTAAAACCTGCCTTCCATGTAAATAGTGAGTCGTTGTTTGCAATACCGCCTGTGCGCGAACTGCGAACGATGTCATTATAACAGCAATTAACCGTTTTGTAAATAGGCAGACGTGTTTTAGTTTGAAATTTTTTTAGGGAAAATCCGTCCAGAACAAAATATTTCTCATTTTCTTGATGCATTATGCAAATTTTTGTACCGCATGGTTTTTACATGAATCAAGAACAGGTTTATATCAGCCTCTCTTTTTTCACAATTGCCTTTGACTGATGAACGTCGCTTCTTTATGTCGTTTTCTGTACAAAACAGCTATATACGAAAGCGGCGGAGATCGCTTCAAACGTCTGCGCCGCTCTTTTGAGTTTATTTTGTTTTAATGGCTGACGTCTATGGGATTGGCCCAGGCACGGCGGCCGTCCCTGTCGATCAGCATGACGCGGACAAAGCGCTCCATGCGGTCGCGATTGACGCGGTAAACCGCCTCGGTCAGCCCTTCCCCGCTCTCGTCGTCGCGGCAGCGTCCGCCGACATACGGCAGATCCGAGTGGAACAGTATCCGCGAAACCGGATCGCACTTGACGCGGATCTCTTCCCCGTCGTATTCGATCTGCTGAAAACGCGGGCCGCGCGTGGCGTAGAAACGCCCCTCATCCAGCGCGGTCGAAATCGCCTCGGCCGTCAGCGCCGGCGCCTGCAGCATTATATAGGAAGTGCAGTGTTCGCCGGTATAGAAGTGGGAATCGTCCGCAGCCACCGTATTGAGCAGGCGGCCGTTTGTCGCGGCGATATCCAGTATGAGCGTAGAATCGGCGCGATCGCCGTTCCATGGCGCGCCGGAGACGCTGTTGTATATCTCAGTGGCCGTCAGATCGGGCAGCGATGCAATGACTTCCTGAGTGTTGAGCGACCAGGCCGGATGCGCCAGTATCGCCCGCCCGCCGGCGAGGCGGATGTCCCTGATGCCGCGCCGCGCCGTGTGGGAGCGATCGACGCGATCCAGAATCGTGTCGTCAACATTGACGCCCACGATGTGAATGACCTGATTGGACAGCGTGTAATCCAGCTCGATGCCCGGAAGAACCAGCATGCCTTCGTCATAATAAGGCGCTTCAACCGTCCGCTTCCAATGATCGGTCAGCGCGAGGAAATCATAGCCGTGCGCCCTGTAAAGCTCTATGACTTCCTGCGGCGTGCGCCGGCCGTCCGAATTGGTCGTATGGGTGTGAAGATTTCCCTTAAAAAAAGGCATGGACGAATCAAACATCTGCATCGCAAGTATTCTCCTTTTCTGTCAGGCGCCGTATTCTTTGGCCATTTTGTCGAAAATATGCTCAAGGCGCTCCGCGATCTCGGCTTTTTCCTCTCTGAACGGCCTGTTTCCCGAAAAGCTGACCGGCGCGCCGATAAACATCGCGCGGCGGCTCATGCTGATGTGGAGCGGAACAAAGCGAATGTGCTCGCGGGTTTTGTGCTGCCACATCTGCTCAAGCAGGAGGAAACCGTCGTACAGCCGTCCGGTCTCCCCCGTCTCGGCCGTGTAGTCGACGTCGGGGAAAATCAGCAGACTGTCGCCGTCCGCAAGCGCCGCGAGACTCTGTGCGAACGTTTCACGAACCCTGAGCGAATTGCGGTAGACGGGAATGGCCGCCGCCGAGTGAACAAGGGCGGTAAACGCAGGACAAATGACGCGCGCCATGACCCTTGAAAGCCGCTTTGAGAGCCCCCAGCTGACTGAAAACGTGTAGTCAACGCAGTGCTTTTTGCATTCGTCCGCGTCGAAAAACGTCGACAAAACCCACGGCCGAATGCCCGTCGGGAGACAGCACAGCGACGCAACCGGGCCGATCGCGTATCTGTGCCTGCACACATAGACCACAGGCTCATCAGAAACGGCGCCTTCGCACCGATAGCGCCCATAACGGATGCGCAGAATCCCCCTGCACGCGCGAAACAATCGTCCCTGTGAAGCCATATGAAGAACGCCCTCCGCATTTCGACTGCTTTAGCCAACTTCTCGCCTATCTTAACACGCTTCTATGTGAAGTTCGAGTAACACAATGATAAGATTTGATGTTCCCTTGAAAAATGAGGCACGGAATCCGTCCCGCCATGTGCCGGCATTCGCCACGTCATCGCTACAGACTTTGGTCTCTTATTGCAATTACAGACCGCAGTCTGTGCGAGTTTATGGGCCGCATAAACGACTTAACTCGCCTCATTTGGCGCATCGCGCGCATAAATATGTATATTAGATCAAATACCATTGCATATTTGCATCGATTTTCGTCAATTTTCGTGCCGCAAGCCCCAAATTAGCAACAAACTCCGGTCTGTATTGCGCATTACAGACCGAAGTTTGCATTTAGATGTTCTACAGTTTTTTCGTTTCCCCGGGATTGATGCAGATCGCTTTGCCGTTTTGTTCGATCCAGACGGCGAGCGCGCTCGGATTGTGAACGATGCTGCCGTCAACCGAATAGTCGATTCGTCTCATGGCCTGCACATACTCGTAGATTTCCATGTTAGTCGCATACCAGACATTGTCGCGACCGCCCATCTTCTCGCAGAACGCTTCGATGATCTCCCAGTTATTGTTCCGTTCGAATTCATAGGTGTGCCCCCACAGATAGAACAGATCCATGCCCGGATACTTGCTCTCCTCGAGGAATTTGTCGCACAGTTCGTTCAGATTGGGCGCGTTATGATGGCAGGTCGGATGCCAGGCCAGAAACTCGGCGGGCAGGCCAAAGCCGAACGTCGAATGAGTCGTGCGGGAATAGTAGACGCCCAGCCGGCGCAGCTGCTCGATGAGCGCATCGTCGTAAGCGCCATAGGGATACGCCATGCCGTGTACGGGATAGCCGGCCAGCTTTTCAACCGCACGCCGATCCTCCACGATTTCATCAATCACGAGATCCGCCGGCATGCGATTCAGAAACGGATGCGAATAGCCGTGAATCGCCAGTTCAAAGCCCTCGTAAGCGCCATACTCTTCGGGACGAAGCCGGTAAGGCGAACCCTCTCCGTCCATGCGGCCGGCGTTCACATTGAACGTGCCCTTGACGCCATGTCGGCGCATGATCTCCATCATGCGAATGTCGGAGCTCACGCCGTCGTCGTAGCTCAGTGTCAGCGCCTTGTGTCTTCCGCCGGGGAACAGGCTGTAGCATTTCATTTCGATTTCCGTCTCCTTTCAAATCGCCAGATGCGCTTTCATTGTACATCGCCGCTGGTCTATTTGCAAGCGCATCTCGAAATCTGCTCAAAAGAAAGAGGGAGGCGCGAACGTCTCCCTCTCTTCCCTATTGATTTTGTCAGGCCTTCTTTTCGCGCGCTTCCTTGATGGCGGCGTGCGCGGCGGCCAGCCGGGCAATCGGCACGCGGAACGGCGAGCAGGACACATAGGTCAGGCCGATCCGATGGCAGAACTCGACGGAGCTCGGGTCGCCGCCGTGTTCGCCGCAGATGCCCATCTTCATATTCTCGCGGGTGGAGCGGCCGCCGGCCACAGCCATCTTGATCAGACGGCCAACGCCATCCTGATCGAGGCGGGCAAACGGATCGCTCTCAAAGATCTTCTTCGCATAGTAGGCGTCCAGGAACTTTCCGGCGTCGTCGCGAGAGAAGCCGTATGTCATCTGGGTCAGATCGTTCGTGCCGAAGGAGAAGAACTCGGCCTCG
>CAKUAV010000209.1 GCA_934636425.1 uncultured Clostridia bacterium
CCGCTGACGACCATGCCAGTTTTGCTCCGGAAACAGGATTTTCCGCCGCAAAAGTCGTTCCGCATCACCGCATACGCTGCCATGCACCTTTGAAAATCCGAGAGAGTTTTGACTCGCTCGAGTTCCCCGAAGTTTTTTCGACAGCCTGATGAGCTGCGCTCCCGTTCTCCAATTCCGAATTGCGCATTCCGCATTCCGAATTAAACTTCGGCCACCCATGGCCGTTGGCGCGCGCGGCGCGATGCTGCGCAATGTGACAGACGAAGGACGAATTGCGATTCCGAATGACGAATCGACAGGCGCGCAGCCCGTCTCTCCCGCGCGCGACAACGCCTGTGCCGGCGCTAAAACCGGCAGGCGCTGACGCCGCGCCGGCCCGCCGTTCACGCTCCCGCAATGCGCGGCAGCGCACACTTCCACATGGATTTGCGTCTCAAACCGAAATCACTTGACAAGGAGGTTCTTTTTTTATGACTCAAGCCAATTCTCAGGACGCGCGCGCGGCCTACAGGCAGTCCGACTGGTACGACGCGGAGAGCGTCGACGGTCTGCGCCGCCGTCTGGACGCGCTCTCAGCGGGCGACGAAGCGCTGCGCGCTCAGGCCGAGGCCGAACAGCGCCCCGCCTACGAGACTCAGAAAAATGCGCTGCGCGACGCGCTCGAACGCGAAACCGCATCGGCGCAAACCGAGCGCGACGCACTGGCCTCGACCTACGACAGGCGGCGCCGTCTGGCCAACGAGAGCTACGACCGCAGCGCCGCGGCGCTCAACAACGCGCTCAACGCCCGCGGCCTGGGGCGCAGCTCGCTCACCGGCACGCAGAACGCCTATATCGAGCGCGAGCGCAGCCGCGCGCTGGACGACATCGGCGCGGAGGAAGCCGCATCGGTGAATGCGATCAACCGCCGCATCGCGCAGCTGACCGAAAGCGCTGCCCGCGACGAGCGCACACTGGACGGCAATTACGCATCGCAGCTGAACAGCCGCGTCAGCGCGCTCAAGAGCGCCAATCAGACCGCCGCGATCAGCCTTCAGCTGCAAATCGCCGCGCTCCAGCAGCAGGGCTACGAGGCCTACCGCGAGCATCTGCTCAGGGAGCGCGCCCAGCAGCTGGACGAGGACGAATTCCGCCAGAAATACGGCCTGAACGACGCGGACGTTCAGACTGGCCGCGCTTCCTCCGCTAAAGCGCGCGCCTCCCAGAGCGCCGCCCGGACGGCGACGGCCGCGCCGCTGAAATCGCTCAGCGACGCGCTGAAGAGCCTGATCGCCCGAAAGAGCGACAGGACGAACGCACGCCGCGGCGGCTCGACCGCATCGCTCTCCTCTTACAGAGCGAGCAAAAACAGGAGGACGTTCGAATGACTTCCTCACAGATTCGCGGCAAAATCCGCCGCTATTTTTCCCGCTGCCGCGGCGAGGGTCGGCCGCCCACGCCCGCCGGTCTGGCGCTGGCGCTGGGAATACGCACCGCCGAGCTGACGCAGGCGCCGCTGGACGACGAGAGCCGCCGCCTGATCGACCGCGCGCTGCAGCGCATCGAGGTGGACGCGCTCGAGCTGCTGCTGAACAAATCCACCGCGCGCGGCCTTGAGATCATATTGCAGAACACGTCCAGAAGCGCCGCGCCCGACCGGCTGAGCGGCCTGACCGACGACGAGCTGGACGAAAAGCTGGCGCAGCTGGTTCAGCGCATGGGCGCGCTTGCCGCCAAGGCAGACGCCGGAGAGGAGGAATACCTGTGATTCGCATAAAGGAGATACTGACGGCCTGCGTGGGCGCGCTGGGCGGCTGGCTGAGCTGGCTCTACGGCGGCTTCAGCGACGCGATGCTCGTTCTGATCGTGTTCATGGCGCTGGACTATGCGACCGGCCTGATCGTGGCAGGCGTGTTCCATAAGTCGAGCAAATCGGAGAGCGGCGCGCTCGAATCGAAGGCCGGCTGGAAGGGGCTGTGCCGCAAGGGCGTGACGCTCATGATCGTGATGATGGCGGCGCTGCTCGACCGCGTGCTGGGCGCAAGCTACATAAAGGACGCTGTGATCGTGGGCTTCATATTCAACGAAGGCCTGTCCATACTCGAAAACGCCGGCCTGATGGGCGTTTCCTATCCTCAGGCGCTGAAGAACGCGCTCGATCTGCTCAACCGAAAGGGAGATGAAAACCATGAATCGAAAGACGAATGAGGGACTGGCCGCCTACGCGAAAAAAGCGCTTGCCGAGGGCTGGCGCTACTGGTACGGCGCGACCGGGGTGAAGTGTACGCCCGATCTGCTCAGGCGAAAGACGGCGCAATATCCGGCGCATTACGCGAGCGGCCGCATGGCGCGCTGCAGCCGGGACATTGCCGAGGGGCGCTTCTGCGCCGACTGCATCGGTCTGGCCAAGGGCTATATGTGGCTGGACGAGGACACGGGACGGCAGGCGTACAAGGCGAACGGCTGCCCGGACGCGAGCGCGAACGGCATGTTTGCGCAGGCAAGTGAAAAGGGCGACATCGCCTCGATGCCGGATGTGCCCGGGCTGATTGTGCGCTTCAACGGCCATGCGGGCATATACGTCGGCGGTGGCAATGTCATCGAGGCGCGCGGGTTCAACTACGGCGTGGTACAGACGGAGATCGACCGCCGCCCGTGGACGCACTGGTATCGTCTGCCCGGCCTGATCTATGAGGGCGCGGCCAAGCCCGCCGAGTATCTGCCCGGCGACCGCATACTGAGGCGCGGCCTGAGCGGCGGCGACGTGAAGCGCGCTCAGGAAATGCTGCTGACGCTGGGCTACGCGCTGCCGATTTACGGCGCGGACGGCGACTATGGCGCGGAGACCGAGAATGCCGTGCGCGCGTTTCAGAAGGCGGCGAATCTGGCCGTCGACGGGCTGTGCGGCCCGAAAACCATCGCCGCGCTGACCGCGCAATGCGACGAAACGCATCCGGAGAGCGGCGATGCGCCCGTCGAAACCGTCACGGTCGATCGCGAGACGATCATACGCCGCGGCCCGGGCGAGACATTCGAGGCGCTGACCGTCGCCGATGCGGGCATGGCGCTGACGCGCGTCTCCTGCGACGGCTGGATTCCCGTCCTCATCGACGGCCAAACCGGCTGGCTGGCCGGCAGTGCGGCCTCCGCTTATTAGAGCCGGTCAGGTCTTTCCGTGTACCCGGGCGACGGCCGGCGAATACGCACCAACATAACCCCGCCGCAGCGTGAAGAGAGTCCAGAGAGGCCGCTGTGCGGCTTCCTCTCCGCTTCGCGCACGCAACCCGACTCCGCGCCGCTGCCGCCGGGCGGCTCGAGTCTGGACGATTGAGCATGTAGGTAACGTCTCAATACAGCACGACCCGCCCGGCCATAGATTAGAGCCGGGCGGGTCTTTCCGTGTACCCGGGCGACGGCGGCGCGAATACGCACCAACACAACCCCGCCGCAGCGTGAAGAGAGTCCAGAGAGTCGAAGACTCTTTGGCGCAGTCTGGGGCGCGCAGCCCCAGCGTTCTCCCCGCGGAAAGCATTGCAAGGCCAATGTGGCAGCGTAAAGATGAACAAAGGCCGCGCCGCCAGCCCCGTTCCCTCGTAACCCCCGTCTCCCGTTCTCCCCGCGTCCCCGGTAACTCCGTCGAGATCGCCACAAATAAACGGCCAAACCCGAAGTGAACCCACAGAGGCAGATAACCGCGCCAACACCGCGAGAACGCACGAATGGCGATCTCGACCCGGCGGAACAGGAACGCAAGGCACCGCAAGCCGTCCTGTTTGTCGAAAGACAAACAGCAGGCGTGAACCAAGGCAAACCGCCCCGACAGAACCGCAATGACAGACGCACACAGAACGCAAACCGCCTCAACAGAACCTCACGGCAGGCGTGAACCAAGCGCAAACCACCCCAACAGAACGCGCATCACCCCGCAGACCAGCCCTTGTCCTCGCCGCACCCGATAACCGAAGAGCGCCGCGAGAACGCACGAATGGCGATCTCGACCCGGCGGAACAGGAACGCAAGATACCGCAAGCCGTCCTGTTTGTCGAAAGACAAACAGCAGGCGTGAACGAGGGCAAAACGCGTCAACAGAACCTCACGGCAGGCGTGAACCAAGCGCAAACCACCCCAACAGAACCTCACGGCAGGCGTGAACCAAGCGCAAAGCGCCCCGACAGAGCCGCAATGACAGACGCGCACCGAACGCAAACCGCGGCAGAACGCGCATCGCCCCGCAGACCAGCTCTTGTCCCCGCCGCACCCGATAACCGAAGAGCGCCGCGAGAACGCACGAATGGCAATCTCGACCCGGCGGAACAGGAACGCAAGATACCGCAAGCCGTCCTGTTTGTCGAAAGACAAACAGCAGGCGTGAAC
>CAKUAV010000210.1 GCA_934636425.1 uncultured Clostridia bacterium
ACCACCAGACTGTTCTGGCTGGCGCGGGCGGCCTCGGTGATCTCCTGAATGAAGGAAATCATGTTGTCGAAGCTGCCGGCGGGAAGCCCGTCCACCTTCCAGAGCTTCTTGGCATAGGCGACCAATTCGTCCACCAGCACGACGCAGGGGCCGCAGGCGTCGAACAGATTCTTGATGGTTTCCGACCCAGGCGAAACGCCCTTCTTGTCGGCCTCCTTCACCAGATCGTAGAGCTTGGGATTGCCCGCATCCTTGGCAAGCTGATAGGCCATCTCGCCCCACAGGGTATTGACGGTGATGCCCGACATATCTGCGGGACGCCTGCTCTTGGCGGGATCGAGCGCCGTGCCCACCAGCACCGCGACGCGGCAAACGGGCAGCCTGTCCATTTCGGCCTCTTCCAGCGCTGGGCGCAGATTGGGCAGCTTGGCCAGCGAGGCGCGTCCGCGAAGCAGATGATACAGCGCCAGCATGCTGTGGGTTTTGCCGCCGCCGAACGCCGTTTTCAGCTGAATCACCGGCTCGCCATCCTTGCCGCCGACGCGGCGCAGCGCCTGAACCAGCAGTCCCTTCATGCCCTCGGTGACATAGGTGCGGCTGAAAAATTCGATGGGGTCGCGATATTCGTATGCGCCCTCGCCGCGAGCCACCTGCGCAAGGTCGGCGGCGAATTCGGCGTTCTTGTAGCGCCCCTGCGCCACGTCGGGATGCGGCTCAATGACGTCCCGCCAGCAGGGCAGGCCGGACATGGGCACGCTCTGCATGACGCCCAGAGATTTTTTCTTGGCGGTCGCCTCCACATTATTGCTGGTGGAGGCCATGGAGCCCTCCTCGCTGCCATAGCGCACGGTGCGCAGCAGCTTCTGGATTTCCTCCTGCGCCTGCGCGTCCCCCCATCGCGCTGCCGAAGCCGCGTCGAAAGGCATAACGTTGCCGCGACAGCGCAGCCATCACGTCAAGTGTTCCCCTCATCGCGCCGCCGAAGCCGCGTCGAAAGGCATAACGGTCGCCGCGATAACACAGCCGTCATGACGAGCGCTTCCCCCATCGCACACGGGCGTTTCGCCTGCCCGTTTCACGACATCATGTATAAGGAGAGAACCGATATGAACGACACTCTGCCCACCGGGCTTTTGATGGACGTCAAGCGCTTTTGCTCGGGCGCGGAAGCGGGACGCGGCGCGGCAGGGCTGCGAAAAAGGGATATTCACGAAAACTGCGGAAACAGGGGACGCGCATCCGCCGCCCCGGCGCGGCCTTTTGCGAAAGGCTCGCTGCCGCGCATTGCCGCTTTGAGCAGTTGTCAGATGCCTGCGCAGCATTTCGCGGCGCTTTGATCGGGCGCGGAAGCGGGACGCGGCGCGCGAGATGGGGCTGTGAAAAAAGCGCCGCATGAAGCGACGCTCAATGAATCCCTGCCGAAGCGATCGGCATTATTCCCAGTCGAACACGCGCACATGATCCACGAGAAACGTGTCTCCGACGGCAGCGCGCGCCTCGTCGGTGGCCGAGCGCTGTCTGGCGCGATAGCCGTTGACCTCGGTCGAGATGAGTATGAACTGCGGCGTGTGCGACACAGGCCCGGCGGTGAAGCCGTCCAGCTCGCCGTCGATATAGTAGCTGTAGCCCTCGCTCGTCCAGAGCACGCCGAACGTGTGCCATTCGTTCACGTCCAGATCGGCGCCATGGCCGGCCGCCTGACCGATATGATCCGGGCCGTAGCCGCCCGCGTGGGTGCAGTGCTGTATGACGTTGCCGGGCTTGAAGCTCTCCATAACGTCCACCTCAACGCCCGCGACGCCCGCGTCCGGGCAGCAGCCGATCGTCGGCGATTGCAGCCAGAACGCGCTCCACCAGCCGGGCTTTTTCTGAAGCCGGCAGCGGCACTCGAAATAGCCGTAGCGCTTGAGATACATGGACTGCTTGAACGAGCCCAGCGGCCAGTGCAGCCCGCCGTTCCAGCAGTCCGCGTCCTGAGGCGGCGCGTCGAAATAGTTGTAGCCGGTCTGCAGCTGACTCGAGCAGATTTCGCCGTCCTTCTCATAAATCGAGAACACCGCGTGGGAAGCGCCGTCCAGCGTCACGCCCTGATCGTCCCATGTGATGTGGCGCTTGCCCATCATGTGCAGCCGGTAGTCCCACTTGCTGCGGTCGAGTTCTGTGCCGTCGAATTCATCCGACCAGACCAGCTTCCAGTTTCTTCCTTCGGGCAGCAGGCTGTCTGCGTGTCCGTCCACATGATACGTCTGCATCGTCGTTAACCCTCCTGCGTGAATTTTTTCTCACTCATTATAGCACATGGCGCGAAATTTGTCACGACAAAAAATGCTGAAAATATCGCGCGCTTTTTTGACTGCGGGCGGTCTTTTTTCGAAAAAAATGCGCGCTGTCAGACTGTCGAAGAAGCATTGGAGAGCGCGAGAAGGCCGGAGCTCTCTCGAGCTTTAGTCGTGCCCGGCGACGCGGCGGGCGCGGGACGATTGTTGCGCTCGAAAAACTGGCCGGGGTGGCTGCGCGTGCGCTGTCTTTGGCCATGAGAGCGGAGATTGTTTTGCGCCCATCAAGCTCGAAGCCTCGATTCAGTCCCGCCATGCCTTCGGATTTCATATCCGGCGCGGGCTCGGAAATTCGGCGGCTAAAAAACATGGAGAGCCTGCATTCCCAACTTTTTGAAACGCACGCCGGATATGCTGAGGACTTTCTGCGCCGTTCGTATTGACGCGGCGGCGAAATGCGTGTATATTGTTGGCAGGAAAAAAGTCAATCGGAGGGAAGAAGCTATGATTCTGCGAAATGTCATTCCCCGTCCCGCGTCGGTCGTGAGCGGCGCGGGCGAGCTGCGCTTGGGCGAGAGCGCCGTGCTGCGCTTAAACGCCGCGCTGAGCGACGGCATGATCGCCGAGTACAAGGGGCTGTGGAGCCGCTTTACGCTGCGCATGGGCGCGCTGACCGTGGTGAGCGACGACACGCTGGACGCAAACTGCGCCGTGCTGTGCGCGGGCGGGAACGTCTGTCCCCCGCTGCGCGACGAGGACGAATACGCGCTGAGCGTGACGCGCGAGGGCGCGTTTCTGCGCGGCGAAAGCGCGGCGGGGCTGTGGCACGCGCTGCTCACGCTGCTTCAGCTGATCGTGCCGCTGCGCGCGGAGGGCGGCTTTGAGGGCGCGCTGCCCGAGGCCGAAATCCACGATCATCCGGCGATTCGCGGGATGCGCGCCATTCACTTGTGCGTATTCCCGGAAACGACGCTGGTTCTGCTCGAAAAGGCCATTCGGCTGGCCGGGCTGATGAAGTTTACGCACGTCGTGCTGGAGTTCTGGGGGTCGCTCAGATACGACGTGATGCCCGAGCTGAGCTGGCCGGATCAGGCGTACGGCAAGGATGAGATTCGCCCGCTGATCAGGCTGATTCACGATCTGGGCATGGAGCCGATTCCGATGCTCAACCATCTGGGGCACGCCAGCCAGAGCCGCTGCTGCTATGGAAAGCACGTCGTGCTGGATCAGAATCCGCAGAAGGCGCTGCTTTTCGAGCCGGACGGCTGGACGTGGTGTCTGTCCAATCCCGACACGCTGGCGCTGCTGCGCGCCATGCGCCGCGAGCTGATCGAGCTGTGCGGCGAGGGGCGCTACTTTCATCTGGGCTGCGACGAATCCTATTCCTACGCGACCTGCCCGCTGTGCGCCGCCAGGGACGGCCGCGCCATGCTGGCCGACTATCTGAACGGCCTGGCCGAGGAGCTGGGGCGGGCGGGGCGCAGGCCGATCATATGGGGCGATCAGCTGCTGGACGCGGCCGCATGGCCGAGCCCGAACATGGCCTCCTCGCAGAGCGATCAGCGCACGCACGAGGTGCTGCCCAAGCTGGATCGGCGCATTGTGATCGCGGACTGGCAGTACGACGTCACCGAGCCGGACGCGCCCACGGCGGAGCATTTCATGAAGGCGGGCTTTGACACGCTGCTCTGCCCGTGGGACGGCCACAGGAACAACGAGGCGCTGGGCGCAGCGGCCGACAGCATCGGCGCGTTCGGTTTCATGGCCACGACGTGGGATCATCTGCCGGACTATCTGCGGGAGATCGGCAAGGCGGCCGGCTCGTGCTGGAACGGCGCGGCGTACGAGCGCTGCCGCTGCCTGCATACGGAGACGGCGACGCTGCTGCGCAAGGTCATGCCCAATCTGCCCGAATATCAAAACGCCGGCTGGATGGGGCGCGAGGTGCTGGAGTTCGACAGGCCGCTTCGCTCGGCCGCGCCGCACGCGGTAAACGGGCGCTGAAAACCGGCTGCTCTGTTTCGCATCTGCCGACTCTGGCGCGGGCGTTTTTCCCTGAAAGGCGCTTGAA
>CAKUAV010000211.1 GCA_934636425.1 uncultured Clostridia bacterium
AAAATAAGCCGCAAAAAAGGCGCGGAGATGATCGCTTTTTCACCTCCGCGCCCGCTCGCTAATCCGTATAGACGATGCGCGTTTGAAATCCACGGAATGCCATTCCCGACAGCCGCCGCGCCGCCCGAGGAAAAATAAGCCGCAAAAAAGGCGCGGAGATGATCGCTTTTTCACCTCCGCGCCCGCTCGCTAATCCGTATAGACGATGTGAAAATCCATATCGGGCATATGCTTTTTCATGTCGGCGGTCATGTCGCGCTGACCGGCTCTGGGCGCGCCCAGCACCATCACGGCCGCGCCGACGCGGCGGGCGTGGGTTTCGACGGTTTTGACCACCTCGTCCGAGCGGATGACCGTCATGGCCGCGCCGTACTCCGTTGAGACCTGAAACAGATATTCCAGCGCCTCGGCCTCGGAGACGTTGCCCAGCAGCTCCGCGCCGGGTCTGGCAATGTGCACGACCGACAGCTCAAGCTCGCGCTCGATCGCCAGCCGGCTGCCCTCCCGGATCAGCCGCTCGCACGTTTTCTGGCCGGTAACGCAGACCAGCACGCACTTTTCCTCCATATTGGAAGGCCCCTCTCTATTTGACGTCCAGCGCGATGATGTAATTGCCGAACGCGCGGATATGCAGCGGCTGCTCCTTTTCAAGCGGCGGCAGCGCCTTGTCCGCATCCCAGAACAGCAGCCGCTCGTTGTCGGCGTTCTTCGCGCCGTCCAGACGAATGACCATCTCGCGGAACGCCACGCCGTCGCTCATGCGCTCTGCGCTGGAAATCGACACGAACCGGCAGTCCATATCGTGCGCGCGGCCGCGGCGAATGTCCTTCTGATACAGGCCGTAGCGCACCCAGGGCATCAGCTGCGTCGCAAAGTAGAAGTAGAACAGCGCCCCGCCCAGGCCGCTCGCCAGCATGGCCAGCGTCACGCTGCGCCACGCCGTGACAAAGAGCGCCAGCAGCGCCGCCGCCGCCGCAAGAATCAGCGCCGCAAGAACGCTGCGCACGGTGATCGCGCGCTTCGTGTCGGCATAGTCCTTATCACTGTATAAAACCATGGTCATTTCTCCTCTCCGCAGGCTTTTTCAAAAAGGCGCATGGCCTCGGCGGCGTCCGATGCAAACGCATAGGCCGCGCGGCAGCGTTCCTTTGCGCCGCCCCGCCGGAACATCTCCTCGAAAAAGTCGTTCAGACGATCATAGTAGCCAAACGCATTGACGATCACCACCGGCTTTTCGCAATAGCCGAGGTTGTTGAGCGTCAGCGCCTCAAAGAGCTCGTACAGCGTGCCGAAGCCCCCGGGCATCACGCAGAAGCCGTCCGAGAGATCCGCCATGCGCTCCATGCGCTCGCGCAGATCGCGCGTGACGATCACCTCGTCGCACCGCTCGAACACGCCCTCCGCGTCGCGCAGCTTTTCGGGAATCACGCCGGTCACCCTCGCGCCCGCCTCATGCGCCCCGCGGGCCGCTGCGCCCATCACGCCCCAGCGGCCGCCGCCGAATATCAGCGCATGGCCGCGCTCGCCCAGCATCTGCCCGAAGCGGCGCGCCTCGTCGCAGACCGGCGCGTCGAAGCTGTCCCCAGCCGCGCCGAAGACGGCGATTTTCATACGCGTTCACCTCATATGTCCACTATAACCCGTCCGGCCGCGCCTGTAAAGAGGGCGGCGGCAGAGTTCACATTTATTTCGCAAGTTTACCGCAATTACAGCTTCAGCGCGGCCAGGCCGACCTTGCGGCGCACCTTGAGCAGCGTGCGCTGCGCCACGGCGTTTGCGCGCTCGGCGTTCTTCGTCATGACCTCGCCCAGATAGGCCTTGTCGGCGGAAATCTTCGCATAGCGCGCCTGAATCGGCTCCAGCTCGGCGATCACCGCGTCGGCCACGGCGTCCTTGAACACGCCGTATCCCCTGCCGTCGTATTCGGCGGTGATTTCGTCCATGCTCCTGCCGGTCACGGCGGAAAGTATGCTCATGAGGTTCGATATGCCCGGCTTGTTTTCGGGATCGAACACCACGGAATTGTCACAGTCGGTCTGCGCGCGGCGCAGCTTCTTGCGGATGATGTTCGGCTCGTCGAGCAGCGCGATGTAGGTGTCCTCCGGATCGGACTTGGACATCTTGCGCGTAGGCTCCTGCAGCGACATGATGCGCGCGCCCACCTTGGGGAAATAGCCGTCCGGCACGACGAATGTATCGCCGTAGACGCTGTTGAAGCGCTCGGCCAGATTGCGCGCCAGCTCGAGATGCTGCTTCTGATCCGCGCCGATGGGCACCATGTCGCTCTGATAGAGCAGAATATCGGCCGCCATCAGCGAGGGATAGGTAAACAGGCCGGCGTTTATGTTGTCGGCGTGCTTTGCGGATTTGTCCTTGAACTGCGTCATGCGGGACAGTTCGCCCATATAGGTGATGCAGTCGAGTATCCAGCCCAGCTCGGCATGGCCGGAAACGTGGCTCTGGAAATAGATCAGGCTCTTGTCGGGATCAAGGCCGACGGCCAGAAACAGGCTCATGACCTTCAGGCAGTTTTTGCGCAGCTGCGCGGGATCCTGCCGCACGGTCAGCGCGTGCAGATCGACCACCGAGAACAGGCAGTCATACTGATCCTCCAGGAGCTTGAAATTGCGCAGCGCGCCGATGTAGTTGCCCAGCGTGAGCGTGCCTGTGGGCTGTATGCCGCTGAAGAGCCTCTTTTTGCGTTCGACCTGAGTCTGCTGTTCCATTGTAAATTCCTCCCATTTCACTCTTTGCCGCGTCGTGGAAATCCGAGACAAAAAACAGGCGCCCATCCCCATCCGGGACAGGTGCCGACTCTGTGCCACCCCGATATTCAACATGACGCCATCACGCCTGCGCCCCTTAACGCGAGGCTCGCGTCGCAGCCTGAGAAAGACCTGTCGGCCGTCCCTCGGTGCGCCCTCAAAGGCCCATTCGCCGCCGTGCTCTGTCGCCGCGCTCGCACTGTCCGCAGCTCGCTGAAAACCGCCGCGCCGGTTACTCTCCCTCTTCATCGGTGTAACTGTATTATACATCATGCCTCCCCTTTTTGCAAGACGAAATCAGAATTTTCCCAACTGCCCTTTGACAGAAACGCCCTTCTGGCTTATCATTATGGCAGGAGGCGAAAATTTCATGAGCAAAACCATACTGATCACCGGCGGCTCGCGCGGCATCGGGCGCGCCTGCGTGGAGCTGTTTGCGCGCAGCGGCTGGCGCGTGGCCTTTCTCTGCCGCGCGCGGGAGGATGCGGCCAAAGCGCTTGTGGACGCTCTGCGCGCAGAGGGCTGCGACGTGGAATACTTCCTGTGCGACGTGACCGACAGGGCGCGCGTGGACGAGGTTGTCGGCGACATTCTGCGCCGCCGCCACCGCATAGACGCGCTGGTCAACAACGCCGCCATCGCGCAGATCAGGCTGTTCACCGACCTCACCCAGCAGGACTGGCGGCATATGTTCGCCGTCAACGTGGACGGCGTGTTCAACTGCACGCAGGCCGTGCTGAACGCCATGATCGGCGAAAAGCGCGGCGCGATCGTCAATGTGTCCTCCATGTGGGGGCAGGTGGGCGCGTCGTGCGAGGTGGCCTATTCCGCCGCGAAGGCCGCCGTCATCGGCCTGACCAAGGCGCTGGCCAAGGAGGTCGGCCCGTCGGGCGTGCGCGTCAACTGCGTCTGTCCCGGCGTGATCGACACCGACATGAACGCCGAGCTGGACGAGGAAACCCGCGCCGCGCTGCGCGACGAAACGCCGCTCGAGCGCATCGGCACGCCTGAGGACGTCGCCCGCGCCGTCGCTTATCTCTGCTCGGACGAGGCGTCGTTCATCACGGGGCAGATACTGGGCGTAAACGGCGGCATGATCATATGACGGCGCATCGGATAAGCGCCCCGGCGGGACGCGCGGCAGAATGATCCGGCCACGGGCAGGAAGCCGCGCGCAAATGCGGCTTCACCTCGTCAAAATATCCTAACAGGCTGGTGAACGGATATGCAAGCTCCCAGCCGTGTGCCGCCCTCTCCTTTTTGCTCTGGAAATGGGATTTTCCGCCGCAAAAGTCGTCTCACCCTCATCGCACACGCTGCTGGCGAAAATTCAGGAGGGTTTCAACCCACTCGAGCTCTGCGAAGGTTTTTCGACAGTCTGGAGCTGCTCATAAATGCGGCTTTCTGCTCGTCAAAAATGTCCTAACAGGCTGGTGAACGGATATGCAAGCTCCCAGCCGTGTGCCGCCCTCTCCTTTTTTCTCTGGAAATGGGATTTCCCGCCGCAAAAAGTCGTCTCACCCTCATCGCACACGCTGCCGGTGAAAATTCGGGAGGGTTTCACCCCCCTCGAGC
>CAKUAV010000212.1 GCA_934636425.1 uncultured Clostridia bacterium
GTCAGGTCTTTCCGTGTACCCGGGTATTGCGGGGCGTGAGTACGGCAGTTCGGGGATAGCAGTTATTGCGAGGTTGGTAAAGCGCAGATGGCTTCCCAGCGTAAGACGCACTCTGCCGCGAGTCAAATGAAGAGAGTCTAGGGAGACCAGTCTCCTTGGCGCAGGTTTGGAGGCGGCCGCAGTGCGGCTTCCTCTCCGCTTCGCGCGTGCAACCCGACTCTTCAGCGCTTGGGGGCGCTTCGAGTCTGGACGTTGGAGCATGTTGGTATGATCGCTATACAGCCCGACCTGACCGGCCATAAATCAGAGCCGGTCAGGTCTTTCCGTGTACCCGGGTATTGCGGGGCGTGAGTACGGCAGTTCGGGGATAGCAGTTATTGCGAGGTTGGCAAGAGGTACTTTGCCGCGAATCAAAAGAAGAGAGTCCAGAGAGGCGGCAGTGCCGCTTCCACTTTTGACTCTTTGGCGCAGTCTGGGGCGGCCGCAGTGCGGCTTCCACATTTCAGCCCCAGCGTTCTCCCCGCGGTATCATATCGAAGGGCAAACCATAACCATATCAAAAGGAACGCCCACCCAACACGGCGTTCCTTGTCGTATACGCGGCTCCGATCGTTCCCCGTCGGGATCGCCATAAAGAAACGGACAAACCTGAAGTAAACCCAATATGCACGATAACCCCGCACCATCCGAGAACGTACTAAGGCAATCCCGACCCGCGCGGAATAGAAATGCAGCCTGTCGCAAGCCGTCCTGTCTGGCGCTCAGTGTCAAACAGCAGGCGTGAGACGAGCAAAACGCTGCAATAGATTTCCAGAGGCCTGTACGCGTATCGAACGAAACATGAAACGCAGCGTGTGGAAGGGGTTTTCCGCAATGGCCGGACGACGCCGTTTCTCCATGCGCCCATCGCGCTTCTATTTCGCATTCCAAACTCCGCATTCCGAATTGCTCCGCCGTTCCCCCGCGCGCACAAACGCCTGTGCCGGGACTGAATCCGGCCAGCACAAACGCCGCGCCGGCTGACAATTCACGATCATACAATCCGCACTCACGCCTCTTCGCGCCAGCGCGACGCGGCATCGGCCAGCGCACGAAACCCGCTCACTCCGACAGCCGCTCCATGAACCGCGAGGGCGCGTTCAAAAAATCCCGCAGCAGCGCGACCGATTCCAGCTCTTCATACGCGCATGGATGCGCCGGCGCGCTGTCAAAGCTCCAGATCACCGCGCCCGGCAGCGCCATGAGAATCGGCGAGTGCGTCGCAATGATGAACTGGCTGTCCGCCTGCCGCTCGAGGATCATCGCGCACAGCGTCAATTGGCGCAGCGGCGAAAGCGGCGCTTCCGGCTCGTCGAGCAGATACAGCCCCTTCCCCGTCAGCCGCGACGAAAACAGATTGAGGAACGCTTCGCCGTGTGAGCAGGCGTCGGGATTTTCGCCATAGCGCCCCTCCAGGCCGGACAGCGACGATTCATAGGCCATGCGCGCCTGCCCCTGTGTGAACGCCGACTTGTCCGCATAGTCCCGCCTGACGCGCTCCAGATCGCCGCGCAGCTCGGCCTGCATGGCCGATACGCGCCGCGTAAAGCCGAAAAAATCCTCCGCGCGCAGAAAAAAGCCGCGCCGCGTGCGCACAGAAAAGCGCAGCTTCATTGCGTCTGCCAACGGATCAAGTCCGCTGAGCGTCTGATCGCGCGCTGCGTCGTCCAGCCCGATCGCCGGCAGACGCAGCGCCCGCGCCAGCGCTTCAAGCAGCGTCGATTTTCCGCTGCCGTTGTCGCCCACGATGATCGTAACCGGCGATGTGAACGCCATATGGAGCGGCACGAGAGAAGCGCTGTTGAACGGATACGCCCCGCGCCGGGCGTCGATTGAAACGCCGCGCAGAAAAATCATGCGCTCTCACCATCCCCGGCGAATATTTACCGTCCCCCGCCGTCCTTCTCCGGCGAGAGATCCTCCAGCTCGTTTAGGCGGCGCGTGATGGCGCGGCTGCGGGCGGTGGCGGTGTCCAGCTCGCCCGTGGCCTGATCGAGGCGCTGGCGCATGCGCTCGAGCGTGTCGCCAAAGCGCAGAAACTCGCCGCGCAGCGTGCCCAGCAGCTGCCACACCTCGCCGGTGCGCTGCTCGATGGACAGCGTGCGGAAGCCCAGCGACAGGCTGTTTAAGAGCGCCGAAAGCGTCGAGGGGCCTGCGATCACCACATGAAAGCGCACGCGCGCCTCCTCGGCCAGGCTTTCGCGGCGCATGACCTCGGCGTACAGGCTCTCTATGGGCAGAAACATCAGCGCGAAATCGGTCGTGTACGGCGGCTTGACATATTTCTCGCTGATCTTCTTCGCCTGATCGAGCACGGCGCGCTGGAGCAGCAGAGCCGCCTTATCGGCGCGCGCCTTGTCGCCGGTCTCGCTCTCGTCGATGAGGTGGCGGAACGCGTCCAGCGGAAACTTGCTGTCTATGGGCAGCAGCAGCCCCGCGCCGTCGCGGCCGGGCAGGCGCACGGCGAACTCCACGCGCTCGCTCGAGCCGGGCACGACCGGCGTGTTTTCCAGATACTGCCCCTCGGCCAGCGTATCGCCCAGCAGCCGCCCGAGCTGAATCTCGCCCCATATGCCGCGCGTCTTCACGCCGGTGAGCACCTTCTTGAGATCGCCCACGCCGCCGGCCAGCGTCTGCATTTCGCCCAGCCCCTTGTAGACCTGCTCGAGCTGGCGGCTGACCTGCTGGAACGACTGACCCAGCCGCTTTTCGAGCGTGCCGGAGAGCTGCTCGTCGATCAGGCGGCGCATATCGTCCAGCCGCCGCTCGTTGCTCTCGGCAATGCCGCTCAGGCGCGTCTCCAGCCGGTCGGCGAGCTGCTGGGCGCGCATCTCGCTGGACTGCGTGCTGTTTACGCTCATCTGCAATACGGAATTGACCGTCTCGGCAAGCTGCGCCTGCTGGGCGGTGATCGTTCGCTCCGATTCAATAATGCGTCCCCGCAGCGCGCGCTGCATCTTCCGAAGCCGCGCGTTCATCGCCAGCAGGACGATCAGCGCGGCCAGCAGCGCCAGAATCAATGCAAAGGGCAGCGGATATGTCTGAATGAGTGCGTTCATGCGGCCTCCCCGCGCGTTTTGCGCTCGTATGTTCTAATTACAGCCATTATAGCACGATTGCGCCGCGCCGTAAAGCGGTTTTTCAGCGCAGCCGCAGTCGCCGGCAATGCGGCCGCCTGTCCGCGCTGACGCGGCGATGCGCTGTTCCGTTCCATATGATCGTGACTCGCTGGCCGGCGCGGCGATAAGCGCCTGCCGGATTCAGTCCCGGCACAGGCGTTTGTGCGCGCGGGGGTCGGGCGGCGGAGCGGTGCGGTTCTGTCGAGACGATGTGCCATTGGTTTGCGTCCGGCGATACGGTTCGGTTGAGGGCAGTTTGCCATCGATTTATGCATTGTTTGCGGTTCTGGCGGGGTGTTTTGCCCTCGGTTCGCGCCCGGCCTTGTAATTCTGTTGCCGCGTTTTGACTTCGGTTTATGTCCGTGCTGGCGTTACGTCGCGGCTTTGCCCTCGGTTCGCGCCCGGCCTTGCGATTCTGTTGTCGCGTTTTGCCTTCGGTTTATGTCCGCGCTGGCATTGCGTCGCGGCTTTGCCCTCGATTCGCGCCCGGCTTATCGTTTCTGTCGTCGCGTTTTGACTTCGGTTTATGTCCGTGCTGGCGTTACGTCGCGGCTTTGCCCTTGGTTCGCGTCCGGCCTTGCAATTCTGTTGCCGCGTTTTGACTTCGGTTTATGTCCGTGCTGGCATTGCGTCGCGGCTTTGCCCTCGGTTCGCGCCCGACTTATCGTTTCTGTCGAAATGTTTTATCCTCGGTTCACGCCTGCTGTTTGACGCCTTGCGCCAAACAGGACGGCTTGCGATATCTTGCGTTTCTATTCCGCCGGGTCGAGATCGCCATTCGTGCGTTCTCGCGGCGTTGGTGCGGTTATCTGCCTTGGCGGGTTCACTTCGGGTTTGGCCGTTTATTTGTGGCGATCCCGACGGGGGTACCGGGGACACGAGGAACGAGGAACGGGGTACGGGAAAACAGGGCTGGCGGCGCAGCCTTTGTGCGCTTTTGCGCGGGCGCATTGGCCTTGTAATGCTTTCCGCGGGGAGAACGCTGGGGCTAAATGTGGAAGCCGCACTGCGGCCGCCCCAGACTGCGCCAAAGAGTCTTCGACTCTCTGGACTCTC
>CAKUAV010000213.1 GCA_934636425.1 uncultured Clostridia bacterium
ATGATACCTACACGCACAATCGTCCAGACTCGAGCCGCCCCCAAGCGGCGCGGAGTCGGGTTGCGTGCGCGAAGCGGAGAGGAAGCAGGCACAGCCTGCCGGGTTTATTTGGCTGAAAAGGCGAATACGGTCGTGTGGTCGTATTTTTCGCCCTTCTTCAGCTCGCAGCTGGGGAAGTCGGGGTGGTTGGGCGTGTCCGGGAAGAACTGCGTCTCCAGACACAGCGCGTCGCGCTTCTGATAGACACGCCCGCACTTGCCCGGCTTGAAGCAGTCGATCATATTGCCGGTGTAGAGCTGCACGCCGGGCAGATCGGTCGAAACGCGCATCACGCGCCCGCTCACCGGCGCGCTCACCTCGGCAATGACGCGCATGCCCGAGCCGTTCAGCACAAAGTTGTGGTCGTAGCCCTGACCAAACGTCAGCTGCTCGTCATCCGCCGCGCACGCAAAGCCGTCCGAAAGCAGCTTGCCCGCGCGCAGATCGAACGGCGTGCCCGTCACGTCGCGCAGCTCGCCGGTCGGAATGCTGTCGCTGTCCATCGGCGTGAAGCGATCGGCGTCAATGCGCACGCTGTGGCCAGCCACAGTGCCGAACGCGTCGCCCTCGAGGTTGAAATAGGCGTGGTTGGTCAGATTGCATATCGTGTCCTTGTCGGAAACCGCCTCGTAATGAAGCGCCAGCTCGCAGCGGTCGTTCCACGAATAGGTCACAGTCACGCGCAGCTCGCCGGGATAATTCTCCTCGCCGTCCGCGCTCACCAGCGAGAGCGCCAGCGCGTCGCCGTCTGCGCTTTCACGCGTCTCGACATCCCAGACCTTTGCGTTGAAGCCCACGTCGCCGCCGTGCAGATGCTGGCCGTTGGAGTTGCGTGCCAGCTGTATCGTCTCGCCGTGGAACGGGAAGCGGCCGTTGTGTATGCGGTTGGCGTAGCGGCCGATCAGCGCGCCCAGATAGCCCGGATTGACCGGCGCATAGCCCTCGACGCTGTCATAGCCCAGCAGCACGTCGCCCAGCTCGCCGTCTTTGTCCGGCACGACAATGCTCACCAGTATGCCGCCGTAGTTGGTCACTGAGACGGACGCACCGCTCTTGTTGGTCATGGTGTACAATTTGGCCTCGCATCCGCAAGGCAGATGCCCGAACGGCTTAACAGAAATACTCATCGACAACAAACTCCTTCCGGTTTTTGCGCATACCCGGCCGCCGTGCCGCGTAGACTGGGGCAGACGGGAGGGGGGACGCGCCGTGATTTCGTGGGAACTGATTGTGGCCTTTGCGCTGGGGCTGACGCTGCTGTATCTGATCGGCTGGCTGCTGCTTGCGCCCATGCGGCTGATGTGGCGGCTGATGGCGGGCAGCCTGCTGGGCGCGCTGGCGCTGCTGATCGTCAACCGCTTCGGTGCGCTGGTGAACTATGCGCTGCCGCTCACGCCGCTTTCGGCGCTCCTGGTCGGCGCGCTGGGTCTGCCGGGCGCGGCGCTGCTCGCGGCGCTCAATGCCATTCTTTGAGCCCATTATAGCATAGTTTCGTTCACATTTCAAGACCGCCGCACAAAAACCGCCGCTTTTTGCCGCAGAGTACCGCGCTGACGCGGCGCTGCGCCGATGGTTTTCATATGTTCGTGAATTGTCAGCCGGCGCGGCGCTTGTACTGGCCGGTTTTAGCTCCGGCACAGGCGTTGGTGCGCGCGGAGAACGGGCGGCGGGGGAAATTCGAAATGCGGAATTGAGGTGCAGGGAACGGTGGGGGAAATTCGGAATGCGGAGTTCGGAATGCAGAATTGGGGCACGGGGAATGGCGGTGGAAAATTCGGAATGCGGAATTGGGGCGCAGGGGATGAGCGCGCCCGGCGATGCGTTTCTGTCGCGGCGCTTGCCCTCGCGCGTGCCCGGCGATGCGTTCCTGTCGCGGCGTTTTGCCTCGGTTCACGCCTGCTGTTTGCCGCATGGCGACAAACAGGACGGCTTGCGATATGCTTCGTTTCTATTCCGCCGGGTCGAGATCGCCATTCGCGCGTTCTCGATGTGTCGGCGCGGTTATCTGCCTTTGTGGGTTCACTTCGAGTTGAGCCGTTTATTTCTGGCGATCTCGACGGGTTGCCGGGGACGCGGGGAACGGGGCTGGCGGCGCGGCCGTTGTACTCTTTTGCGCGGGCGTATTGGCTTTGCGGCGTTTTCCGCGGGGAAGTACGTTGGGGCTAAATGTGGAAGCCGCACTGCGGCCACCCCAGGCTGCGCCAAAGAGTCGAATGTGGAAGCGGCACTGCCGCCTCTCTGGACTCTCTTCACGCTGCGGCGGGGTTGGGGTGGTGCGGATTCGCCGCCGTCACCCGGGTACACGGAAAGACCTGACCGGCTCTGATTTATGGCCGGTCAGGTCGGGCTGTATTGCGATGTTACCAACTCGCTCAAACGTCCAGACTCGAGCCGCCCTCAAGCGGCGCGGAGTCGGGTTGCGTGCGCGAAGCGGTGTGGAGGCCGCACTGCGGCTGGCCGGGCGGGTCGGGCTGTATTGCGATATTACCAACTCGCACAATCGGAGACATGCCTGACTCTAACCTATGGTCAGGCAGGTCGTGTATTACTGCGCGGCAGCAAGTGGAAGCGGGCACTGCCGGCCTAGGTGCCTATGAGCTTGCGTAGGGCCTCATAGCTGTTGACGACGCAGCTGCAGCGTTTCTGGAATTCGGCTTCCCGGGTGCGGATGGACGCGTCGGCGGCCTGCTCGCGTGCGGTCGCCCTGTCCTGCGCATCGCGCTCAATTTGCGCCGCCTGTTCGCGCGCCGAGGCCAGAATCGCGTCCGCATCGCCGCGCGCGCTCTTTATGTCGGCCAGATAGCGCTCGGCCGCGCGCTGGGCGCTCTCGAACACGCCGCTCACGCTCAGCGCCGCCTCGGCCAGATTGCCCGTCTCGCCGCAGGCCGTCTGCGTTTGCTCCAGCCGCGCGCGCAGCTCGGCATTCTCGCGCTCCAATTCGTGCGCGCGCCGCGCATCCTCGCTCTGCATGCCGTCCAGCCGACGCAGCACCTCGGCCAGCGCCGCCGCCGTCACGATTTCGTCCGGCGCGGTCGCCTCGTTTTCTTCAACCGGCTCGCTCTCGAGCGGCGCGTCGGCAGACGCCTCGTCGACCGGCGCCTCATCGGTAGCAGCGGGCGCGGATTCCGGCGCATCGCCCGTCTCGAGCGCCCTGCGCAGCTCGGCGTTTTCGCTCTTGAGCAGCTCGATCGTGCGGCGCTGCGTGCCGATCAGCTCAATCAGATCGGTGCGGCGGCAATATTTCAAATCCATCTCCATGGACGCTCTCCCCTTCGTCGTTTTCTACTGCATCTATTCGACACACGCGCCGCATTTCCTGCCGCCTCCCGCGATTTCCTGCCCCATAAATGTCGGCGTCGAGCTTCCAATCAAGGCGCGGGTGCGCGCTGACGCGGCGATGCGCCGGTTCGTTTCACAGGTTCGTGAATTGTGCGCCGGCGCGGCGTTTGCGCTGGCCGGTTTTAGCTCCGGCACAGGCGTTTGTGCGCGCGGGGGAACGGCGGGGGAAAATGCGGAATGCGGAATTAAGGTGCGGGGATGGATGTGCTTGGCGATGTGTTCCTGCTGCGGCGTTTTGCCATTGGCGCGCGTCCGTCCATTGCGTCTCTGTCGCGGCGCTTGTCCTCAGTGCGCGCTCGGCGATGTGTTCCTGCTGCGGCGTTTTGCCATTGGCGCGCGTCCGTCCATTGCGTTTCTGTCGCGGCGCTTTGTCATTGGCGCATGTTCAGCGATGCGTTTCTGTCGCGGCGCTTTGCCATTGGCGCATGTTCAGCGATGCGGCTCTGTCGCGGCGCTTTGCCATTGGCTCGCGTTCGGCGATGCGGCTCTGGCGGGGCACTTACCCTCGGCTCACGCCTGCTGTTTGACGCATTGCGACAAACAGGACGGCTTGCGATATGCTTCGTTTCTATTCCGCCGGGTCGAGATCGCCATTTGTGCGTTCTCGATGCGTCGGCGCGGTTATCTGCCTTTGTGGGTTCACTTCGGGTTTGGGCGTTTCTTGCAGGCGATCTCGACGGGGACGGGGGAACGGGGTTACGGAGGTTGGCAGCGCTTGTGCGTCTTTGCGCAATCGCATTGGCCTTGCGAGTCTTTCCGCGGGGAGTACGCTGGGGCTACGCGCCCCAGACTGCGCCAAAGAGTCTTCGACTCTCTGGACTCTCTTCAC
>CAKUAV010000214.1 GCA_934636425.1 uncultured Clostridia bacterium
GCATAGCCGCCCACGACGCGCACGGTGTCGGCGACGCTTTCGCCCTTCGATGCGGACGAGGACGACGCCTCCGAGAAGCCCAGCACCTGCCCGCCCAGCTCGTACATGGCGGCTTCAAAGCTCAGCCGCGTGCGGGTGGAGGGCTCGAAAAACAGCGTCGCCAGCTTTTTGTAGCGGCATTTTTCGCGATAAACCTCAGGATGGGCAATGATGTCGTTCGCCCTGCCGATCAGAGAACTGATTTCTTCGGTGGACAGATCGAGTATGTCGATGAGGTTTCTCATGCGTTTTTGCCTCCGATCCAGCTTTCATCCTCGGGGTGATCGCGGAAGGCGAGCAGGCGGGACACGTCGCCGCTCTGGATCAGTCCGTCCCGCGCCGCCACGGCCGCCACGGTGTCGAAATCGGTCAGCGAGACGTTGCGCACGTTTGCGGCCGCCATGCGGTCAATGCCCTTCTTCATGCCGTAGGTGAACAGGCTGGCGATGCCCAGCACATCAGCGCCCGCCTCGCGCAGCGCTTCCACAACGTCCAGCGCGCTGCCCGCCGTCGAGATCAGATCCTCGACGACGACGACGCGCTGACCCGCCTCGAGCTTGCCCTCAATGCGATTGTTGCGGCCGTGATCTTTCGCGCCGGAGCGCACATAGCCCATCGGCAGCCCCATGATGTGCGCGGCGATGGCGGCGTGGGCGATGCCGGCGGTCGATGTGCCCATCAGCACCTGTGCGTCCGGATATTCACGCCGAATCAGCTCGACAAGGCCGTTTTCAACGTCGTTGCGCACGGCGGGGGCGGTCAGGGTCAGGCGGTTGTCGCAGTAGATCGGGCTCTTGATGCCGCTGGCCCAGGTGAAGGGTTCTTCGGGACGCAGGAAAACCGCGCCGATGGAGAGGAGATCGCGGGCGATGAGTTCTTTCATTTTGTATATGTCCTTTCTGATGAAAAAGTGGATTTTACAGCACAAATTCGCGCAGGCAGCGCTCGTAGGCGGCCACGGGATCAGCCGCGGCAGTGATCGGACGGCCGACGACGATGTAATCGCTGCCCAGCTCGCGGGCGCGCTCGGGCGTGGTCACGCGCGCCTGATCGCCCACGTCGCCGCCGGCAAAGCGCACGCCGGGCGTGACGGTGAGGAAGGACGCGCCGCAGGCCGCGTGAACCTTGCCCGCCTCAAGCGGCGAGCAGACCACGCCGTCCAGACCGGCGGCGCGGGCGTTCTGCGCATAGCCCAGCACAACCTCGTCGAGCGGCCGGTCTATGTACAGCTCGTTTTTCATGCGCTCCTCGGTGGTGGATGTGAGCTGCGTCACGGCGATGAGCAGCGGGCGCGTGCCGTCCGGGCGGGTCAGCCCCTCAAGCGCGGCGCGCATCATGTCGGCGGTGCCGAAGGCGTGCAGATTGGTCATGTCCACGTCCAGCCCGCTCAGCACGGCCATGCTCTTTTTCACGGTGTTGGGAATGTCGCACAGCTTGAGGTCGAGGAATATCTTATGGCCGCGCGCCTTGATGTCGCGCACGATCTGCGGCCCTTCGGCATAGAACAGCTCCATGCCGATCTTGAGATACGGCTTTTTATCGGTGAACTGATCCAGAAAGTCAAAAACCTGCCTGCGTCCCGCGAAATCGCAGGCGACGATAACGTCCTTGCCCATATCAGTGCGCGCCTCCTATGATGTCGGTGAGTGTCGTAACGCCGTATTTTTCCATGACGGCGGGCAGATCCCGCACGATGTCGCGGCAGGCGAACGGGTTGACCAGATTGGCCGCGCCCACCTGAACCGCCGTCGCGCCGGCCAGCATCATTTCCAGCACGTCCTCCGCGCAGGAAACGCCGCCGATGCCGACGACCGGAATTTTGACCGCCTCGTAGACCTGATAGACCATGCGCAGCGCGACCGGGCGAATCGCCTCGCCCGACAGGCCGCCGGTGACGCCGGCCACGGCAGGGCGGCGCGTTTTGAGGTCGATGCGCATGCCCATGATGGTGTTGATGAGGCTGATCGCGTCGGCGCCTTCGCTCTCGCAGGCGCGGGCAATGGCGGCGACGTCGGTCACGTTGGGGGAGAGTTTGATCCACAGCGGCTTATTCGTCGCGCGGCGCACAATGCGCGTTATGCGCGCGGCGGCTTCGGGCGTGGTGCCGAAGGCCATGCCGCCGCCGTGAACGTTGGGGCAGCTGATGTTGATCTCGATCCAGCCGACCTCGGGGCAGGCGTCGATCTTTTCGACGCACTCGATATACTCATCCTCGGAAAAGCCGCTGATGTTGGCGATCACCGGCTTGCGGAAGCACTGGCGGATCTTCGGAATTTCCTCGCTGATGACATTGTCGATGCCCGGATTCTGAAGGCCTATGGCGTTGATCAGGCCGGACGGGCATTCGGCGATGCGCGGGGTGGGGTTGCCGTAGCGCGGCTCGCGGGTCGTGCCCTTGAATGAGAACGTGCCCAGACAGTTGATGTCGTACAGCTCGGCGAACTCATGGCCGTAGCCGAATGTGCCGCTGGCCGCGATGACCGGGTTGTCCAGAGTGATGCCGTTCAGCGAAACGCGGGTATTTACCATATGACTTCCTCCCTCATCAGCACGGGGCCGTCTTTGCAGATGCGCTTGTTGCCGTATTTTGTGCGGCAGGTGCAGCCCATGCACGCGCCGAAGCCGCAGCCCATGCGCTCCTCGAAGCTGTACTGGCCGGACGTGCGCGCGGCCGCCTCGATGGCGCGGAACATCGCCTCGGGGCCGCAGGCGTAGAAGTAATCGTGATCGAGCTCGCCCATGACGTCGCTGGGATAGCCCTTTTTGCCGAAGCTGCCGTCGGCCGTGCAGACGACCACATTCAGTCCGGCCGCTTCCATCTCGCGCTTGTAGAAGATTTCCTCGCGCGTGTTGAAGCCCAGCACGACCGTCGGCTCAACGCCTCTTTCGAGCAGCACGCGCCCCAGCCCGTACATGGGCGCGATGCCCGCGCCGCCGCCGATGAGCAGCGGCTTTTTGCCGCCCTTGTCGATCATGAAGCCGTTGCCCAGGCCGCAGAGCACATCCAGCGACTGACCTGGCACCATGCGGGAAAGCGCGCGCGTGCCGTCGCCGACGATTTTGTAGAGCAGCGTGATGCGGTTTTCGTTCCAGTCGCACACGGAGAGCGGGCGGCGCAGATAGAACCCGTCCAGCTTGATGTTGACGAACTGTCCCGGCGCTTTGATGGCGCTCGTGTCGCCCTCAAGAGAGAGCTGCATCATGCTCTTTGTGAGCGGCGTGTTGGAACGGACGAGGTACTGTCCCTGAATCATGTCATATCCTCCTTATCGAGCGTCCTTTTGCCAGACGATCTGGCCGTTATGGACAGTCATGAGGCATTCGCCATAGACTGCGCGGCCTTCGAACGGCGTGGCGTGTCCCATCGAGAGAAATGTGGCCGGATCGATTGTGTATTGTCTGCGGAGATCGAATATCGTAAAATCGGCGGCGCCCGCGTCGAGAGAGCATTCAAAGCCGAAGCGCCGCGCCGGGGAGAACGCCATCAGCTCGATCAGGCGCTCGAGTGAAATGAGTCCGCGGCGCACCAGCTCGGTGTAGAGCACGGGAAACGCGGTTTCAATCCCCACGACGCCCATCGGGCTGCCCGCCAGGCCGCGCGATTTTTCCTCGGCGGAGTGCGGCGCGTGGTCGGTGGCGATCATGTCGATCGTGCCGTCGAACAGCCCTTCCAGCAGCGCGTCTCGGTCGGCGGCGGCGCGCAGGGGCGGGTTCATCTTGAAGCGGCCGTGCTCCTGCAAATCGTCCTCGCACAGCGTGAGGTAGTGCGGCGCGGTCTCGCAGGTGACGTTTACGCCGCTCTTCTTGGCCGCGCGGATCAGCGCGACGCTTTCCTTTGTCGAGACATGGCAGACGTGATAGGCGCATTTCGTCTCGTCCGCCAGCTTCAAATCGCGCTCTATCGGCCGCCATTCGCTTTCGGAGACGATGCCGCGGTGATTGTGCGCTTCGGCATAGCGCCCCGCGTGGATGTAGCCGCCGTTCAGCAGCGAATTGTCCTCGCAGTGCGCTGCGACGATCTTGTGAAGCGCCGATGCGCGCGCCATGGCCTCGCGCATGATTGCGCGCTCCTGCACGCCGCGCCCGTCGTCGGAAAAGGCGATCACATTCGGGGCCATGCCCTCGAGATCGGCGATTTGCTCACCCTTTTCGCCGAC
>CAKUAV010000215.1 GCA_934636425.1 uncultured Clostridia bacterium
CCTCGGTTCACGCCTGTCTTTTTTCCTTTGTCAGGAAAAAAGAGACGGCTTGCGGTATCTTGCGTTCCTGTTCCGCCAGGTCGAGATCGCCATTCGTGCGTTCTCGCGGCGTTGGTGTGGTTATCTGCCTTGGTTGGTTCACTTCGGGTTTGTGCGTTTATTTGTGGCGATCTCGACGGGGTTACGGAGAGACGTGGAACGGGGGAGCGAGGCTGGCGGCGCGGTGCTTGTGCGCTTTTGCGCGGGCGCATTGGCCTTGCAGGTCTTTCCGCGGGGAGTACGCTGGGGCTGCGCGCCCCAGACTGCGCCAAAGAGTCTTCGACTCTCTGGACTCTCTTCACGCTGCGGCGGGGTTGGGGTGGTGCGGATTCGCGGCGCTTGTGCGCTTTTGCGCGGTCACATTGGCCTTGTGAGTCTTTCCGCCGGGAGTACGCTGGGGCTACGCGCCCCAGACTGCGCCAAAGAGTCTTCGACTCTCTGGACTCTCTTCACGCTGCGGCGGGGTTGGGTTGGTGCGTATACGCGGCCGCCGTCCTACTGCCGGCAGTGCAGAAACTGATTGTGCACCGGGTCGTAGTGCCAGCCCGAGGCGGCCATGCGCGCGGTGATGAGCGCCATGTCCTCGTCGAGATCGTCGCACAGCTCGGCCAGAGAGGCGTAGCGGTCGCGCAGCAGCGTGTTGAGATAGCTGGGCAGAATGAGCATGTCCTGAGGCAGCATGGGAAGCCCTCCTTATTGCGTCAAGCGTCATAATTTTGTTGAATTGTGTTTACAGCGCGATACTGGATTTCGGGCGCGCGATTGGCTATACTCTCTATAACGTCCGGGCTCTCTATGAAGGACAGCACATCCTCGAGCGTCCATGCGCCGTCGTCGAGCACGAGCGTTTTCTCGCGCGGCAGCGTCTGCGCCCAGTCGTCATAGAGCGCCTTGAGCCGCTCGGCGTAGCGCAGCCCCAGCTCGCCCTCGTAGTCCATGCCGCGCGTGCGCAGGCGCTCGGCCAGCGTTTCGGCGGGGCAGCGCAGGTAGATATAGCGGTCTATGGGCGGCATGAGCGCCTCCATGCCGCGGGCGATGCGCTCGAGCACGCGGTATTCGTCGCTCGTCAGCTCGCCCTCCAGCAGGCGATAGCGCGCGATGACCAGATTCTCTATCAGGCAGCGGTCGAAGAAGAAGAACTCGCGGTCGCGGCGCAGCCAGTCGCGGCGCTCGAAATAGAGCGAGAGAAACGCCGCCTGCGCGTGGAACGACCAGCGGCGCGCGTCGGCATAGTAGTCGCGTATGAAGGGGTTGTCCTGCGGGCGCTCCTCATGGGCGGCGGCGCGCTCGCCCAGCGCGTCCATGAGCCGACCCAGCAGCGTGGTTTTCCCGGCGCACACGGCGCCGCTCAAGGCGATGTATTTCATATCGGTCACTCCCGAAGCGTAGTGGGCGGCAGCTGCCTATTATTATATCACGCTCCGGCGTACGGGGCAATATGTCCCCCGCATTTGACAGATGCGGCGCGGATGTGCTATAATTCTATCAGATAAATGATAGAATTTTGACAGGAGGAGGCGATGGACATGATGATTCGTCCGTCAACAGCCATTCGCAACGAGTATAACGACATATCGCGCGTCTGCCGCGAGAGCGGCGAGCCGGTCTTTATCACAAAGAACGGCGAGGGCGATCTGGTCGTCCAGAGCATCGAGGCCTATAACCGGCGCGAGGCCAGCCTTGAGCTGCGCGAGAAGCTGCTCGAGGCCGAGGAACAGCTTTCTTCCGGCGCGCAGCCCATCGCGCTTGCGGACGCCGCCGAGCACTGGAGGGCGTTAAGCCATGCCATCCATGACCGTTAAGCTCCTGCCCATCGCGCAGGACGACGTCGATCAGGCGCTGGCGTACATCGCCGCCGACAATCCCGACGCGGCCGATGCGCTGCTGGAGGATATACTGAAAAAGCTGGCTCAGGCCGCGGAATTTCCCGGCTCCGGCGCGGAGATCGTCGTCGGAAAGCGCGTCGTGCGGAAATACTATCGCCTCTGCGCGCATCCCTACAACATATTTTACAGGATCATGGGCGACGCCGTATTGGTCATGCGCGTGCTGCACGAGCGCATGGATTTGAAGGGGCGGCTCTGATGGGTCTGGAAATTCCCCGTCCGGCAGGATAAAGCCCCGCCGGCGGCGAAAAATAGATTGTTGCTATTTATATGGAAGAAAAACTATATCGACATGGAAGGGAAGGCGACGAAGAAACGTGAAACAGGTCAACAAAAAGCCGCTGATATTCTATTATCTGGTGGCGATGGGCGTGCTGCTGCTGCTCAACTGGCTGCTGTTCCCCAGCCTGCTCAGGCAGCAGATCAGCGAGGTGGACTACGGCACATTCCTGACGATGCTGGAGGAAAAGAAGGTCTCGCAGGTCGAGGTGGAGAGCGATGTGATCTACTTCCTCGACAACGCCGAGGAGCCGAATATCTATCAGACGGCGACGTTCAACGACCCCGAGCTGGTGAACCGCCTGAAGGATTCCGGCTGCAAGTTCGGCGAGGTCAAGGCGAAGGAAATGTCGCCCATCATGAGCTTCCTCATGACGTGGGTGCTGCCCATCGTGATATTCGCGGTGGTCGGCCAGCTTGTCTCCCGCGCGCTGATCAAGAAGATGGGCGGCGTGGGCGCGAACGCCATGTCCTTCGGCAAGAGCAACGCCAAGATGTACGTCGCCTCGGAGACCGGCATAAAGTTCAAGGACGTGGCCGGCGAGGACGAGGCCAAGGAGGCGCTGCAGGAGATCGTCGACTTCCTGCACAATCCCGACAAGTATAAGCAGATTGGCGCGAAGATGCCCAAGGGCGCGCTGCTCGTGGGCCCTCCCGGCACCGGCAAGACGCTGCTGGCCAAGGCGGTCGCGGGCGAGGCGAACGTGCCGTTCTTCTCGATTTCCGGCTCGGAATTCGTGGAGATGTTCGTCGGCATGGGCGCGGCCAAGGTGCGCGATCTGTTCAAGCAGGCCAACGAAAAGGCGCCCTGCATCGTCTTTATCGATGAGATCGACACCATCGGCAAGAAGCGCGACGGCGGCGGCTTCTCCGGCAACGACGAGCGCGAGCAGACGCTCAACCAGCTGCTCACCGAGATGGACGGCTTCGACGGCTCCAAGGGCGTGGTGATACTGGCCGCGACCAACCGCCCCGAGTCGCTCGATCCGGCGCTGCTGCGTCCCGGCCGATTCGACCGGCGCATTCCCGTCGAGCTGCCCGACCTTCAGGGCCGCGAGGCGATACTGCGCGTCCACGCCGCCAAGGTGAAGATGGATCCGAACGTGGACTTTTCCGCCATTGCGCGCGCGGCTTCCGGCGCGTCGGGCGCTGAGCTGGCCAACATCATCAACGAGGCCGCGCTGCGCGCCGTGCGTCAGGGTCGGCAGAGCGTCAATCAGTCCGACCTCGAGGAGAGCATCGAGGTGGTCGTGGCCGGCTATCAGAAGAAGAACAAGATCCTCTCCGACAAGGAGCGTTTGATCGTGTCCTATCACGAGATCGGCCATGCGCTGGTGGCGGCGCTGCAGACGCACTCCGCGCCGGTGACGAAGATCACAATCGTGCCGCGCACATCGGGCGCGCTGGGCTACACCATGCAGGTGGACGAGGGCGAGCGCAATCTCCTGAGCAAGGAAGAGCTGCTCGACCGCATCGCGACGTTCACGGGCGGCCGCGCGGCGGAGGAGCTGGTGTTCCATTCGATCACGACCGGCGCGGCGAACGACATCGAGCAGGCGACCAAGCTGTCGCGCGCGCTGATCACCCGCTACGGCATGAGCGATGAGTTCGGCATGGTGGCGCTGGAGACGACTCAGAACCAGTATCTGGGCGGCGACACGTCGCTCAGCTGCGCGCCGGAGACCGCCGCGAAGATCGACGAGCAGGTCATTGATCTGGTCAAGGAGCGCTACGAGCACGCCTGCACGCTTTTGAGCGCGCACATGACCGAGCTGCACGCGCTGGCCAAGTTCCTCAACGAGAAGGAAACCATCACCGGCGACGAGTTCATGCACATCCTCTCCACTGCGGGCAGTGCCCGCTGACACTTGCTGCCGCGGCCGCAGTGCGGCTTCCTCTCCGCTCCGCGCGTTGCAACCCGACTCCGCGCCGCTTGGGGGCGGCTCGAGTCTGGAC
>CAKUAV010000216.1 GCA_934636425.1 uncultured Clostridia bacterium
TGCGCCCGGAAATCTGAAAGATTTTTAGCAAAAACTGGTAGGGGTGGCAGTGGCGGGGGAGCTTGCTCTCCCGTCCATCAGCTTGTCAAAAACTTTTTTGACAAGCTGAAACGCGCCGCAGCGGGAAAGTCCGATGCGGCGCGTTTGAAGGGATGTCAGCTCTTGGCGACGAATGTGCCGGCGCGGTATTCATTCAGCGCGTTGATCATGGAATCGATGCGGTCGCGCTTTATGAGGAACAGCGTCAGATCGTCGCGGCGGACGGCGAGATAATCGTCGTCATACTCGAGGTACTCGATGGTCAGCTCGTTGGGCGCGACGTTGAGCGTGTAGGTGACGGTGCAGTAGACATTGCCGTCGAAGTGATAGTCGTCGCACAGCTTGCTGTTCATCGTGCCGATGATTTCCTGATAGAGCTTTTTGAACAGCGTTGTGTCGGTCAGCTCGCCGTCAAAGTAGAACGCCTCGTCCTCCTTGCCGGTCTCCTTGCCGTCCGCGTCCAGCTGCGGCGTGCGCTCGATGGTCACGTTCCACTCGTCGTCGGCCGTCTTCACGTTCAGCGCGTCCACGCGGGCGATGTAGATCAGATTGCTGAACTGATCCACCAGATAGCCGGGCGTGGCGTTGTCCAGGAAGGAGAGGGAAGAGGAATCGACGGTGTAGACGGCGGTCGAATCGTCCGGCTTGACATAGACCGCGTCGGCCGAGGCGAAATTGCCCACCAGATAGGTGTAGGTTACGATCTCCTCGGGCTTGGTCTTGTCGGGCGTGACCTGAACGGCAACCTTGTAGCGGTACGCGCCGTCTTCCAGGCCGGTGTTCTCCAATTCGCCCAGCTCGCCGGCATAGGCGTCGATCGTGAGCGCAGCCACGCCGTTGAACATCTCTTCCACGCGCTCGCTGTTCGCGCCGTAGACGAAGGGCTGCACAAGGCGGATGCTGGAAACGCTCAGATTGGTGTCGGAGTTGTCGTCATAGTTGATCTCGATGGTTTCGCCATCCGCCGGGTCGATGACGAGATCGGTGATCGTCGTGGTGTCGGCGATGCTCCAGGGCATCGCGCAGGTGTGCAGCGCGGTGAGCGCCTTGACCATGTTCTGCGCGGCCGACTGATAGACCAGGAACACGGCCTTGCTGCCCTGCTCGCTGAAGTACGAGCCGGTGCTGGTCGGAGCCTGAGCGCCGACGAGCCAGACGGTTTTCGTGCCGTCGCGATAGGTCATTGTGACCGTGGCCAGCGGCTTGTCCAGCCCGTAGGCGGCGAGGTCGGTCACATTCTCGGCCACGAGCTTTGTGGCGGTCAGGTTGGCCGCATAGCCCAGCAGAGACTTGGCGGCCGACTGATCGAGGTCGAAGTTCTCCGCGCCCTCGATGGAGTAGGCGGGGGAGCCGTCGGCGGGGGCGGTTTCAGCGCCGTCCTCGCCGTAGGTGTTGTTGTTGAGCACGGTGTAGGCGCTTCCATCCGGCAGAGCGACCGTTACGGACGCGACGTCGCTGCGATTGTGCTCGATCAGCTTGACCGTCGTGCTCTCATAGGCCGGCTCTTCCTCGCCGTTCTCGGCGGGCTTGAAGCGCTGGGAAACCTCATAGGCGCCCACGGCGATGGCCAGCACGACGACGAGGCCGATCAGCGAAAGCCAGAGCCTGCGCTTTTTGCCGTGGCCGTCCTTGTGGTCGCCGCTCTTTTTGCCGCGCAGATCCTCGGCGGAAGCGAGCTTCCTGAGGGGAGCGTCGTTGCCTTTGCGATCCATTACAGGCGCCTCCTCTTAATCCACACCACGACGCCGGCCGCAGTTACGAGCAGCGGTATGACGATCACGACGATGGCAGCCAGCGTCCAGGCCGTGGTGCTGTCGGGAATGCTCAGCACGGAGTCGGCGATGTACTTGCTGGAGATGCTGACGGTGCTGTCGCTGTTGACCAGCCAGTCGATGGTGTTCAGTGTGAAGTTCAGGTTGTAGCTGTAGTACAGAAGGTTTGTGTCGGCCACGAGATACTTGCTGTCCAGCAGGACGATGCGGGTGTCCTTCTTGGAATCCGCGCTGTCCTGACGCAGCATGGCCATGGCCAGCGTCTGCGTGCCGGGCAGGCTCGTTTCGTCGCCGTTCTCGACGACGGCCTTCTGGGAGGTTGTGAGCAGCTTGGTGTAAACCACGCCGGATTCGGGGATCTCGACATTGTTGATCGGGCGGGCGCTGGGCACGACCAGATAGCTGCTGCCGCCGGCCAGCTCCTTGGTGATGTCGTGCTCGGAATCCATGTTGGGCACGAGGTTGAGCGTGCTGCCGTTCCAGTAGTTGGAGGTGGCGCCTTCGTTCTCGGTCACAACGCCGTCGCCGTAGGAGAGCTGATAGTAGTCCAGCAGCTTGACGAAGTTGGGCAGGCGGCTGAGATCCACGTCATAGCCCATCGAGCAGAGCATACGGCCGCCCTCGCTCAGCCAGGCGCGCAGCGTGGCGTACTCGTCGTCGTTCAGATCGCGCTGGGGATCGATGACCACGACGGTGTCGCCGGCCTCGAGCGTCACGTCGGTGTCGCTCAGATTGAGCGTCGACACGTCGTAGTTGCGGTTTTGCAGCTGCGCGGTGAGCAGCGTGCAGTAGGAGGACGCATCCAGCTCGTTGTGGCCGCTGAGATAGAACACGCGCGGGGTCTCGGTGCTGGTGACGTAGACCAGCGCGGAGGTCATCTTGGACTCGAGCGTGAAATAGGTGTAGCTGCTGCCGGTGTAGTTGCTGGTGGAATAGTAATAATAGTCGTTGCGGTTGATCAGCTTGACGCGGGTTTCGTCGCCGTTGGTTACGATGACTGCGCCCTCGCTCAGCTGAACGTCGCCGGCGTACTTGGTCACGCGGGTCGGCTCGGTCACGGGATCGATGTTCTCGACGGTGATGTGGCTGTTGAGCGCGTGGTACTTTTCGAGCACGCTCTCAACCTGCACGCGCAGCGAGGATTTCGTGCTGCTTTGATAGAGCGTGTAGACGTGGATGTCCTGATCGACGTTTTTGACGATCTCGTAGGTGCTGTCGTCAAAATCGGTGGCGTTGAGGGCGGTCACGTCCAGGCTGAGCGCCCAGTTGGTTTCAACGGCGCCCAGAGCGACGTTGAGCAGAATCACGACGGCGATGACCACGACGGTCAGTATGGTGGCGTATCCGCCGTAGCGGAATTTGCGCTGGCCGAGCAGAGAGGCCAGACCCTTTGACTTTTTCTTTCCATTATTCATAGCGATCAACCCTCACTCCATCTTCTCTTGTCGATAACGCGGACGGCCAGGAACAGGATCACGCCGCAGAACGAGATATAATAGAAGATGTTCGCAAAACTGAGAACACCGGCCATGAAATCGTTGTAGCGGGTGTAGAGGCTCATCCAGGAGAGTATGGTGTTGATGAAGGACAGCCCCGGAACGGTGATCTGAGAGGCGACGCTTTCGAGAATCTGGAGCAGGAAGTTGACGCCCAGCGTCAGCACGGCGGCGGACACCTGGTTTTCAGTCAGCGCGCTCATCAGCACGCCTATGGCGACATAGCTGAAGCCCAGAAGCAGGAAGCCCAGATAGTTGGTGGCGATCAGCGCCGGGTAGGTCACGTTGGAATAGCAGGCCAGTATGATCACATAGAACAGCGTGATGGCGGTGGACACCACGATCACGGTGCAGGCGGCGAAGAACTTGCCCAGCACGATGTCCCAGATGGAGCGCGGGGAGGTGAGCAGCAGCTGATCGGAGCGGTTGCGCTTTTCCTCGCTGAGCAGCTTCATCGTCAGTATCGGGACGATCAGCATGAACAGATAGTTCAGGTTGCTGAACATGGTGGACATATCGGCCGACGCGGACATGATGTTGGCCAGGAAGAACATCACGCCGCCCACCAGCAGGAAGATCGCCATAAAGACATAGCCGATCGAGGTCAGAAAATAGTTTTGAACCTCGCGTTTCCAGATTGCAAGCATTGTATTATTCCTCCCCCTTGTCGGTGGTCAGCTGCAGGAAGATGTCTTCCAGTTCGATGTCCATGGGCCGGAGCATCAGGATCGGGCAGCCCATCTTGGACATCTGATTGAACAGGGGACGGCGGATGTCGGCGCCGCGGTCGGCCTCGACCAGGAAATCGTAGCTGTCCGGCTCCTTGCAGCCCATCTCGTCGAC
>CAKUAV010000217.1 GCA_934636425.1 uncultured Clostridia bacterium
GTATGGCCCTGTATGTGACCACCTGGCCGGAATGCTTGCCCAGCAGCGCCACAATGCGGAACTCGTTGGGCGTCAGAGCTGTGTCGCGCCCGCCCTGAAAGACGCGGTGCTTGCGGTAGTCGATCGTCAGATCGCCGATCCGGCACACGCCGTTGAGCGCGATGCCGTCGTTGTCCAGCACGGTGACCGTGTGGCGAATCGCGGTGCGTATGCGCGCCGTCAGCTCGATCGCGCCGAAGGGCTTGACCAGATAGTCGTCCGCGCCCAGATCGAGCGCGCGCGCCTTGTCCTCCTCAGCGCCGCGCGCCGAAATCACGATGATCGGCACCTTTGACCAGGCGCGCACATTCCGTATGAGATCGGTGCCGTCCATGTCCGGCAATCCCAGATCGAGCAGCACGCAGTCCGGGCAGTGCGATGCGATCATTTCGAGCGCCTCACGGCCGGTCGCGGCGACGAGCGGCTCAAAGTTGTTGGCGCTCAGCGTGGTCTTCAGGAACATTCGGATGCCGGAGTCATCCTCTACAGTCAGCACTCTGCACGGTGTGTTATTCGGCATAATCGTCCTCCTCACAGGGCAGCCAGAATCGGACGGACGCGCCGCCGCCGCTCAGGTTGCCGATTGAAATGTCGCCGCCGTGCGCGCGCACAATGGAACGGCATACGCTCAGGCCGATGCCCATGTTGCGATGGTTGTCGCTTACGGCGTTTGTGGGCGTACAGTGGCCGTCGAAGGGCGCGGCCAGCTGATCATTTGAAAAGCCCTTGCCGTTGTCCTCCACGGTGATGACGGCGCGATCGCTCTTTTTTTCGATGCGCACGGTGATGCGGTCGGCGGTCTCGGCGTGAATGGCCACGTTTTCAAACAGATTGATGAGCACCTGCTCGATGAGTGTCGCGTCCATGGGGCAGAGCAGTATGATCTCCGGCCGGTCGACCGTGACGCTGATGGACGGGTGATTCTTTCGGAATTTGACGATGGCGCTGCCGACGATCTCCTCTATGACCTCGCTTTCCTTGCGGATCTGCACATTGGAGGCGCTGAGCTTGGTCAGAGAGAGTATGTTTTCGGTCACTCGGATGAGCCAGTGCGCGTCCTTGCTGATGCCGTTAAGCAGCGCCTGCTGATCGTCGCGGTTCAGCTGCGGCGAATCGAGCAGAATCGAGCAGGCGCCGACGATGCTGGCCAGGGGCGTGCGCAGATCGTGAGAGAGCGAGCGCAGCAGATTGGAGCGCGTCTTTTCGGCCTCCAGCGCATAGCGCAGGCGCTCCTGCCGCTTGAGCTGCGTGGTCAGCGTGCAGATGATGATCGACACGGCCAGCATGGCCGCAAACGTGAGCGGATAGCCGGCGATCGACATATCGAATTTAAAAAACGGATAGGTGAACATATAGTTGACGCACAATACGCCCACCAGCGAGGCCACAACGCCGTATATGTAGCCGTGCGTGACGCGCGATATCAGCGCGACCGCGAGTATGAACACCGGCAGGGCGAAGGGGTTGTTGTCGTCGGCGATATGCGACAGGAGCAGCGAAAGAAGCGTCGCCGCCGAAAGCAGCAGCAGCGTCCGGAGTATGTCGATGAATATCGGCCTGAGCCTGTGTGCGCTCTTGAGCATGAAATCCCCCGTCTCTCATATGATGGACTTTGCAGCGGATGATGCCATTATAGCACAAGTGCGGCGTTTGCGCGCGCAGTGTTTGAGTGTACGCATCATTCTTTATGGATCCTTAGCGCGTTTTCGCATCTCTTAGCGAAAAATTAGCGCCGAAAGACTGTATAATAGCAGCAAAACGCGCAAGGAGTGACGTCTTATGCCCACAAGGGAATACATCGAAGCCAAGAAGGAATTCTGGAACTGCATCCGCATGAGCATTTTCGGTCTGGGCGTGCCGGTGGTGATCGCCTTTAAGGAATGGCTGCCCATCATGAATGCCGAGAAGAAAAAGATGGCGGCTGCGAAGTAAACGTCAAAGCGCCGCGCCGTGAGTTGATACGGCGCGGCGCTTTGTTTTATGAAACGATGCTGTCCGGAGCGGCGCATCCCCCGATTCCGCAGGCCGTCGGAATGTTTCCCGGAGCCGGGCAGGGGAGCGCGTCCTGGAGATTTCGCAGGGCGTGAGACCTGTGCCCGTTTCCGTGGGATTCGCTTTCTGCGGAAAATCCACAGAGCTTGGCTTCCCGCCATTCGAAACGCGATTGGATAAAAATTCCGGCTTGAAGCGCGCTTCTCCGCTGTCGGTGGGATGGCTTCGCATCAGTGCCAGCTTTGAAGCGTTCAGACGCTGCTAAAGATCCACAGAGAACCGAACTTCCAAGCATTCGAAGCGCGCCTTGGAGCGCAGACGAAAATGCCACGGACAAAAGCGCGATGTCTTTCTGCCATTGAGTATGCCTTCGTCTCAGCGCCGCCCTCCATGGGTTCTCTTTCAGCGGAAAATCCACCGAGAAATCGGCAGCATCGCTCTTTGAAGTGAGCTTGGGAGTGAGCATTGAAACGCTCAAAGCTGAAATATGGTGTTTTTCGCTGTTTCGGTTTCGCTCGCTGCGGAAAATTTGCAGAGTCCCGCCATTCGAAGCGCGCATTGAGCGCGGGTCAGAAGCGGTTGATCGGCACGCTGCCGTCGTCCGTGCCCTTTTCGAGCGAGCGGATCTCCACATCGTAGCTGGTCTCGTCGTCCACGCGCACGGTCACATGATCGCCCACGCGGCGTCCCAACACGGCATGCCCCAGCGGTGATTCCTTGCTGATGCGCCCCTCAAGCACGTTCTGGCGCAGCGTCGTGACGATCTCGATCCACTCCGTTTCGTCGTCGCCCTCGGAGAGGATCTCCAGCCGGTCGTACAGGCCGACCACGTCGGGCGCACTCTTGTCGGATACGATGCGTGCGGTCGCGATCATGCGGTTCAGATAGCGTATGCGGCTGTTGCATTTGCCCAGCTCGCGCTTGGCGGTCTTGTACTCAAAGTTTTCGCTCAGATCGCCCATGGCGCGCGCGGCCTGCAGATCCTCGATCAGCTTGGGTCGCACGACGCTCGTGCGATAGTCGATCTCCTCCTGCATCTTTTTGATGTCGCCCGCAGTCAGTTCGTTGTACATGGATATTGCCTCCCGAAACGGCGCTCATTGTCGCCGCTTTTTTATTTCTTTTCCGGCGCGGGCGAGACGCTCGCTTCGGGCGAAACGGACGGGGAGGCGGACGGCGCGCTCACGGGATGCTCCGCAAAGTAGGCAATCAGCCCGTCGACCATGCCATGAACCAGCTCGCTCTGATATTCGGGGCTGCACAGCTTCTCGTCCTCGTCGGGATTGGACATATAGCCCATCTCGACCAGTATGCTCGGCACGGTCGACCAGTTCAGGCCGGAATAGCTGTCGCGCACATGGACGGACTCGGTGTTTGCGCCGGTGGCCTCGCCCATGGCGGCGATCAGCACTTCGCTGATGGCGTAGCTCTCCTCAGCGCCTTCGCCGCTCGATTTGACGTACAGCCCGATGCCGCTGGTCGACTGATTGGTGCTGCCGTTGCAGTGCAGGCGCAGCACCACGTCCACGCCCAGCTCGTTCATCATCTCTGCGCGCTCGACGTTGGAAATATCCACGTCGTTTGTGTCGCGGGTCATGTAGACGGTCGCGCCCTGCGCTTCAAGCGCGTCCTTCAGCAGCAGCGCCACCTGCAGGTTGACCTCGTATTCGGGCACGCGCGTCTTAACGCCCTGCGTGCCGCTGGATACCTTCGCCTTGGTCTCCTTGCTGCCGGGGGACACGGGCTCCTGAGCGCTGTTGCTGTGCGCCTGATGTCCCGGGTCGATGCCGATCTTCACGCCGTCCAGAAGTCCCTTGCTTTCCTCGGTGATGTCGATCGAGGGCGTATTGCCCGCGGCCATGGGATTGCCGGGCGCGGCGGAAACTTCCGAGGTGGGCTTGCTCGTCGCAGTCGCAGTGGGCTTGCTCGTCGCAGTCGCAGTGGGCTTGCTCGTCGCAGTGGGCTTGCTTGTCGCTGTCGCGGTGGGCTTGCTCGTCGCAGTGGCGGTGGGCTCGCTCGTTGCGGTCACAGCGGGATTGGCGGGCGCGGTCGGCGTGTCGTCCGTGGGCGCGGGGGATGCGT
>CAKUAV010000218.1 GCA_934636425.1 uncultured Clostridia bacterium
CTTCAGGCTGTTTGGATTCAGTCGGCTGATGAAGTCCTTGGCCGGCGCGGCGGCTTCCTCGCCGTCCTCGGCGGGCGCTTCTTCCTCAACGCCTTCGGCCTCGGGCAGCAGTATGGAATCGTACAGGCGCACCTCGATGGGGCGCGCGTCCATGTCGCTGAGCCAGTGCAGCGTGCCCTTGACCTTGCGGTTCGCGCCCTCGCAGCCGGATTTGCTGGTCAAATCGACCGAGCAGAGCAGCTCGACGACATTGCCGTTTTCGTCCTTCACGACGTCCTCGCACTTTATGATGTAGGCGCCCTTCAGGCGAACCTCGCGGCCGGGAGCCAGGCGGAAGAACTTCTTGGGCGGCTCCTCCATAAAGTCCTCGCGCTCGATATAGGCGTGCTTTGTGAAGTGCAGCGTGCGTGCGCCCATTTCGGGATGATCGGGATGATTCTCCATCTCGACCTCGTCGACCTGACCGTCGGGCCAGTTGACGAACGTCACTTTTATGGGATCGAGCACGGCCATGGCGCGCGGGGCGATGTCGCCCAGAGACTCGCGCACGCAGTGTTCGAGCAGCGCGTTTTCAACCACGGAATCGGCCTTGGCCACGCCGACGCGCTCGATGAAATCGCGGATGGCGGCGGCGGGGTAGCCGCGGCGGCGCATGGCGACCAGCGTGGGCATGCGCGGATCGTCCCAGCCGGCGACGTAATGCTCCTCGACCAGACGGCGCAGATAGCGCTTGGACATCACTGTATTGGCGATGTTGAGGCGGGCAAACTCAATCTGGCGCGGCGGATGCTGCGTGAATCCGGCCTGCTCGACCATCCAGTCGTACAGCGGGCGGTGGATTTCGTATTCCAGAGAGCAGAGCGAATGGCTGATGCCCTCGATCGCGTCCTGAATGGGGTGCTGGAAATCGTACATCGGATAGATGCACCACTGATCGCCCGTGCGGTGATGGTGATGGCGCAGTATGCGGTACATCGTCGGGTCGCGCAGCAGCACGTTGGGGGCGCTCATGTCGATCTTGGCGCGCAAAACGCGGGAGCCGTCCGGAAACTCGCCGTTCTTCATGCGCTCGAACAGATCGAGATTTTCCTCGACGGAGCGATCGCGATAGGGGCTGTTGACGCCGGGCGTGGTGAGCGTGCCGCGGTTTATGCGCATTTCCTCAGCCGTCTGATCGTCCACATAGGCCACGCCGCGGCGGATCATGTCGCAGGCGATTTCATACAGGCGGGGGAAGAAATCGGAGGCATAGTAGAGGTTGGCCCAGTCATAGCCCAGCCAGTGGATGTCGTTTTGTATGGCCAGCACGAACTCGGTGTCTTCCTTGGTCGGGTTGGTGTCGTCAAAGCGCAGATTGCACAGGCCGCCGTACTTGCGGGCGATGCCGAAATCGATGCACAGCGCCTTGGCGTGGCCGATATGCAGATAGCCGTTCGGCTCGGGCGGGAAACGGGTGTGAACCTTTTCCGTGCGTCCGCTGGCCAGGTCGGCGTCGATAAACTCTTCGATAAAATTGCTCGCTTTTTTCTCGGTGTTTTCCACGAACGAAGCCCCCTTCAGATGTTTATCCTGTTGCCCTTTATCGTATCATAACGCGGGCGCGAAATACAAGAGCCGCCGCGTTATTTTTCATGTTTTCGCCCTGATTTGGACGCACTTTTTCTAAAGGAACGATTTGGCGCGCTCAATGCCGTCGTATTGCAGCGTCATAATGCGCTTTAGCAGATCGACGCTGCTCTGATCGGCCTTGGGATAATCGTTTTTTGCGCGGATCAGGCCGATCACGCCCATGGTGTTGCCCTGAATGAGTATTTCGGCCAGATGCGAGGGGCTCTTGTCCATCAGCGTGTTCAGCTGCATGCCCATCCACATGCCCGCGCGGTTCATGATTTTCTCCGGCTCGGCGCGCCCGCCCAGATCGATCAGGCGGCTGCCCGCGTCCTGCTCGACGGCGGCGTACTGCTTTTTCTCCTCGTCCAGCGCCTGGCGCAGCGCGTTGTCGCCGGTCTTGTCCATGACGAGGCGGATGCCCTCCGCGCCGTCGCGGGCCGCGCGCACGATTTCCTGCAAAAGAGAGATGCTCTGATCCATATTTTGTCCTCCCAGAAATGGAATTTCATTCTCAGTCTGCCGGAAAACGGCGCGCAATATGCGCGCGATTATGAAAACATTATGGCTTATTCGCAAACGGCATTGCGCGCCGCGTTCGCTCTGTCGTATAATAGAGCCACGAGATTGGGGCGAGGCCGCCCGCAAAGAGGTGTGTTGAATTTATGAAGCATTGTCCGCTTATTCTGATCTGCGACGACGACCCAAACGTCCACGAGTCCATAGGGCTGTATCTGGACGCGGAAGGCTATGAGCATATTTCGGCATATGACGGCGAGCAGGCGCTCAAGCTGGTCGAGGAGCGTCAGCCCGATCTGATGATTCTCGACCTGATGATGCCGCGCATGTCGGGCATAGACGTCTGCCGCACGATTCGCCTGACGAAGACGCTTCCCATAATCATGCTGACCGCCAAGAGCGAGGAGATCGACCGCATACTGGGGCTCGAGCTGGGCGCGGACGACTATATCGTCAAGCCCTTCAGCCCGCGCGAGGTGCTGGCGCGCATCAAGGCGGTGCTTCGGCGCTTTTCCGAAAAGGCGCCCGAGGACAAATCGATCATACGCTTTCCGCATCTGGAGATCAATCTGAGCAACTATCAGGTCAAGGCCTGCGATCAGGTCGTGCCCTTCACGCCCAAGGAGGTTGAGATCCTTCATATGCTGGCCTCCCACGCCGGGCAGGTGTTCAGCCGCGAGCAGATTCTCTCGCACGTCTGGGGCTACGACTTTTTCGGCGACACGCGCACAGTGGATACGCACATAAAGCGCATCCGTCAGAAGCTGCCGCAGGAGGGCGTGCCGTGGTCGCTCAAGACGGTTTACGGCGTTGGCTATAAATTTGAAGTCGAGGGCTGAGGCATGAACAGAAGCGTGCTGCTCCAGAAGGTGTTTCTGGTGGTCATCGTGGCGCTGGTGCTGGCCGCGCTGTGTACCGGCGCGATATACACCGCCATATCGCGCACGCTGTTCGCCAGCATCAAGTCGGCCGAGCTGCTGCCCAAGGCGCGCGTGCTCAGCCAGCTGCTCGCGCAGAAGGACGGCTCTGAAAAAACCGGCTCGATGCTGAACTTCATGAAGAGCAACGAGGAGCTGCTGGGCGGCTATTTCGTCATCACCGACGCGGACGGGAATATGGTCATAAGCAACGACGACATCGACGAGAGCGTGTTTTCGTCCATGGGCAATATCGTTGCGCGCGTGCTGAAGGGCGAGGAGGTCTCGGCCTACAGCGCGCAGACTGTGGCGAATGTTCAGATTGTGGGCGTGGGCGTGCCGATTACGCGCGACGGCGCAATCTGCGGCACGGTGCTCATCTTTGTGCCGCTCTATGAGACGATGGCCGCCGTGCGCGGACTCAACAGCGCGCTTTTGATCTCGATTCTCATCATCATGCCGATTACGGTCATGCTGGTTTATCTGATCATCGGCCGGATCATAAAGCCGCTCAGGCAGATGCGCGACGTGGCGCTGGCCATGGCGGACGGCGATTTCAGCATACGCGCCGACGCCGATCAGAGCGGCGAAATCGGGCAGATGGCCGCCTCGCTGAACTATCTCTCGCGCGAATTGTCGCATACGATTTCCGAACTGACCATAGAGCGCAACCGGCTCAAGCAGTCGGTGGACAGTCTGCGCGAGGGCTTTGTGTCGATCAATTCCGAGGGCGATGTGACCTATACCAACCCGGCGCTTCTGGAGCTGTTCCCGCAGGGCGATCCGAACGCCGGGCGGCGCATGGCGCTCATAGGCGACGAGACGATCTGGAAGGCCTTCGATAACGCCGTGGCGCGCAAGCAGACCGGCGTGAAGGACATAACGCTGGGCGGGCGCGTCATACGCGCGACGATCAGCCCCGTTTCCAATGAAAAGGGCTGTACGGTCGGCGCTGTGGGTCTGTTCTCGGACATCACCGAGAGCGAGCGGCTGGAGCGGACG
>CAKUAV010000219.1 GCA_934636425.1 uncultured Clostridia bacterium
GTGTATGACTGTCGGCAAGAAACTGACGGGGCGGCGCACTCTGGCGGTTGCGCGGTGAAATGCGTCGCATTTGGGACAAGTGTGCCGCTTCGATGCCTTCCCACGGCGCGCTATACGGCGCGGTGTATGACTGTCGGCATGGGACTGACGGCGAGGCGGCGCACTCTGGCATTCGAGCGGTGAAACGCGTCGCATTTGGGACGAATGCGACGCTTCGATGCCTTCCAAAATCGCGCTATACGGCGCGGTGTATGGCTGCCGGCAAGAAACTGACGGGGCGGCGCACTCTGGCATTCGAGCGGTGAAACGCGTCGCATTTGGGACGAATGCGTCGCTTCGGTGGCTTCCAAAATCGCGCTATACGGCGCGGTGTATGGCTGTCGGCATGGGACTGACGGCGGGCGGCAACGCGTCCTCGGCGGCGGCGCACTTTGAAAACTCGGTCATCAGCGGGCGGTGGCGCAGCGGCAGGAGCGAGCGCTGCAATTTCGGATTCATGCGGCCCTCTATGGCGATCGTCGCGTGGAAGCGCTGCCAGAGCGCGGCGATTTCCAGCTCCTCGGGGTGCAGCGCCGGCATTTTGAAATCGTCTATGGGCACGATGCGGCTGACGTCGGGTATGTGCATGAGCGCCGTGCGGTGCGTCGCGTCGTATATGATGAAGCGCTCGGCGTTGAAGCGGTCGGAAAAGTGCGGATCGAGCAGCGGCAGCACGCTGTTTTTCGGCCGGATGATCGAGGCCAGCGCGCCGTTTACGTCGCTGAAGCGCACAAAGCCCATGTAGTGATGCGCTTCCCGCTCGAGAAAATTGATGGCGCGGTAGAGCGTGTTGACGCGCGCGTCGGTCAGCGCGTTCATGACGGCGGGGCCGGTCGACATGGCCAGCCGGCAAAACAGCAGTATGGCCGCGTCGCGGTTGTTGAGGCAGGTCAGATGCGCCATGCGCATGAAGTTTACAGCCTCGCCGGAAACCTTGCGCGTCAGCCCGTCGACGACGCGTCTGGCCAGCGCGTGATCGGTCTCGACAAAGAGCGTTTCAAAGAGCATGCTCTGGCCGTCGTCGGGCGTAAGCAGAGCGGCGGGCAGCTCATGGCGAAGATAGCTCTGGAACACGCAGGTGAGCAGCCCGTCGAACGAGCCGTCGTAGCGATAGATGATGTCGGTGCGCATGGTGATCGCTCCTTTGAAGAAAATATGTGAGTGGACTGCCGGCATTGAAAGCGCGCCGCGGATTGCGGGCTGAAGCGGAAGGCCGCGCCTTTAGGCGGCTCGAGTGCGCAATGCGTCCGGACGGAATCGCTTCTCGTGGCGCGAGGCCGACACCCAAATATGAAAGGGCCGAGAGATTCGTTTTTTTTGTCGCAGAACCTGTTTATGGACAATGCCTCGAACTCTTTGAACGGCAATGTCAGCGACAGAGGGTATTGAGCGAATGCCGCGGCCTTCATATACGATTTCCCAACTGCTGAATTCAGGTTTTTTCTTGAAAATCGCCTTCGGCTGAAGCCGGGAATTCGGGAAACGCGCCCTGTCACTTTCAGACGGAACCGGCCTGAAAAATGCGCGGCATTTTCTGAAACGCGCCCGACGTTTTGGCAGCTCCGGCGCGGGATTTCGAGCGGCGCGCTTTTTGTCATATCTGCCCGCTGAGCGATTTGATCAGATCGTCGCCGGTCAGCGCGCCTTTCGCGAGACGCGCATTAAGGCTTGCCGAGAATCTGGCGGGCGCTGCGCGGGGTTTTGCACGAAGTGGGACTTTCAGTCATATCTGTCCGCTGAGCGATTTGATCAGATCGTCGCCTGCCCGGCGCGCCTTTCGCGAGACGCGCATTAAGGCTTGCCGAGAATCTGGCGGGCGCTGCGCGGGCTTTGCGCGAAGCGGGACATTCAGTCATATCTACCCGCTGAGCGATTTGATCAGATCGTCGCCTGCCCGGCGCGCCTTTCACGAGACGCGCATTAAGGCTTGCCGAGAATCTGGCGGGCGCTGCGCGGTGCTTTGTTCGAAGCGGGACATTCAGTCATATCTGCCCGCTGAGCGATTTGATCAGATCGTCGCCGGTCGGTTCGAGGAAGGAGAGCTGCTGCACATTGGGCGGGAGCGCCATGCCGCGCTCGCTCGAAAGCGCGCCGATCAGCTGCGCCTGATTGAGCCGTACGCGCGCGGGCATTTTGCCGCCGACGGTCAGGAAGTACTGCGCGCGCCTCATGACCACGCCCAGCCGCCGAAGCCCCTCGGCGCTCAGTGGGCCGGATCGCCGCGCCTGAATGATGCGCTTTGCGCCGGTTACGCCGATGCCCGGCACGCGCAAAAGCGTCTCGTAATCGGCGCGGTTGACCTCGACCGGGAAAAATTCGGGATGATAGATCGCCCACGAGCATTTCGGATCGATCAGCGGATGAAAGTCCGGGTGCGCGTCGTCCAGAATTTCGTCGGGCGAGAAGTGATAAAAGCGCATCAGCCAGTCGGCCTGATAGAGCCTGTGCTCGCGCAGGAGCGGCGCGCGCGTGGTCAGCGCGGGCAGGCGGCTGTCGCTCACCACCGGCATATAGGCCGAGAAGAACACGCGCTTGAGCGCATACTTTTTGTAGAGCGCGCCGGTCAGCCGGACGATCTGCCGGTCGGTTTCGGGCGACGCGCCGACGATCATCTGCGTGCTCTGTCCGGCTGGGGCGAAGCGGGGCGTGTGCCGGTAGAGCGTCATTTCGTTCTGCGTCTGTTTGATGCCGTCGGCGATCTGCCCCATCGGGCGCAGCACGTCCTCGCGGCTCTTGTCGGGCGCAAGGCGCTGAAGGCTCTTCTGAGAGGGCAGCTCGACATTGACGCTCAGCCGGTCGGCCAGCTGCCCCAGCCGCCTCAGCAGCCGCTCGTCCGTGCCGGGGATGCCCTTGGCGTGAATGTAGCCGCCGAAACGGTATTCCTCGCGCAGTATGGAGAGCGTTCTAATCATCAGCTCGGTGGTGTAGTCGGGGTTTCTGACGATGCCCGAGCTGAGAAACAGCCCCTCGATGTAATTGCGCCGGTAGAAGGCGATGGTCAGGTCGGCCAGCTCGCGGGGCGTGAATGTGGCGCGCGGCGTGTCGTTGGTGCGCCGGTTGACGCAGTAGGCGCAGTCGTAGCAGCAGGCGTTGCTCATGAGCACCTTGAGCAGCGATATGCAGCGCCCGTCCGCCGAAAAGCTGTGGCATATGCCGCAGGCCATAGAATTGCCCATCGCGCCCTTCACAGCGCGCCGATCCACGCCGCTGGACGTACAGGCCACGTCGTATTTGGCGGCGTCGGTCAGTATCGTCAGCTTTTCCATGACGTCCATAGCGCTTTCCTCCATACGTGAACTTCTGTTCGGCTACCTACATTATAGCATATGCCGCGCCAAAAGCAATCGAACGCCGCGTAAAGTTTTCGAACAGCCATTCTGAACGCGGAAGGGAGAGGGGAAAGCATGGCTTGTGTTGAAAATCGCTGGTGGATACTTCAGGGGACTGTCGTTCTGCGCGCCGGTCGGTTCGAGCGCGCCGATGAAGCGTAAATCCTCGTCTCGAGCGCCGCAATGCCCGAGACGGGGGATGATTTCCATATGAGTAAAGTTCATATCCGCTGCATCGGCGCTGCAGGCCGTCGGGCTGTTGAGCGGCTTGACGGCATTTGCGTGCTTTACGACGCGGCCTGCGGAGGTTGAGCCGTCAGGCCTGCGATTTCCGTGCGGCTGAAGCACATATCAGCTGAAATGCCGCGCCGCGAGTCTGTAGAGTGAAAGATAGGGTCAGTCGGTCTTTGCCTTTTTGCAATAATGGGCAGCTGTTTCTCTGCGGGTAAAGCGCAAATCGGCTGTGCGGCGCGCAGGGGCATTGATGCCCGAAACGCCTCGAGCTGATGACATGAACGTCAAGCGCAATCGCCCGGACGTTCGCGCTGAATGCCGCATCGTTTCCATGTACCCAAAACGCAAATCGGCTGTGCGGCGCGCAGTGGCATTGATGCCCGAAACATTGCGAGATGATGTCATGAAAG
>CAKUAV010000220.1 GCA_934636425.1 uncultured Clostridia bacterium
ATTTCGCCCTCATGGGGCTGCTGGCCGTGTTTCTGGGCGCGTTCGGCAGCGTGTTCAACACCTATTCCGGACTGTATCTGGCCAAGGACAACGATCTGCTCTTGTCCATGCCCATTCCCGTGCGGTATATTATGCTCTCGCGGCTTCTGAGCGTCTATCTGATGGGCGCGCTCTATTCGGGCGTGGTCATCGTGCCGGCGGTGATTGTCTACTGGATGATCGCGCCGCTCAGCGCGCCGGTGGTGATCGGCGCGATCTGGCTGATGCTCCTGATATCGCTCGTCGTCATGACGCTCTCCTGCGCGCTGGGCTGGGCGGTGGCGAAGATCAGCCTGAAGCTCAGGAACAAGAGCTTCATAACGGTGCTGATTTCGCTGGTGTTTTTCGGCGTCTACTATTTCTTCTATTTCAAGGCGCAGAGCCTGATCGCCGATCTGCTGGCGAACGCCGTGCTTTACGGTCAGTCCATTAAGAATTCGGCCTATCCCGTATATGCCTTCGGGCGCGTCGCGACGGGCGACTGGGCGGCGATGGCGGCCGTGGGCGCGGTCGTGGCGGCCTGCTTCGCGCTGACGTGGGCGCTCATTTCGCGCTCGTTTATCCGCATTGCCACGTCCAGCGGCCGCACGTCCCGAGCGGTCTATCGCGAAAAGCGCGCCGCTCTCCGCAGCCAGGATCATGCGCTTTTGTTCAGGGAGCTTTCGCGCTTTGCGGCCAGTCCGAATTACATGCTCAACTGCGGCCTTGGCACGCTGCTTCTGCCGGCGGCGGGCGTCGCAATGCTCATAAAGGGCCGCGCGCTGATCGATCTGTTTTCGCTGGGCACGGTGTTCGGCATGAGGGCGGGCGCGCTGCCGGTGCTGCTCTGTGCCGCGCTGTGCATGATCGCCGCGATGAACGACATGGCCGCGCCGTCGGTCTCGCTGGAGGGCAGGACGCTGTGGCTCTGCCGGTCGCTGCCTATCGATCCGTGGAAGATACTGCGCGCCAAGCTGAATGTGCAGCTGCTTCTGACCGGCCTGCCGATGCTCTTTGCGTCGATCTGCGTGATCATTGTCTGGCACGAATCGGCGCTCGAGAGCGCGCTGATTGTGGTTCTGCCGCAGCTGTATGTGTTCCTTTCGGCGCTCTTCGGCCTGTCGATCGGCCTGAAGCGCCCCAACTTCACATGGACGAATGAAATCGTGCCCATCAAGCAGAGCATGAGCGTGGCGTTCGCGCTCCTTGGCGGCTGGCTCTATGCCATCGCGCTGGGCGGTTTGTTCCTGCTTGTGAAGACGCCGCTCAATCCGGCGCTCTATCTGAGCGCGTTTGCCGCGGCGACGGCGGCGGCGGGCGCGGCGCTCTATCTCTGGCTCAAAAGGCGCGGCAGCCGGCTGTTCGGCGCGCTGTAATCCATATTGAATAAAAAACTGGCGAAGCGCTGAAAGAATGCGTTTCGCCGGTTTTGTTTGTGACGCTCTATTTTTCGAAGTATTTGCCCAGCGCTTCAAAGCGGCGCATGGCCTCTTTGATCTTTTCGTCCGAGACGGTGCACGCCAGTCGAATGTGGTCTTTGCCCGCGCGGCCGAAGAGGCTGCCGGGCGAGGCGAGTATGTGCGCCTTTTCGAGCAAAAAATCGCAGAAGGCGCGGTCGTCCATGCCGGTTTTCTCAACGCCGGGGAACAGGTAGAATGTGCCCCGCGGCCGCACGATGCTCAGATAGGGGAGCGCAGCGAGCGCGTCCGCTGCGTAGAGCACGCGGTCGCGATAGCGCGTGATGTATTTATCGGCGATGTCGTCGCGCAGCTCGAGCGCCTTTATGGCCGCGCGCTGTGAGACCGAGGGCGCGGCGTAGGTCAGCGCGTCGTTGACCATCTTGAATGCGGCGATCAGCTCCGGGTGCGCGATGATATAGCCCACGCGCCAGCCGGTCATCAGGAAGTTTTTCGAAAAGCTGTTGAGCGTGATCGTGCGCTCCGCCATGCCGGGCAGCGTGCGCATGGGGGTGAAAACGCCGTCGTAGAGATAGCGCGTGTAGATTTCGTCGGCCAGCACCAGCAGATCGCGCTCCTTGGCGACATCGGCGAGCATGGTCAGCGTGGGCAGGTCATAGGCCGCGCCGGTGGGGTTGGCAGGCGTGTTGACGATCATGGCGCGCGTGTGCGGCGTTATGGCGGCGACCAGCGCGTCCCGGCGGGGCGCATAGCCGTCCTCGGCGCGGGTGACCACCTCGACCGCCGCGCCGCCGGCCAGCTCGATCTGATCGCGGTAATCGGCGAAATACGGCCCGAACACGATCACCTCGTCGCCCGGATTGAGCAGCGCCAGCAGCGACTGAGACATGCCCATGCAGCTCGACGTGGTGATCAGCACCTCGTCCTCGGCGACGTCCTGACCGAAGTCCTCCCTCCAGGCGCGGCGCACGGCGGCGATCAGCTCCGGGTCGCCCTTGGGGTCGCCGTAATGCGTGTGCCCGGCCAGCGCGTCGGCATAGGCCGCGTCGATGATGCGCTTGTCGGTGGTAAAATCGGTATCGCCGATGCTCAGATCGATGACGTCGCTGTAGCGGCGCAGCGCCTCGGTGTTGAGCGCCAGGCCGGACGGGCGGTTCTGGAAGCGGCGGGCAATGTATTCGCGCATGACGATTCTCCTCACATGGGCGCGCCTCATTGAAATCGGCGCTTTATAAAACACAAAAGAGAGCCAGAGCTTCCCCGGCTCCGGCTCCCCCTTGAGTTGCCTTATTATAGCGCGTTTTGCAGGATGAGTCAATGGTAAATTCATGTACGGCGCAAAAATTAATCAATCAAATCGAGAAATGCAATATTTCGGTAAGCGATTAATCAAGTTTCCGCGCAAGGCGTGCCGTCAGCGGCTGAGCGGCAGAATCTCGGGCGGAAGTATGTCATGGCAGATGGGGGTGTAGAACAGTCTGCGCCGCTCGTCGAAGCGCTTTGTCTGCGGCAGTATCCACATGAGCTTTGTAAAGCAGGCCTCGGGAGTCATGTCGAACGCCTCGAACACGCCCAGATCGGTCAGCCCGCAGCCGACGTTGTAGACCGACAGATCGGTGCCCTCGCTCTGCACCTGCGTGGTCAGCGCGACCAGCTTGCCGTTTTCTACGGCGCGCGCCACTTCGCGCTGGAACGCGCCGTCGTGATCGGGCAGGCCGCCCACGCCGAACGATTCGATGACCAGCGCGTGATAGCGCTCCAGCATGAAGCGCAGAAGCTCCGTGTCGGTGCCGGGCGTGAGCTTCAGGAGGCCGACCGATGAGTCGAGCTCGTGATAAAAGCGCTCCTTGCCGGCTGTCGGGTTGAAATAGAGCGCGATGCGGCCGTTCTGCACAGTGGCCAGCGGCGGATAGTTGGGGCTGGAAAAGGCCGCAAAGCTCTTGGAGCGCGTCTTGCGGGCGCGGGAACCGAGGAGCACCTGGCCGCCGAACACCACCAGCACGCCGGACAGATCGGACGCGGCGCACAGAAAGCTGTCGGTGAGGTTCTGCTTCGAGTCGGTCGATTCAAAGCCGATGGGCTTCTGCGCGCCGGTGATGACGATCGGCTTTCGGCTGTTCTGTATCAGATAGGAGAGCGCGGCGGCGGTGTAGGCCATTGTGTCGGTGCCGTGCGCGATGACGAAGCCGTCGTAGCGGTCGTAATGGGCGATGATTTCGTCCGCGATACGCACCCAGTGCGCGGGCATGATGTTCGTGCTGTCCAGCGCAAACAGCTGCACGGCATCCACATCGCAGATCTTCGAAACCGCCGGCACATGGCGCAGCAGCTGCTCCGCGTTCAGCATGGGCGAGAGCGCGCCGCCCTCCAGCTCCGAGGCGATCGTGCCGCCTGTGCCGATAAACAGCAGCTTTTTCATAAATCTCGGTCATCCTTTCAAGGCTTGTAAGCGGATATAGTATGTGCAGACGGCGGAAAACGCGCACTGTATGAATGCGCTGCCGCCTGAGCGCGCGCAGATCTTCAAAAAACGCGGCGCATATGCCCGA
>CAKUAV010000221.1 GCA_934636425.1 uncultured Clostridia bacterium
AGTCCAGAGAGTCGAAGACTCTTTGGCGCAGTCTGGGGCGCGCAGCCCCAGCGTTCTCCCCGCGGAAAGCATAACAAAGCCAATGCGCCTACGCAAAAGCGCACAAAGGCCGCACCGCCAGCCCCGTAACCCCGTTCTCTCGTTCCTCGCGTCCCCGGTAACCCGTCGAGATCGCCACAAATAAACGCACAAACCCGAAGTGAACCCACAGAGGCAGATAACCGAAGAGCGCCGCGAGAACGCACGAATGGCGATCTCGACCCGGCGGAATAGAAACGCAAGATACCGCAAGCCGTCTCTTTTTTCCTGACAAAGGAAAAAAGACAGGCGTGAACGAAGGCAAAACACCGCAATAGAACCGCAAGCCCCGGCGCGAACGACGGTAAACCGCCCCGCCAGAACCGCAAGGCCAACCGCGTGCCGAGGGCAACGCCGCGACAGGAATGCAAAGACCGGGCGCGAACCGAGGACGAAGCTGCGACAGAAACGCGATGCCGGGCGCGCGCGAGGGCGGCGTCGCGACAGAACCGCAGACCCTGGCGTGAACGAAGGCAAAACCCCGCAACAGAACCGCAAGCCGTCCTGTTTGTTGCCATGCGGCAAACAGCAGGCGTGAACCGCAGCAAAATGCTCCAATAGAACCGTAAAGCCAGACGCGCGCCGAGGAAATCGCCTCGACAGCGCCGCAAAGACAGGGATAAACCGAGGACAAATGCCCCGCAATAGAACCGCAAGCCCCGGCGTGAATGACGGCAAACCGCCCCGCCCCCAATCCCGAATTCCCCCGCCGTTCCCCCGCGCGCACAAACGCCTGTGCCGGAGCTAAAACCGGCCAGACGCAGCATCTCGCCGGCGCACAATTCACTAAGCTGTGAAGCGGAACATCGCTTCTTCGCGTCAGCGCGGAATAACGCCCGCTCAGTCGAAAACCGCGCCGCCGGGAAATACACAGCCCGCGCAAAATATTCCCCCCGCACATACCTGTTGCCCCCATCCCGAAAATGCAGTATAATAGGAACGGCATCGAAAACACATCCTGAAGGGACTGAAAAAACAGCCATGTACAGCGAAAAATTTATAGAAACCGTCCGCATTCCGCTGCTGCCCGGCGAACGCCTGTGGGGCGGCCGCGTGACCGACGGCGTCCGCATGCCCTATGAGCCCGGCTTTGAGGCCGATCTCATCGACCCGCACGGCAATCAGGTCAGCTATCTGCTGGTGAGCAGCAAGGGCCGCGTAATCTGGTCGGACGCGCCGTTTTACTTCAAGGTGGGCAAGAGCGAGCTGACCGTCTCCGCGCGCGATGCGCTTTCCCGCCGCTTTGCCGGAGAGACGCTGGCCGCCGCGCTGGAATTTGCGCGCAAAACCGTGTTCCCGCGCCCCGAGGGCCTGATCGCGCCCGAGGATATGTTCACCGCGCCGCAGTTCAACACATGGATCGAGCTGATCTACAACCAGAATCAGGCCGGCATACTCGATTATGCCGAGAATATCGTAAAGAGCGGCTATAAGCCGGGCGTTCTCATGATCGACAACGGCTGGCAGGAGAATTACGGCGTGTGGCGCTTCCACGGCGGCCGCTTCCCCGATCCGCACGCCATGATGAACCGGCTGCACGCGCTGGGCTTCAAGGTCATACTCTGGGTGGTGCCGTTCGTGACCGCCGATACAGTGACGTTCCAGATCATGCGCCGGAAGGACGATGCGCTGTTTGCGCGCACGCAGTCGGGCGAGCCGGCCATCGTCAGGTGGTGGGAGGGCTACAGCGCGCTGCTCGATTTCTCGAACCCCGCCGCCATGGACTGGATGCGCGGTGAGCTTAAATACCTCCAGGACGAATACGGCGTGGACGGCTTCAAGTTCGACGCGGGCGCGCCCTCGTTCTATTCGCCGGAGTACGTCTACTTTGAGCCGGGCTGCTCGGGCGACCGCCAGACGCGCCTGTTCTGCGAGCTGGCCGCCGAATATCCCTATTCCGAGCTGCGCGAGTGCGCCAGCGAGCCGCAGCTGACCTGCGCCCAGCGCCTGCGCGACAAGGCGCCCGCGTGGAACGGCGGCGAGGGACTGGACGCGCTCATCCCCGATACGCTCGCCCAGGGCGTGACCGGCTATTACGACGTGTGCCCCGACATGATCGGCGGCGGCGAGTATTCCCATTTCATGTACGGCAATCTGAAGCTGGACGAGGAGCTGTTTGTGCGCTGGGCGCAGTGCAGCGCGCTCCTGCCGATGATGCAGTTCTCTGCCGCGCCGTGGCGCGTGCTCTCGGAAAGGGGCGCGCGTCTGTGCGTTCAGGCCGCCGCGCTTCACGATCGCTTCGCGCCGTACATACTGAAGGTTGTCAGGGCTGCGCACGCGACGGGCATTCCCGCCGTCTGCCCGATGGCGGCGCTCTTTCCCGAGGGGGGCTATGAGGCGATCAGAAATCAGTTCATGATCGGGCGCGATATGCTGGTCGCGCCGGTGACGGACAAGGGACGCAGCGCGCTGGACGTCGTACTGCCCGAGGGACAGTGGCGCGCGGACGACGGCATGCTCTATGAGGGCGGCCGCAGCGTGACCATATCGACGCCCCTCGAGCGCCTGCCCTACTTCATTCGCGAGGGCGCGGAGGTCGAAGCGTGATCGAGTCGATTGTCCGCTGTGAAAATTACGATCAGGACGCGCTGAACGCGGCGGTGGAGCGCCATTTCGCCGCGCTCGACGCGCAGTCGCTGATTCGCCCCGGAATGCGCGTGATCATCAAGCCGAATCTGGTGGGCGCGCGCCGCCCCGAAGCCGCCGCGACGACCCATCCGAATCTCGTGCGCGCCGTGGCCGTGTGGCTGCGCGCGTATGGCGTTCAGGACGTCGTGATCTGCGACAGTCCGGGCGGGCTGTACGCCGTTGCGCCGCTGGAGGCGGTGTACTCGGCGACCGGCATGAAGGCGCTTTCGGACGTGGCCGGACTGAACAGCGACGTGAGCTTTCGAACGCTTAGGGCGGCGGGCGGCGCGCCCGGCTCGTTCAACATCGTCACGCCCATTGCGACGGCCGATCTGGTCATCAACATCGCCAAGCTGAAGACGCACTCCATGACGCTGCTCTCGGCGGGCGTGAAGAATCTCTTCGGCTGCGTGCCCGGCCTCCAGAAGCCCGAATTGCACTACCGCCATCCCAACGTCGAGGATTTCTCGAATATGCTGGTGGAACTGGCGCGCACGGTCTCGCCCGCGCTCACGCTGATCGACGCGATCGACGGCATGGAGGGCGACGGCCCGACCGGCGGCACGGTGCGCCATCTGGGGCTGACGCTGGCCGCGCGCGATCTGTTCACGCAGGACTGGTTCGCTGCGCAGCTGATCGGCGTCGACCCGATGCGCGTGGCGATGCTCAGGCGCGCGAAGGCGCTGGGGCTGATCGACGAGACGATCGAAACGGTGGGCGATCAGCCGATCTATGCCGAGCCGCCGTTCAAGCAGCCGCGCGCCGCGGGCGTGGACTTCACGGGCCGGCTGCCCGAGCCGCTCAAGAAGCCGCTGCGCGCCGTGCTGGGCAAGCTGCTCAAGCCCTACCCGAAGCTGGACGTGAAGAAATGCGTCGGCTGCGGCAAGTGCGCCGAGAGCTGCCCGCCGAAAATCATCGTGATCGAGGGCCACAAGGCGCATTTCACGAAAAAGGGCTGCATTTCCTGCTTCTGCTGTCAGGAGATGTGCCCGATAAAGGCCATCGGCATAAGGCGCTCGCTGAGCCGGCTGATTCACTGAAGCGCGCAGAATTTCGGCGCGGCGCAGCGGAAAACGCCGCGTCTCTCAGTGGTGAAGGGCATTCGCGGCTTCACGAGTGAGCCCGACGCAGCATAGCCCGCGTCCCGAACGCCGCGCATTATCTGTGGAACGCTGAACGCGCTTTCGCGATTGCAGCCTCACCGCAGCGCACTTCATCGCCCACCGCACCGCCGGACGATCATCC
>CAKUAV010000222.1 GCA_934636425.1 uncultured Clostridia bacterium
GGCTTTCTGCGGCCTCAGGGCGGCGTTTCACTGCCCGAAGGCTGCGTGGCGCTCGGCTTTCAGACGCTGACGATCACACGCGGCGCATAAAGCACCTGAAAACTGCCCGACGCTGCGACGGCCACAGGGCGCAGCGGCGATGCAGGTCATGCGGAGCTCCAAAGGCGCGCCGCCATAGAGACAAAAAGAGGAGCGGATGAAATCCATCCGTTCCTCTTTTATGAATTCAGCGATCAGCCGTTGGTGGCCGGAGCATCAGTGGCGGCGTCAGCCGGAGCGTCGGTCGCAGTGTCGGCAGGCGCGTCGGTGGGCGCGTCGGTCGCGGCGTCGGTGGGCGCGTCAGTGGGCGCATCGGTGGGCGTGGTGGTCGCCGGCTTGTTGGAGCAGGCGGTCATGCAGGCCGCGATCAGCAGAACAGCCAGGATAGAAGCGATAATCTTTTTCATGATATTAAACCTCCTTCATTACCGTGTACACAGTATTATAAGCAGGGCGTGTCCCTAATATCACCCTGATTCGGTTAAATTATTCGTTCTTTTAAGTGACGCGCGGAGAAACCGCGAATTAACAGACGCGCTTTTTCAGACTCAGGACGGAGCGTGTTCATCCAGCAGCGCCTCGGCGCAGCGCAGGCCGTCGACCGCCGCGGAGAGTATGCCGCCCGCATAGCCCGCGCCCTCGCCGCAGGGATAGAGCCCCCTGACGGCCGACTGGCAGCGCTCGTCGCGCAAAATGCGCAGCGGGGAGGAGGAGCGCGTCTCAACGCCGGTGAGCAGCGCGCCGCTCGACGCAAAGCCGTTCAGCCGGCGATCCATCTGCACAAGCCCCAGCCGCATCGTCTCGGTCACAAAGCCGGGCAGGCAGCGCGACAGATCGGTGTATGTCACGCCCGGGCGGTAAGTCGGCTCGACGTCGCCCGCGCCCTTTGAGGGAACGCCGCGCAGGAAATCGCCCACGCGCTGAGCCGGGGCGCGATAGTTCCCGCCGCCCAGCTCGAAGGCCAGATTTTCCCAATGCCGCTGGAAGCGCACGCCGGAGAGCGGATCGTCGCCGCCGAAATCGTCCGGCTCCACGCCCACGAGCAGCGCGCTGTTGGCGTTTTCGCCGTCGCGGGCGAAGGCACTCATGCCGTTGGTCACCACGCCGCCCGCCTCGCTGGCCGCCGCGACGACATAGCCGCCGGGGCACATACAGAATGTGTAGGCGCTGCGCCCGTTGGGCAGGCGCACGCTCAGCTTGTAGTCGGCCGCGCCCAGCGCCGGATGAGAGGCCGCCGCGCCGTACTGGCTGCGGTCGATGAGCTTTTGCCTGTGCTCGATGCGCGCGCCGATGGAGAAGGGCTTGCGCGCCATGGGCACGCCCAGCGCGTGGAGCGCCTCGAATGTGTCGCGCGCGCTGTGGCCTACGGCGAGTATTACGCCGTCTGCGTCCACGGCTTCGCGCCTGCCGTCTGCGCCCTCGAGAAGCGCGCCGGTCACATGGCCGTCCTCTATAATCAGATCGGCCAGACGCGTTTCAAAGCGCACCTCGCCGCCCAGCTGAACGATCTTCTCGCGCAGCGTCCTGACCACCTGAGGGAGCCTGTCCGTGCCGATGTGCGGCTTGCCCAGATAGAGGATTTCCTCCGGCGCGCCGCACTCGCAGAGCGTGCGCAGCACGCGGTCGCAGCGTGGGTCGCTGATGCCGGTGGTCAGCTTGCCGTCGGAAAACGCGCCCGCGCCGCCCTCGCCAAACTGCACGTTGGAGCGCGGATTGAACGCGCCGCCTGCCCAGAAGGCGTCGACGCTCATCTTGCGCCGGTCCACGTCCTGCCCGCGCTCGACGATCAGCGGCCTTGCGCCGGATTGCGCCAGCTCCCAGGCGGCGAACAGACCGGCCGGCCCCAGACCGACCACCAGCGGCCTCGCCGCAAACACAGCGTCGCGGCGGGGAGTGTGTGCGGCGCTCGGCTTTATGATCGCGGCCTGAACGCCGTGGGGGAGACGCTCGAGCGCCTTTTCCTCGGCCATATCCGTGAGCGTTACGTCGAGCGCCATGACAAAATGCACGTCGCCCTTGTCGCGCGCGTCCACGCTCTTTTTGGCGATGCGCACGCTCTTTATGCCGCCGCGCAGATTGAGCTTTACGCCCGCCAGATGGAGCAGCGCTTTTTCATCGTAACTGAGGGGAACCTTGACGTTATTGATGCGTATCATGCGTGTTTTTCTCCTGTCAGCGAACGGGCGGCGCTCTGTCCGGCCAGCATGCCGGAGGCCCACGCCCATTGAAGGTTGAAGCCGCCGCAGTCTCCGTCGATGTTGAGCACCTCGCCGGTGATGTACAGCCCCGGCGCGAGGCGCGACGCCATTGTCTCCGGATCGACGTCGGATGTGCGCACGCCGCCCGCCGTGACCTGCGCCTGATCGAAGCCCTGCGTGCCGGTGACGGCGATCTCCCAGCCGGTGAGCAGACCGGCCAGCTCGGCGAGGGCTTCGCCGGTCATCTCGCCGGAGGGCGCGGAGAGCGGCAAATCGGTCGCGCGCTTGACGAGCGTCTGCCCGAGCCGCTTGTTGACCAGTCCGGTGAGGAAGTTCTCGAGCGGACGCTCGCTCAACGCTTTCATGCGCTTTTTGAGCAGCGCGCGCGTCTCCTCAAGGCTCATGGGCAGTATGTGCAGCCGCGCGGCGACACACTGCGCATTGCGGCGGGAGAGCGCCTGCGCGGCGATGCGCGAGAGCTGCAATACCGGCGGGCCGGAGAGGCCGTATTCGGTGAAGAGCACCTCGCCGCATTCGCTGCGCTGCACGCGGCCGCCCACTAGCAGGCTGATCTCGCCGGTGTACTTGATGCCCTTGAGCGCGCGTATGGGGGCAATGTCGGTCTTGAGCTGCACCAGCGCGGGCAGGCGCGGCGTAACCGTATGCCCCAGCGCTTCCAGCAGCTTATAGCCCGACGCACTGCCGCCCAGATTGGGCGCGGTCAGCCCGCCGCAAGCCATGATCACGCGCCGCGCGCGCGTCGTCTCGCCGGATGTGGAACTGAGACGCCATATGCCGCGCTCGTTTTTCAGCGCAGCGACCTCGAAATCGCACAGCTCGGCGATGTCGGCCTCTTCCATGGACAGACGCAGCGCGTCCAGCACGGAGGAGGCCTGCTCGCTCATGGGATAGACCTTGCCGCTCTCCTCGACGAGCGGATACACGCCGTATTCCTCAAAGCGCTCGAGCACCGCGCGCGGCGGGAACGCGGCCATGGCGCGCGCCATGAACGGCACGTCGCCGTGATAGCGCTCGGGTACGGCGTTCAGATTGGTGAGATTGCAGCGGCCGTTGCCGGTGGCCATGAGCTTTTTGCCCACGCGGTTCATGCGCTCCAGCACGCCGATGCGCAGCGATCTGCCGTTTCTTCGGGCTTCCAGCGCGGCCATCATGCCGGACGCGCCGCCGCCGACGATCAGTATGTCAAAGATCTGTTCGTTCATGCTGAATCCTTTCCATATATGCACAGGGCGTGTTATTGGCTGAAGCCGCCGCTCTATTCACGCAAAAAACCGGAACACTTCCGCTGCGCCCGGCGCTAAAAACCCCTTGCGCCGGCGCTCAGTGCGGCGCTGTTCCGTTGCGGGCGCATCGAATCCGGCCAGACTGCGCGGCGCATACCCGGTGCGGCGCTGTTCTGTTGCAGGCGCATCGAATCCGGCCAGACTGCGCGGCGCATACTCGGTGCGGCGCTATTCCGTTGCGGGCGCGTCGAACCCAGCCAGACTGCGCGGCGCATATCCGGTGCGGCGCTGTTCCGTTGCGGGCGCATCGAACCCGGCCAGACTGCGCGGCGCATATCCGGTGCGGCGCTGTTCCGTTGCGGACGCGTCAAACCCGGTCAGACTGCGCGGCGCATGCCCGGTGCGGCGCTGTTC
>CAKUAV010000223.1 GCA_934636425.1 uncultured Clostridia bacterium
CTATCTGCCGATGTTTGGCCTGGTCATGTGCTTCCAGAAGTTCAACATCGTCGGTTCATTCTGGCGAAGCAAGTTCATTGGCTTCAAGAATTTCGAGTACATCTTCAGGCTGAAGGACTTCTGGCGCGCCTTCCGCAACTCGTTCACAATCGCCTTTCTAAAGATCATATTCGGTCTGGTCGTTCCGCTGAGTATGTCTCTGCTGATCAATGAAGTGGACTGCAATCCGTTCAAACGCAGTGTGCAGACGGCCATATTCCTGCCCTACTTCCTGTCGTGGGCGGTTCTGGGCGGCGTCGTGCAGGAAATTTTCGCGCTGGACGGTCTCATCAATAATATCATCGTGGCCATGGGCGGAAAACCCATTTTCTTCCTGGCCTCAAACAGCTGGTTCCGTTTTGTGCTGATATCCACAGACGTCTGGAAAGGCATGGGCTATAACATCATCATATTCCTTGCCGCCATCACAAACGTCGATCCCGGCCTTTATGACTCGGCTTCCATAGACGGCTGCAATCGCCCCCGGCAGGTGTGGCACGTCACGCTTCCCGGCATGCTCCCCATCATTATCCTCGTTTCGACGCTGTCCATAGGCAGCCTGCTGAACGCCGGCTTTGAGCAGATTTTCATTCTCTACAGCCCGCTGGTTTACAGCAGCGCGGACATCATCGACACGCTGGTCTATCGATTCGGTCTGGTCAACGGCCAGCTGGCGCCCGCCGCGGCCATGGGTCTGTTCAAATCGGTGATCTCGCTGGCGCTGGTCGGCATCGCCTACTATTCCGCCTACAAGTTCAGCGACTACCGGATCTTCTGAGAGGGAGGTGCGCACAATGAAGCAGACAAAATCCCGCGTCGCTTTCAAAGCCGTCAATGCGGTCTTTCTCACATTCATCACAATCATCTGCGTGATGCCCCTTCTGCACCTGCTGGCCGTGTCCCTTTCCCACAACAAATACGCCTCCGCCGGCGTCATCGGCCTGTGGCCCAAGGGCTTCACGCTGGAGGCCTACAACTTCCTGTCCGGCAAGTCCGAATTCCTCCGCGCGCTGAGCATATCCTTACAGCGCGTGCTGCTGGGCACGATCATCAACATGACGCTGTGCGTGATCACGGCCTATCCCCTCTCCCGCGAGAACACGCAGTTCCGCGCCAGAACGGCGTATGTGTGGTATTTCGCCATCACAATGTTCTTCGGCGGCGGCCTGATTCCCACCTACTTTGTGATCAAGACGGTGGGGCTTCTGGACACGATCTGGGCGCTGATACTGCCCGGCGGGCTGAGCGTGTGGAACATGGTCATGATGCTGAACTTCTTCCGCAGCATCCCCAAGTCTCTGGAGGAGGCGGCGCGTCTGGACGGCGCCACCCATCCGCAGATTCTGGTCAGGATATTCCTGCCGCTGTCGCTGCCCTCTCTGGCCACTATACTGCTCTTCACCACGGTCGGCCACTGGAACGCCTGGTTTGACGGCTTCATATACATGAACTCCCCCATGAAGTACCCGCTGCAAACCTATCTGTCCACGCTGATCGTCAACAACGCCGCCCAGAGCAAGGAGTTCATCTCCGAAGAAGAGCTGCAGCGCCTGCAGGCCGTCAGCAACAAGACGCTGCGCACGGCGCAGATATTCCTCGGCGCTCTGCCCATAATGTGCGTCTATCCGTTTGTTCAGCGCTACTTCATCAAGGGAATCGTGCTCGGCTCTGTCAAGGAGTGATTTCCCCTTCCGACGCCGTGCCGAAGGCCAATGAGAAGCGCCCCGCGATCTGCAGCGCGGACTGGCGACATGAGCGCGCGTAAATCACGTGATCGACTGCCGTCCGCGCCGCGAAGGTGTGCTGAGGGCTACACCGCTGAACATGGGACATAGACTGCACCATTGAGCAGTTTCAGACTGTCGAAAAGCCTTCGAAGAGCTGAGCGGATCGAAACCCTCTCGAATTTTCAATCGTACCCAGCAGCGTGTACGGGTGGTGTAGGACGATTTTTGCGGCGGAAGATCCCATTTCCAGAGTAAGAACTGGAGAGAGGAGCGCACGGCAGGGAGCTTACATACCCCCGTTTCATCAGCTTGTTAAGACATTTTTTGACATGCTGCGACCGCACCATTGAGCAGTCGCTGAAGCGGCGCATCGGCACGTTCAACGCCAGCCCTCCGCCATTGCGCTCGAATAGAAGGCAATGAACCGCACATTCTGATCATCACAAAAATCCTTCCTTTGACAGAATATCCGTCAAGGGAAGGATTTTGTCTGTCGAAAAAACCTCAAAGAGCTCGAGAGAGTCGAAATCCTCGCGAACTTTTAATCGTGCCCGGCGGCGTGTACGGTGGGCGCGAGACGATTTTTGCAACGGAACATCTCATTTTCCAGAGCGAAAATCGCTTCCTTGCAGGTTTTACACCCGGAAATCCGAACGATTTCAGCAAAAGCCGGAGAGTGTGGCAGTGGCGGCGGAGCCTGCTTCCCCGTCCCAGCCTGCAAATGAGATTTTTGCGCTTGCGAACGCTTCGATGTTTGGGATGTGACTCTGCCACTTTCGGATGGCGCAGATAATATGCAGTAAGCCGCGCAAACAGAGAGCTTCCGTCTCTCAAGAAGGAACGAACGCGGCGAACGCGCGGCGGGGCGCCTCAAGCAGGCCGGAACAGAATGCATTGGAGCGCCTGTGCGCCGTCTTTTTGCCCTATGGCGCTGCGTCAATGCGCTGCGCCTTCGCGAGCGTCCATTTCTGGCTCTCGGTCTGGAGCTGCACCATGTGGGCGAATATGCCGTCCGTTTGCAGAAGCTGTGCGGGCGAACCCTGCTCGGCCACCGCGCCGTCCTTCAGCACAACGATCTTGTCTGCGCCGGAGACAGTGCGCATCCTGTGGGCGATGATGAGTACGGTCTTGTTCTTAATAAGCCCCGCAATGTATATAAGCACGGCCGCAACGGCGAACGCCACCGCCATCCAGCCGTAGTGCGTCACATGGACGGCGTTTTCATACCGCGGTGCGACCACAATGACCTCCCTGAGTATTCGCCAGATGTACCCAAACGGCGCCAGCGCCAGCAGCGCGCCGGCGGCGGACAGCGCCCACGAAAGGCAGGTCAGGATTCGGTATGTCCCGGCATACTCCAGCAGCCGCGACAGGTTGGATTGCTTCTTCAAAACGACGCCTCCTTACTTGTTGTCGGTTAGTTATATCTAACTTTATGGCTTTTGAAAAGCCGCAAAAAGCGGCGCTTCAGGCTCATTCCCGCTCTTCAAAAAACGAGAACGGTTCTTTCTGGCCGCGCGGCGCTCTCTGGCGGCGCGCAGGGCATTTTCGTACAGCGGCGGCTCGACGGGATCACCGTTTCGCCCCTGGAGTGAGAGTGCGAAACATTCTCCGCAGAGAATGCGCCGCGCATGGCCGCGTTATTGTGCGCGCCATGCGGAAATGTTTGCGGTCTCCCGGATCGTCAGTGAGCATCCGTCATTTCGTCCTGTAACCGCAGTCGCAGTACGGCTCCCCAGAGGCGATTGTGTACTGCCGCACAAAGTCGGTCGCGCCGCCCGCCTCGCTCATGGTATAGTCCAGGTGGCACAGGGCGGGGGTCAAATCGTACAGCCCCAGTTCTTTCATCAGCACGCAGATGCCGCATCTGGTGAATCGTCCCTCATAGCCGCTGCCGTCGGGGTATTCGTAAAACTCCATATTCCACGAGTAGGGGTTACGGTCGGCGGCCTTCAGCGCGGCGGTGGCTTTCATGGCGGCGATATCCTTTGCGGTAAACTTGCTTTTTCCGCTTTTGCGGCAGAACCACTGCATGGGCTTTGTCATCATGGATTTTGCGTAGTAATCTGTCAGTCTGTCCACCTTTGGGCGCTCCGGCATGGAGAGAA
>CAKUAV010000224.1 GCA_934636425.1 uncultured Clostridia bacterium
GTATATCGATGTTACCTGCTCGCTCAATCGTCCAGACTCGAGCCGCCCCCAAGCGGCGAAGAGTCGGGTTGCGTGCGCGAAGCGGTGTGGAAGCCACACAGTGGCCGCGGAGCGGAGAGGAAGCCGGCACAGCCGGCCACGGAGGGAGTGCGTGCAGGCTCAGTCTGCCCCATAGGCTGCGCTTCGGCTGTCCTTGCCCGTCGCGGCGATGTAGTCGGCAAAGGTTGCGAAATCCTCGCCGTAATAGCGGTTGAGCAGCGCGCGCTCGCGCATATGATAGGTGTTCTCGTCAATGTCAATCTGCGCCTCGGCCGCGCGGCATATGATCGAATAGATCGCGGCGCCGGCGGGCGCGTCGAGGAAAAGATTGCGCTTTATGATGAAGCGCGCGCCCTCGGTGGGCTGCTCAATGCGCCACAGGAAAATGTGGTGTCCCATGGGCTGCGGCCAGATCTCCGAGCGCCGCGGCGACGCCGTGTGGCGATGCGAGAAGCCGCGCCCCGCGTCCATGCAGACATTGCTCACAAACTCCGCGCTCATCGGCAGCACGTCGCGCTGCTCATAGGCCGCCATGCCGCAGCGCATGAACACATTGCGCCGTATGACAAAGTCCAGCGCCGCGACGCACTCCCTGCCGCCCTGATGGGTGACCGCGGAATCGTAAATATCGTAAAACACATTGTCCTCGACCAGTATGTTCTCGGCGGTGTTCCAGCACTCGACCGCGTTGCCGAAGCGAATGCGCAGCGGTGCGCTCCACACCGAGCCGCCGATGAACTCGAACCGACACGCGCGCACAATCATGTTGCGGCAGGGCCCGCCGCCCGCAATGGCGTGTACGCCGGCGTTGCGGAACGCCAGATGCTCGAATATCATGTCGTGGCCGGTCTGAGCCAGCGCGCGATGCACGCGCAGCGCCGCCTCGATATGGCCGTACGCGTCGCCGGGATTGCGCTCGCAGAACAGGAGCAGCTCGTGCGCGTCCGCGCTTTCAACGTCCGTGCCAAAGCCGCTGTCCCACCAGTCGCCGTTCTCGGTGAGGTCGGTTTTCTCCCATTGCAGCGCACCGCCCTCGCGGCCGTCGAATATCAGATTGCACACCTCGGTGGCCAGTGGCCGCGTGCAGCGCCACAGATTGTCGCCCGCGCACTGCCAGCTCTCCGCGCCGCTCACGTCGACACTGCCCATAAACACCGGATCGTCGCCCGTGCCGTACGCGCCATAGTAAATCGGCCGCCCCGCCTCGCCGCTGACGTTGTGCAGCGCGTCGCGAATGACGCTGCCGCGCCGAAACAGCACGCTGTCGCCGCCGTGCAGCGTCAGCCCCTCGACCGACACGCGCGGCGCGCTCTCACTCAGCCCGGCCGCCGTGGCCAGACCGCCGACGGGATCGATGTAGTAAATCGCCATGCAAACCCACCTTTCCTCGCATTGATCGCGCGGCGTCGCCGCCGCACAAACGCCTATATGATAGGAAGAAACAGCCGCACAAAGCGCCCGATCTTTGCCATCTCCTGAACGCCAACAATCGAAAGCCGATCAGCCGCGCAATCGCCCCAACGTGCCGGCATTCAGACGCAAAGCGCCCACAAGCGGCTCGGAAAATATGGAAGCGGCACAGCGGCAGCGGACTTCCCCACTTGGCCTTCAAAAAGTCCCGCCGCAATCGCGGACAAGCGCCCGATCTCTTCCCGCCAAGTTAGAGCTTGAGATCGTCTTCCTTGATCCAGCCGATGTTGCGCAGGAGCAGGCCGAGCGCCCAGCTGATGAGCGCGGGCAGTATGAAGCAGATGAGAATCAGGCCGATCCAATCCATGGCGGTGATGGCGGCCTTCGCGCCGGAGGCCACGTCGTTGACCCAGCCGGTGTACACGCCGATCTGGCCGACGAAGCCGCACGTGCCCATGCCGGACGAGACGGCCGGGCCGTTCATCTGCATTTTGAACAGGCAGGTGGCCAGCGGGCCGGTGATCGCCGAGGCGACGATCGGCGGGATCCATATGCGCGGATTGCGCACGATGTTGCCCATCTGCAGCATGCTCGTGCCGACGCCCTGAGAGATGAGGCCGCCCCAGCGATTCTCGCGGAAGCTCATGACGGCAAAGCCGACCATCTGCGCGCAGCAGCCGGCCACAGCCGCGCCGCCCGCAAGCCCCGTGAGCGTGAGCGCCGCGCAGATCGCCGCGCTGGAAATGGGCAGCGTCAGCGCAATGCCAATGACCACCGACACAACGACGCCCATGACGAAGGGCTGCTGCTCGGTCGCCCACATGATGAGCTTGCCCAGCGAGGAGGCCGCGCTGCCTATGGCGGGCGCAATCAGCGCGGAGAGCGCCACGCCGACGAAAATCGTCACCAGCGGCGTGACGAGCAGATCGACCCTGGTTTCCTTCGAGACCGCCTTGCCGAACTCCGCCGCAACAATGGCGATGATCAGCACGGCGAGCGGCCCGCCCGCGCCGCCCAGCCCGTTGGCCGCGCTGCCAACCGTGGCCAGCGAAAACAGCACCAGCGGCGGGCAATGCAATGCGTAGCCTATGGCGATCGCCATGGCCGGGCCGGACATTTTCGACGCAAAATCGCCGATTGTGTTCAGAAACGGCAGGTGAAACTGCGTGCCGCATGTCGAAATGATCGTGCCGATCAGCAGTGAGCAGAACAGACCCTGCGCCATAGCGCCGAGCGCATCGATGCCGTATCGCCGCGCGGAAATGACGATGTCCTTGCGCTTGAGAAACGCGCGAAACTTGTCCATGATGTGCCTCCTCTGCGGTCGTTCGGGTGCGGGCCGCGTCACAGGCGCCCGTACATCCATTGTAAAGGCTCTCCGCCGTTCTGTCAAGGCAAAAAGCCGCCGATTTTCGCCCCGGCGGCTCGTTTTATTCGGTTTTCGCGCGCGTTCCCCCTCGAGGTCATTTCCCGCGCTGGCGCGGCACTGCGCCGGTGGTTTTTATAGGCAAGTGAATTGTCGGCCGGCGCGGCGTTTGTACTGGCCGGTTTTAGCTCCGGCAAAGGCGTTTGTGCGCGCGGAGAGCAAACGGCGGAGGTGGTGCGGAATTCGGAATGCGGAATTGGGACGCGGGAATGAGTGCGTCCGGCATGGCGATTCCGGCGGGGCGGGTGGCATCGGTTTGCGCTTGGCTTTGTATTCTGTTGTCACGGTTTGCGTCTGGCATCTCGTTTTTGTTGCGGCGGTTTGCCCTCGGTTCATGCTCAGCGTTGCGGTTCGGTTGTCGCATTTGCCTTCGACGCGCGTCCGTCATTGCAGTTCTATTGGGCAGGTGACATCGGTTTGCGCTTGGCTTTGCATTCTGTTGTCGCGGTTTGCATCGGTTTGCGTCTGGCATCTCATTTCTGTTACGGCGGTTTGCCCTCGGAGTGCGCCCGGCGATGTGCTTCTGTTGCGGCGTTTTTCCTCGGCGCGCTCGGCCATTGCGGTTCTGTTGTGGCGTTTTGCCCTCGGCATATGCCCGACTTCGCATTTCTGTCGCGGTGCTTTGCCTCGGTTCACGCCTGCTGTTTGCCGCATGGCGACAAACAGGACGGCTTGCGATATCTTACGTTCCTATTCCGCAGGTCGAGATCGCCTTAGAGCGTTCTCGCAGTGTCCTTCGGTTATTTGCCTTGGTTGGTTCACTTCGGGTTTTTCCGTTTATTTGCGGCGATCTCGACGGGGTGCTGGAGACGTGGGGGACGGATGACGGAGTTACGGGGCTGGCGGCGCGGCCCTTGTGCGCTTTTGCGCAATCGCATTGGCTTTGCAATTCTTTCCGCGGGGAGTACGCTGGGGCTACGCGCCCCAGACTGCGCCAAAGAGTCTTCGACTCTCTGGACTCTCTTCA
>CAKUAV010000225.1 GCA_934636425.1 uncultured Clostridia bacterium
AAATAGAAGCGCAAGATACCGCAAGCCGTCTCTTTTTTCCTGACAAAGGAAAAAAGACAGGCGTGAACCGAGGCAAAGCGCCACGCCAGAACCGCAACAGCAGTCATAAACCAACCGCAAAACACCCCCGCAGGCGCTTCCCATCCCTCCGGAAGGCTCTCCGACGTCCTTCCGGACTTTTTCCTGGGGCGCTTCTCCCCCATTCCACCATCCGCGCATTCCCGGCGAAAGGAGCAATTCTCATGGACAAAATGTGGGCAGGCCGCTTTCAGGAAAGCCTGAACGAGACGGCGGACGATTTCAACGCCTCCATTCGCTTCGACAAGCGGATGTACGCGCAGGACATTCGCGGCTCTATGGCGCACGCGGCAATGCTGGGCGCGCAGGGCGTCATATCGCAGGAGGACGCGTCGGCCATAATCGACGCGCTGGACGGCATACTCGCCGACCTGACCAGCGGCAGGCTGCCCTTCGACGAATCCAGCGAGGACATCCATATGTTTGTCGAGGCCGAGCTGACCAGGCGCATAGGCGACGTGGGCAAAAAGCTGCACACGGCGCGCAGCCGCAACGATCAGGTGGCGCTGGACATACGGCTCTATCTGCGCGACGAGACGAACGACATCATCGCGCTGGTGAAGGCGCTCATGGCGGCGATCGTGCGCCGCGCAAAGGAGTATGCCGGCGCGATCATGCCGGGCTATACCCATCTTCAGCGCGCCCAGCCCATCACGTTCGGCCACCACATCCTGGCCTACGCGATGATGCTTCAGCGCGACGTGACCCGCATGGAGGACGCGCTCAGGCGCATGAACTATTCGCCGCTGGGCTGCTGCGCGCTGGCGGGCACGACCTATGACACCGACCGCATGGCCGTGGCGAAGGCGCTGGGCTTCGACGGCATCACGCTCAACAGTCTGGACGGCGTGAGCGACCGCGATTTCTGCGTCGAGCTGCTCTCGGCCTACGCGGTTTTGATGATGCACCTCTCGCGCTTCTCCGAGGAGATCATACTCTGGGCGTCGTGGGAGTTCAAGTTCGTCGAGCTGTCGGACGCGTTCTCGACCGGCTCGAGCATCATGCCGCAGAAGAAAAACCCCGACATGGCCGAGCTGACGCGCGGCAAGACCGGCCGCGTCTACGGCGACCTCATGGCGATGCTGACCGTGCTCAAGGGACTGCCGCTGGCCTACAACAAGGATATGCAGGAGGACAAGGAGGCCATTTTCGACGCGATCGACACGGTCAAGCAGTGCCTTGCCGTCTTTGCGCCGATGATCGACACCATGACCGTGCTCACGGCCAATATGCGCCGCGCGGCCTCGAACGGCTTCATAAACGCCACCGACTGCGCCGACTATCTGGTCAGGAAGGGCCTGCCCTTCCGCAGCGCCTACAAGATCACCGGCGCGATCGTCGCCGAGTGCATTGCCAAACACACCACGCTGGAGGAGCTGCCGCTCGCGGCCTACAAGGCGCATTCCGAGCTGTTCGCCAGCGACCTCTATCCCGAAATCAATCTGGAAGCCTGCGTCGAAAAGCGCATATCCGCCGGCGGCACCGGCGCGCAGTCCGTACAGACTCAGATCGACTTCATAGAGTCCTTCCTGGCGGGCAGTGCCCGCTGACACTCCGCTTCGCGCGTTGCAACCCGGCGGGCAGTGCCCGCTGACACTCCGCTTCGCGCGTGCAACCCGACTCCGCGCCGCTTGAGGGCGGCTCGAGTCTGGACGTTTGTGCATATTGAAATCATCGCTATACAGCCCGACCCGGCCGAGCATAAATTGGACTCGGCCGGGTCTTTCCGTGTACCTAGGCGGCGCGGCGTTTATCGGCGATTGCCGCGCCGGTGCTCATTGCAATGCCTCCCAGCAGGCGCGCCAGCGCAACGCTTCAAACTCCTTCTTGACACGCGCCGCCGCTTCGGCTATCATATAGGCGTGAAAACACTCTTCCCATACAACAAAAAGGAGCGTTGAGCGATGAACACATTTTCCATACTCGATTACGGCGCGGTATCGGGCGCGCAGTGCCTGCAGACGGAAGCGATTCAGAAGGCGATCGACGCGTGTTTTCTCGCGGGCGGCGGCGAGGTGACGATTCCCGCGGGCGATTTCACAACGGGCGGGCTGAGGCTGCGCTCGAATGTGACGCTGCATCTGCTTGCCGACGCGCATCTCTTCGGCAGCCGCGATCCCGAGGACTACATGGCCTTTCTTTCCGACACGCTGGAGCCGGTCGGGTCGATCGAGGAGAACCGCCTGACGTGGCTGCCCCCGTCCATGCGCGATCAGGATTTTGACTACAATTTCGTCAAGAATGCGCTGAGCCGCTGGAACAACGCGCTCATTCGCCTGATCGACGCACACGACGCCGCCATCATCGGCGAGGAGGGCGCGTTCATAGACGGCTGCGATCCCTACGACGCGCAGGGCGAGGAGCACTATCGCGGCCCGCACGGCGTGAATGCGCAGCGCTGCCGCAACCTCACGTTCAGCCGCTACGTCATACGCAACACCGGCAACTGGGCGCACGCCCTGTTCGACTGCGAGAACATCGCCATGGAGAGCGTCACCGTGCTGGCCGGCCACGACGGCATTCACATGACCGGCTGCGACAACACGCTGATCGAGGACTGCGCGTTCTACACCGGCGACGACTGCATTGCCGGCATCGACAATGTGAACGTCACGGCGCGGCGCTGCATACTCAACACGGCGTGCAGCGGCCTGCGCTTCGGCGGCACGAACGCGCTGTTTGAGGATTGCCGCTTCTATGGCCCGGCGAAGTATCTCTTCCGCGGCAGCCTGTCGCCTGAGGAAAAGCAGGCAGGCAAGGCGGTCGAGGGCACGGGCAGTCACCGCTACAACATGCTGAGCCTGCTCACCTATTACGCCGATTTTTCGCACGTCATTCGCCACGCGCCGGGCAACATCGTCATCAAAAACTGCACGGCGGAGAATTGCGACCGCTTCCTGCACTATAATTTCTCCGGCAACGAGACCTGGCAGCGCAATCGACCGCTGACGAGCGTCACATTCGACCATGTTTCAGCCGTGAATGTCAAGCTGCCGCTCTCGGCCTATGGCAGCGAGGCCGAGCCGCTGACGCTGGTCATGAAGGATGTGGACGTCTCCTTCATCGAGGGCAGCGCTGTTCCCTTCATGCATCTGGCCTTCTGGGAGGACGTCTGGCTCGAGCGCGTCCGCGTGCGCGGCGTGTCCGGCCCGATATTCATAAAGACCTGGTCGGACGGCCCCGCCCCGCGCGTTTTCGGCTGCGATTTCTCCGGCTTCTCCGGCGCCTTCCTCAAGCGCGTCAGCGAGCCCTTCCTCTGCACCCCCATCTAACAGGCTGAGCCTGTATGCACTCCGCTTCGCGCACGCAACCCGACTCCGCGCCGCTTGGGGGCGGCTCGAGTCTGGACGTTGGTGCGTGCAGGCATCATCGCTATACAGCACGACCCGCCCGGCCATAGATTAGAGCCGGGCGGGTCTTTCCGTGTACCCGGGCTTTGCAAGCGTGAGTGCGGCGATTGGGGCGTTGGTACTTCTTGCAAGGATACGTGTTCGCACCAGCATAACCCCGCCGCAGCGTGAAGAGAGTCCAGAGAGGCGGCAGTGCCGCTTCCACATTCGACTCTTTGGCGCAGGTTTGGGGCGCGCAGCCCCCAACGTACTCCCGGCGGAAAGACTCACAGAGCCAATTCGCCCGCGCAAAGACGCACAAGCGCGGCGAATCCGCACCACCCCAACCCCGCCGCAGCGTGAAGAGAGTCCAGAGAGGCGGCAGTGCCGCTTCCACATTCGACTCTTTGGCGCAGGTTTGG
>CAKUAV010000226.1 GCA_934636425.1 uncultured Clostridia bacterium
GGAGCAAGGCCGTGTAATTCGCCGCTATTCTGCGACAGGGGCTTTTTTATTTGTCTGTTCGCGGGGGAACGGTCCAACATTCACAACAGGAGGTCTCTTTTTTCTATTGTCCGTTTTTGGTGGAACAGTCCATTATCAGCAGTTCTTTTTCTCCCTTTCTAAGAATCCACTTCCCACCTTCTTTCTGTTCGATAATGTCGTAGCCTTTGGCGATCTGTTCCTTGTCAAAATTCCCTTTAACAAGAATTCCGCCGCCTTTTCGGGGTCTGACAGTAATGTTCCTGAGCACTTTGTCGGACAAACTCTTGACGCGCGGAATGCCGCCAAGCGCATACAGCTGCAGCAGCGGCACCGCCTTTCTTCCCAGATTTTTCAATTTTATTGGCTCTGATTTGATCTCACCCAGCGCGCCACTGGCCTTCAACGTCATTGTCAACGCACATTTCGCTGAAAACCTCGGCTTGCTCAGTTGCCAAAGAGCCACGACCACTGCGCTCACCATCAGCGCACTCGCCGCAATGATGATCAGGATAACGGCTTTCTTTGTCTGCGAATGTGCGCGAATAACGATTGTCACGGGCTTTGACGCGGCCCCTTCAGAATCGCTCGCGCTGACCGCTATGTGATATTCCCCACCGCGGCAGACGGCCAGCATCACATGCTCTCCAACGTCAACGGCCAGTTTCGAGCCGGACTCGCTCTTTTCAACGCGAATAACATCGCCTTCCTGAACCAGCTTGCCCTTCTCTGTGGCCATAGTGATTGTCAGCGCATCGCCATCCGCATCCGCAAACCACGCCGCGAGATTGATTTCCTCGGTCTTGAAGAAATCATTCGGCTTAAGAAACGGCTCGACATTCAAGTCGAACGTGCTGTCAGGCTGTGTCGCTGTCGGAGCGCTGTTGGAAACGTGGAACTTGCCGACAGAATATGTCGCCGCTTCATAATGGCCGTCATCAGAAAATTTATCTTCATCAGAAACCATCGTCTCGAGCTCGGCATCGTCAATGCGCAGCCTGACGCGCAGGTTAATGTCATAGTCGCAGGCGGTACTGGGCGCTTTTTCATCATAGCACCATACTCCCTCCGCCGTCTTTGTCATTTCGCGCCAGGGGTCGTTGTCCCACAGCTTAACTTCGACATTGAGAGCCTGTTTTATGCTGGACGGCAGCAGATCAGGCGTCTCCATCGTCGCTTTTATGGAAAAGGGAGCGTTCTTTTTCGGCGTTCCACTGAGCCGCGCATCCAGCTTAATTTGCCCAAGCAGTTCCATCGCATCGACCGGCTCAATGTTCAGCGTTAATTTGCAGACTGCTCCCGCTCCATCGGTTGCGGTCAGCGTCAGCGCGGCCGACTCAAGCGCCTTCCCTTTCGGCGCAGCCAGCGTCAGACCGATGAGCGCACCGCTTTCATCGGTCTGTTCCCTGATCTCATAGTCAGCCGGTTTGATGTCATACGCGTATGTCAGTCTGTCCTCGGGCGTGTCATAGAACAGTTCATCAAATGTCCATGACAGACTGGATTCCTCTCCCGGCACATTGTAAACAAGCGACTGATCTGAGAGCGCTTGTGCCTTCTCAGTTGTCTGCGGCTCTCTATTGATCACGCTGACACGCTGAACCGCATCCCCGGACAGCAGGCTTTCTCCCGCGCTGTTTGTGAGTGTATAACGGACATCATAGCGCCCCACGCCCAGTTTCACACTGCCGTGCCAGCCGTCCTCGTCCATTGTCAGCGCAAGCGATTGCACGCGCTGTCCGGCAGCGCCCGCCTCTTCAGGCGCCGCATAAATCTCGGCCGTTGCCACGGCGTTTTGCCGGAGCCATTGCTCCATATCGGGCGCATCGCCGCCCGAAAGCTCTTCCAGCGTCAGCGCCAGTTCTGTCTCGCGGCCAAATTCACTTTCACTCATCTCGGCCGCGCGTCCGGTCAATGTCCCCCAGCTGCACAGCACCTGAACGTTTGAGAGCGCCAAATCCTCGGGCGCCTCTTCGCCGAACGTCAGCGTCCATACGCCGCGCGTCCGATGCTCCGACAAGGGAATACGCCAGTAAAGCATGCCATCCAGTTCAAATGGACGATCATGCCCGCACTTTATGATCGCGCCGTCCGGTGTTTTCAGCTCCAGCGTTTCCGGATTCGCCGACCCGGGAAGCAACAGCGTCAGTACAGCCGCGCCGTCGGCTTCCAGAGTAAATGTTCCTCCGCCCTGCATCACCGTAAAAGCAGGCTCGACCTCATAAACGGACAAGCCGGACATGAGCAGCCGCTTTCTGGACGACTCATCCAGCGGCAGGATATACGTGCTGCCGCTCTCCTGAGAAAGGCCGCCCACGACCGGAATAGAATTGCCATCCTGATCCTCCGGCTTACGCGTATCGAGCACAATGAGCCGGTCTCCCAGACTGTCCAGCCAGAGACGCGTCTCATCTTCATATTGGGAATCCTTCACGTCAATCGTGCCCGTGTGAACCAGCATTACAGTGGTCGGCCGATCGGATTCAGACGCCTTTGCGCAGGCCTCCTTAAGCGATTGTGATGTGACCAGAGCCGCGTCGCTGTAATCCTCCTGCCTGAGCTGTGCGAGCGTTTCTTTGAGCCCCATCGCGTCATCATAGGTCTGCAGTTCTTTCCACTCGAGCTCTTCCCCCGCCAGCGGACAGGGCACGACAATGTATCGATTGTTCGGCGCGGCGTACTGCACAGCCAGCGCAGTCATCCACTCAAAGCGCGTTTGATTCGGATCGTCGCGATCCATGCGTGGGCCACGCGTGACGATAAATATGACGTCGTGTCCCGTATTCTCTGTTTCCGCGGCCGCAAAACCGCACAGCAATAAAACAAGCAGCGCGGCCATCCAGGCCATGACCCGTTTCATGCGTTTTCACCCTTTCCTCGGCTCATTGCCCGCTCTCATCAAAATACGGAACTTCCAGAGCGCGGCGCATCTGCCTTGCGGCTCGCCGTCTTTTTAGCAGATGCATTTGCAAAAATACTGACGACATAGATTATCGTGCCCAGGCAGTAGAGCAGGAATCCCGTGCCCACATGCTGAAGCGACTCAACCGTCCGCACAATGGCGGCAAGCTGCTCCGGATCAGCCAGCGCAGCCACTGAATCGCCCGAAATGCCGGCAGATTCCATCACATTCTTAATCAGTGCGCCGCCCTCGCGGACAAGCCACTGTATATTTTCATTGTTGATCATACCGTTTGCGCTGACCAGAAAATACACAATTGCCGCCACAGCTGCCGCTGCCGTCACAGCCATCCATGTCTTGTTGCGGCAAAACGCCATGACCGCCATCGCTGCGCCCACGACAGGCAGCGCGAGCATATAGGGCTGAAGCACGCGTATCATCGTAATCAGGCTGACGCGGTACAGCACCACCCCCAGAAAGCGGTAGACGACATAGGGCAAAAACATCGAGACCAGACACAATAGCCCGCCCACCAATGCGCCAACATTCACCGTATTCTCACGCGAATGACTCATCGTTCTTTCCTCCTGCTATTTGTTTTTCACTTCTTCACATCTTCCACAAAATTCTCGACCCACTCTTCAGCGCTTGATTTGGAGAACATTTTCTCAAGCTCCGAAATCTCCAGCTTATTCTTTTCAAAGATTGCCTGCACATACTCTTTAAAGCTTTTCTGAAGCCTCTTCCTGGCCTCAGGGTATCTTGACCTTAGCTTTCTATTCTCGCCGATCTGCCACCTCAACCAGCTCACTATGTTCAGTATTTTCTGCTTATCATGCCCGGACAGCGCTTTTATGGCCACAGTCCAGTCTCCACCATCGCTTATCGCTTCATA
>CAKUAV010000227.1 GCA_934636425.1 uncultured Clostridia bacterium
CGGCGGGGAAGAACTCCTCCAGCCTCGCTTTGCTCAGCCACCTCCCCTTACAGGGGGAACCTGGGCTGTTTCCATTACGCGCCATGTCTTGCGTTCGGCTTAGAGCGGCTGTGCGTTTCTATTGGAACGTTTTGCGCTCGGTTCACGCCTGCTGTTTGCCGCCTGAGCGCCAAACAGGACGGCTTGCGATATGTTGCGTTCCTATTCCGCCGTGGGTCGGGATCGCCGGCAGCGCGTTCTCGGATCGTTGGTGCGGTCATCGAGGGTGGTTGGTTCACTTCGGGCTTGCGCGTTTTCTGGCGGCGATCCCGACGGAGTACGAGGGGATGCGGAGAACGAAGTCAGCGGCGTGGCGTGAGTATCTTTTTGCGCAAGCCTATTAGCCTTGCCATGCTTTCCGCGGGGAGTCCGTTGGGGGCTGCGCGCCCCCAAACCTGCGCCAAAGAGCCATTGGCTCTCTGGACTCTCTTCATTTGATTCGCGGCGTGGGTGCTTTTCACGCGGCGAGGGGGACTCGCGTACAACGCGGGCTTGTCTGGCTCCAATAAGCGGAGGCCGCGCAAAGTGGAAGCGGGCACTGCCCGCCGCGCGTCAGCGGCCGCCCGTCCATTTCCGGATGTGCTTCTTCGTGACGGCGACTTCCGGCCGGAAATCGCGCGATTTCATATATTCGGTCAGGCTGTAGAGCAGATTGGCGGCTTCAATGCGCCCCTCCTGCGCCAGTCTGTCCAGCGGGCTTTCGCAGATCAGCGCGCGCCCCTGACCCACGCGCACCTCGAATATCAGCCCCAGCCGGTGATTGCGCTCGGGATTGTCGATCGCCCAGACGATCGGCCTGAGCGCAGGCGTGTCGTCCAGCACGGCGGGGTGCGAGGCCTGCGCGATGTCGAACCACTGCCAGTCGCTTGTGCCGTCGCAGGGGAAATGCTTGAGCGCCGGATGCGCGCGGTCGCCGCAGAAGCCCAGAAGGCCGTGCGATACCGCGCAGTTCTTCGCCTCGCACACGCGGCGAAACATCGCGTAGTTCCAGAAATCGCTCGCGAAGCCGCCGGGGATCGCCGTGCCGCCCTCGCCGGGCAGTATCAGCAGATCGACGCCGTTTTCCAGCGCGTCGAGCTGCTCGTCGGTGGGTGCGCCGGAGACGACCAGCGCGCTGTCGAGGGCGCGCTCGGGATAAACCCATATCGGATAGTCGTTTTCATGGCCGTTTTCGTCGGTCACGCGGAGCGTCATCGCCTCGGCCTCGTCCACCTCGGGCAGTGCGAAATAGGCCGCGCCCAGCGCCGTCACGCAGCCCTGCGGCGCGTCGCCGTAGAGAGAAGCGTCCTCCTCGACTGCACCGTCGGCGCGCACGAGCGATATGGTCGCGTCCACGTCGTTCATGTCCGACGCGCCGTAGTTGACCGCCAGCGCGCGCACCGGCATGGTCTCGCCCGAGGCGCGCACATAGCCGTCGAAGGACAGAAGCAGCGTCTGCGCGTCGCAGCTCTTTCTGAACTCGTCCGCGCTGACAACGCCCTTTTCGTCCATGAACGCGTCCAGCAGCCCCACCAGCGCCGTGCCCTGACCGGGGAAATCCTGCAAATCGAGCAGCTGGAATCCGCCGAAGCCGCGCGTCCTGAGCGCCGCCTCGCATTCCTCGCGGTAGAGCCGCGCGGCCAGCCTGCCCGAGGCCGCATGGAACGCCTTGTCCATGCCCAGAAGGCCGCTCTGCGCCAGCCGCATCCGGAAGATCTCCAGATTGCGCGGGTACAGCACGCCGTCATATTTGGCGATTTCGTCAAAATCGGGATAGATCTGGAACTGGCCGACCTCGTGGCCGATCACCGGCGCGGGCACGGACGCGATCGCGTCCTCGTAGGTGTGCGCCGTGTCGGGACGCTCGGCCTGAACGTGTCCCAGCGGCTTGTCGGCATAGGAGAACGCCGCGCGCACATTGCCGCCGCCCTTTTTTGTGCGGAATGTCGTCCAGTAGTCGTCGTCCGGCGCATAGTGCGGGTCGGAAAAGTCGTTGTTCGAGCCCTGCGCCATCATGAGATAGGGGAATTCCTCCTTCAGCGCGCGGATGATGGGCTGTGTCCATTCGCTGCGGCCGCGGATCTCGTTGCCCAGCGAGAACATCACGAACGACGGATGCCAGCCGTATTCCCGGATATAGCGCCGCCCCTCCTCCAGCAGGAAGGCGCGGCTGCGCTCGAACTGTTCGCTGCCGATTTCGCCGCACAGACCGCCCAGCTCGGGCTGGAAGTAGACGCCCACGCAGTCGGCGGCATAGAGCGCGGCCTCGGGCGGCGCCCAGGTGTGGCAGCGGTAGTGGTTGAGTCCCCACTGCTGCGCCGTGGCCAGCACGCGCACCCAGTCGCCGGTCTTCATCGGCGCATAGCCGGTTTTCGGAAAGACGCACGCGTCGTGCTTGCCGCGCAGAAAGACCGTCTTGCCGCCCGCGCGGAACTGCGTGCCCTCGGCGTGAAAATCGACCGGCGCGGCCGAGCGGCGCAGGCTCGTGACGATGCGGCCGCGCTCGACGTACTGCGCGATGAAGGGATGGATGTAGGGCGAAAACTCGTTCCAGCTCTCGCGCGGCTCGGCGGCGGGCAGCAGCACGGTTTCGCGGTGCACGCCCTTTTCGATCGGGCAGAGCAGCGTCGCCTGATCGTCGCCCAGCGCCACGCGCAGCTGGCCGTCGGCGCTTCGGTGCGCGGTCAGCTCGAGCAGCGCTTTCACGCCGTTCTTTTCGGGAATCAGCCGAAGCAGCGTGATCTCGACGTCGGGCACGAGCGAGAGCGTCATCTCGCCCAGCGCGCCGTTCCAGTTGGTCTGCGTGTCGTCGGACACCTGATGTCCGCCCCACACGTCGGTGGCGTTGTCCACCATGAGCGTGAGCGTGTGCTCGCCCGGCGCGGCCGTCCAGTCGTAGCGGTGCGGCGCGATCAGGCTCTCGAACGCGCCGATTTTCAGGCCGTCCACCCAGAGCGCGGAGAATTTTGTGCGCTCGACAAACAGCCGCACGCGCCGATTGGCCCACTCCGGCGGTATTGTCACGCTGCGGCGGTACCACGCCCTGCCCACATGGCTGTACAGCCGCGAGCAGCGCATTGTGTTGTCCGGCACGGGGCCGCGTTTGCCCTTGTGCTGTTCGTCCAGCGTGCCGGGCAGGGATATCATATCGTCAAAGTGCGCGTCCGACGCGCTTTCACACGGATCGAGCGACAAATCCCACCAGCCGCTCAGATTGAGTCGGTCAATCGTCATCAGGCGTCATCCTTTCGTTTGCAGGGATAGGGGGATCTATTTGTTTCCTATTATACAGTGTGCGCGCGCAAATGGCAAGCGCCGCCGATAAAAAAGCTGCGCTGTGAAAAAGAACGGAGAACGTTGCACTGATTTAACAATAAGACGCTATAATAATAAATTGGTGTCGTGCGGTTTACAAGATTTCGCGCGACACAATACCTCAAAAGGAGAGAAACGGCAGCCGGCCGTTTCGCATACACAGCATGAAGAAGGACGTTATCATCGTTGGCGCCGGTCCGGCCGGCATATTCACTGCGCTCGAGCTGCTGCGAAGGGGCAGCAAAAAGAGCATCATGATCATTGAAAAGGGGCGCTCGGTCGAGCAGCGCGTCTGCCCGAAGCAGAAGACCGGGCAGTGCATGAACTGCAAGCCCTACTGCCACATCACCACCGGCTTTTCCGGCGCGGGCGCTTTTTCGGACGGCAAGCTGA
>CAKUAV010000228.1 GCA_934636425.1 uncultured Clostridia bacterium
CTGCAGGCCATACTGGACAGCGTGACCGAGCAGTACAATGCCTACGTCGGCAAGTAATGGAGCGCGCCGACTCAACGCGCTGAATGAGTGACGTTTGCCCCGCCCGAACCACATTTCCGGCTCGGGCAGGGCTTTTTGTCGGTGCGCGGCGTTCGTTCGGAATCTGCGTCTCGCTTTCGGGCTGGCAACCGAAAAACCGGTGATGCGAGAAATGCGCGGCGCTTGAACGATCTTTGTTTCAAACGCCGCGCTGAGGCAGGGAACATATCCGGATTTTAAGCGCAATTAGGAAGGGGGAACACAGAAGGCCTGACGCGGGGCGTTGCGGCATGGAAAACACGCCCAAACGCGGGGAGTTCGGAACGCGCGCTGACAGGGCGATTTGAGAAAAGCGCGGCGCTTGAACGATCTTTGATTCAAACGCCGCGCTGAGGCAGGGGGAACATATCCGGATTTTAAGCGCAATTGGGAAGGGGAACACAGAAGGCCTGACGCGGGGCATTGCGGCATGGAAAACACGCCGAAACGCGAGGCGGGGACTTCGGGATGCATGCTGGCAGGGCGATGCGCGAAATGCGGCGGCGGTTCTGCGCGCCCGCCGATTTTCCGCAGAGCCTGCCGGTTTTCTGCGCGCCGTTAATTGCCCGCGGCAAAGTATGCGCACACTATGGCGCCCGGGCCGGCGTGCGTGCCGACCACGCTGCCCACCTGCACGCAGTGCAGCGTCTGCGTGTGACCGTCCCACAGAGGACGGCTGTCGGCGATGTACTTTTGCAGCAGACTGTCCTCGATGCCGGTGTAGCCCAGCAGCAGCGGCATCGAAAAGTCCACGCCGCCGCTCTGACGGATCTTTTCGCACAGCAGATTGTTGCCCTGCTTCGAGCCGCGCGCCTTGCCCAGCGGCACCAGCGCGCCGTCCTCGATCGCGATCACCGGCTTGAGGTTGAGCAGGCCGCCCGCAAACGCCGCCGCGCGGGAAATGCGGCCGCCGCGCTTCAGGTATTCCAGCGTGTCCAGAAGCGCCACAACGCGGACGTCCTTCTTTTTTTCCTCCAGAATGTTGGCCAGATCGGCCGCGCCCATGCCCGCCTCGGCGCAGGAAAGCGCGTACTCGGTCAGCACGCCTTCGCCCACAGCCGCGTTCAGGCTGTCCACAACATGAACGCAGTCATAGTCGGCCGCCGCGATGCAGGCGCTCTGATAGGTGCCCGACAGCTTTGAGGAAATCGTGATCGCCACGACGCTGTCGCCCGCGTCCACCGCCTCGGCAAAGGCGCGCGCGAACATATCGGGCGTGGCCTGACTGGTCGTGGGCAGCGTGTCGCTCTCCACCAGCATCTCGTAAAATGTCGATTTGTCGATCGTCACGCCGTCCAGCAGCTCGTTGTCGCCAAAGCGCACGACCAGCGGCACGACGCTCACCTTTTCCTTTACCTCCGCGCGCAGATCTGCGCACGAATCGACAATGATTCTCACGCCCATTTATTCATCCTTCTTTCTTTCGCATACGTTTTCAAGATTTGAGCAGATCGTGTTCAGCGCGCGGTACATCGTCGCGCGCTCTTCCTCGCTCAGCCCTGCGCCGGCCTCCTCGACGACGCGGTCGATGCGCCGCGCGATTTCCTCGCACACGGCTCGCCCGCTGTCGGTCAGGCTGATGGGGCTGCGATAGCGCCGGTCGCCGCGCGTGATGTAGCCGCCCTCGCAGAGCGTTTCCAGCGCGCGCGACAGAGCCGCCTTGTCTTCGCCGCACTTCTCGCACAGCGCCGCGGCGGTCATTGCGCCCTCGTCGTAGAGATAGTACAGACAGGAGACGTGCGGCCCCTTCAGCTGAAAATCCGCCATCTCGTCCGTCTTGATTCGCCTGATGCTGCGCATAAGCCGCGTTATCAGGCCGGTGAACGTCTTATAGCGCGTTTCCATGGCTCATTCCTCCTCGTCGGACGTTGACAAATCAACAACAGTGAGCATTATAGCACTGGGTTGTTGATTTGTCAACATATTTTCGTGCAAAAAAACCGCCCGAGCGCGGAATAGACTCGGGCGGATGAGAAGTATTTATGCCTTCGGCGCGTATTTTTCGGTCAGATAGTCGACGTAATAGTCGGGGTTGAACTTTGCGCCGGCGGCCTTTTCGAACAGCGCGGCGGGCTTGTAGAGCGAGCCGAAGCGCCAGATTTTGTCCTCCAGCCAGGCGTTGATGGGCGCAAAGTCGCCCTTTTCAAGGCAGGCGTTCACGTCGACGGTTTCCTTCATCTTTTCCAGCAGCTGCGCGCCGTAGGCCGAGCCGAGCGCATAGCTGGGAAAATAGCCGAACGCGCCGCCCGACCAGTGGGAATCCTGAAGCACGCCCTCGCGGTCGGAGGGCACGTCCACGCCGAGATACTCCTTGTAGAGCGCGTTCCAGGCCGCGGGCAGATCTTTGGCGGTCAGCTCGCCGGAGAACAGCTTCTTTTCCAGCTCGTAGCGCACCATGACGTGCAGGCAGTAGGTCAGCTCGTCGGCCTCGGTGCGTATGAGCGAGGGCTGGCTCTTGTTGATGGCCCTGTAGAGCGTCTCGTCGTCCACATTGTTCAGGCTGGGGAAAAGTTCGCGCAACTTGGGCGCGACAAGGCCGATGAAGGCGCGGCTTCTGCCCAGCAGATTTTCGTAAAAGCGCGACTGGCTCTCATGGATGCCCATGGACACGCCGCCGCCCAGCACCGTGTAGGCGAATTCGTCGGCGGGGTGGGTGTCGTAGAGCGCGTGGCCGCCCTCGTGAATCACGCTGTACATGGACGAAGCGAAGTTCTCGCGCTCATAGCGCGTGGTGATGCGCGCGTCGTATTTTGTGAAGCTGGTGGTGAAGGGATGCTCGGTCTCGCCGATGCCGCAGTGCGCGCGGTCGAGCCCGATGAGATTCATCAGATAGTCGGACAGCTCGCGCTGCTTCTCGATCGGGAAATCGCCGTGCAGGCAATGATCGTCCACGGGCTGCGCGTCGCAGACGGCCTTCACCAGCGGCATGAGCCGCGCGCGCAGCGTCTCGAAGAACCGATCGCACGTATTGCGGTCGAGTCCCTCCTCATAGGTGTTGAGCCAGTGGTCGTAGGGATCCTTGTCGGGCGCGATATAGCCGGCCTGCTTCTTGAGCGCGGCGACGATTTTGTCGATGTAGGGCGCGAATATGGCGTAGTTGTTCGTCTCCTTGGCGGTGTGCCACACGTCCTCGGATTCGGTCACGAGCCGCTGATAGGCGGTGTATTCGTCCATGGGGATGGCGCGCAGCTCGACGAGGCTCTTGCGCATCAGCTCGACCATGCGGTTGTGCGCTTCGTCGAGGGCGGCGCGGTTTTCGTAGAGGAAATCCAGCAGCGCGCCGGTCTCCTCGCCGGTGGAGAGCTTGTACGTCTCCTCGCCGAGTATCGCGAGCGATTCGCCGCGGTTGGTGGCCGAGCCCTTGGGGGCGGTGGTCGCGCCGTCGTAGTAGATCAGCCCGGCGGCGTGGTTATAGGCGCAGAGCTTCCTCTGAAGCGCGTCCAGCTTTTTGAGGCCTTCTTCTATGGTCATTGTGGGGGACTCCTTTCTGATTGGTGCGTTGAGGGCGTGTCTATAGGATGTGTGAAGGCGGGCCGGCGCAATGTTGCGTTTGGCCGGTTGCAGCTCCGGCACAGGCGTTTGTGCGCGCGGGGGTCTGGCGGCGGGAGGATACGGTACTGG
>CAKUAV010000229.1 GCA_934636425.1 uncultured Clostridia bacterium
CTGAGCTATGCGCACACCCACTTCAAGCGCCTGTGCGCCCTGAGCGAGCAGGATCGCGAGCACTACGGCACCGGCGTGCGCGCCTACTGGAAGGGCGTCGAGGACGCGCTGATCGCCGAGTATCCCTCCGTGCTTGAGGAGACCGCCAAGCTCTACGCCGAGGATCCCGCCAAGGCCGCCGAGTACATCACCAATTACACCGTCGAAAAGCAGGAAAAGGCGCTGGCCGACTGCGACACCATGTACGACGAGCTGACCTGGTACATGATCGCCAACACCAACACCATGACCTACAATTCCAGCCGCGGCGAGTTCAACACCTGGAAGAACTTCGTGCCCTCGCTGTCCCAGACCGAGGACGCCGCCAACTGACATTCACACACAAAACTCCCTCCGTTTCAAATGTGGAACGGAGGGAGTTTTTCGCATCGCCTGAACCGCATCAGCGCAGTCATGCGTCTCGGCAAGGGAATATGCATGCCCGACTCCCCGGCTTCGACCGCCGCTGCTTTCAATGCGAGATCGAAATCCGAAAAGAGCCTTCCTCCCTCATCCGAGGGCGGAGGCTTCTCCGTTCAGCGCGCTGATTCACGGCAGTCAGGCCTGCGCCATGGCATAGCGGCAAGGGAATATGCATGCCCGGCTCCCCGGCTTCAACCGCCGCTGCTTTCAATGCGAGATCGAAATTCGAAAAGAGCCTTCCTCCCTCATCCGAGGGCGGAGGCTCCTCTGTTCAGCGCGCTGATTCATGGCAGTCAGGCCTGCGCCACGGCATAGCGGCGCTGCAATTCCGGAAATTTTGAAGCGCGCATCAAAAGCCATCGCATCGGTCACGCGCTCCACATCTCGCGGATCCAGCCGCGCAGAAAATCGCGCACGGCGCGGCTGTTGGTCTCCATGGCGTAATGCCCCGCCGTGGGCAGCAGGTGGTATTCCGCCGACGGGAAATCGCGCTCGCGCAGCCGATGGGGAATCGAGCCGCCCAGCAGCGCGTCGCGCCCGCCCCATATGATCATCGCGGGCATGAAGAGCTTGCCCAGCTCGCCGGTGTCCACCTTGTAGCCCGAAAGCAGCATGTGCCGCACGATTTCCTCATGGCCGATCAGGCGCAGCAGCGGCCGCCGCAGCTCCTTCAGCCGTTCCGCAGACAGAGGCCGCGCGTACAGCCGCTCGGCCAGCCGCGCAAAGGCCTTCTCGGGCGCGATGTGCCGCCGCATCCACGAGGCGATCACATTCTCAAAAAAGCGCCGCGACACCAGCGCGCGCGCAGGCGGCGTTAAGAGCGAATACAATATCGGGCTGACCATGAACAGCGACGAGGCCGAATCGGGCTGCTGCATGGCCATCTCGGCGATCGTGCCGCACGCCGAGCCGTTGCCCATCAGATGCCAGCATTGAAGCTGTCCCTCCGACTGCAGATCCATCTCGTCCAAGAGGCCCCACATATAGCGCGCCCTGAGCGACTGCTCTATGGGCATATCCTCGCTGAAGGCGCTCTGCCCAAAGCCGGGCATATCGGCCATCACGCACAGACAGCCCGCCTCCAGCAGCTCGGGCACAATCGGCAGCCAGGACGAAATCGTCGCGCCGGGCGCGCTGAGCAGAAACACGCGATGGCGCACGGGGCCGGCCGGCCGCGCCGTGTCATAGCAGATCGACACGCCGCGAATGGTCATCCGCTGAACCGCCATGCGTCCTCACGCTCCCTTCATCGCGCCTGAATATCAGTCCTATTCTAGCACAGATTGAGTCCACGCGAAAGAGAAAATGTCTCTTTCGATCCACAAAACGCCAAAAATAACGACTTTTTTTCACTTTTTGACGGGTTTTCCGTCCAATATGCGCCTGATTTTAGGGCGGCGGCTCCTTCCGCGCGCCCGCTGCGCCGCAAAAGCGCCCGCCGAAAATCAAATCCTCCCCTCAAACATATGCCGCGCACGCTCATTTTATTGTTGCGTTTTTAATAATTCAATATTGACTTTATTCGAACTATATGGTAATCTGTTTCCAGAAGCAGCCCATAATTTAGCATGAAAGGAAGTGTCCCATGAGCGCCTTAACGCTGAAAATCATCGCCCTGATCAGTATGTTCATCGACCACGCCTATGATATTGGCCTAATCGGTCAGCAGTTAATCATGGACACTTTTTCACTGGATGTGATTAGCAGCAGTCCCATCAATGAGGTTATCTCGCTCCTCGGCCGCATCGCCTTCCCGATATTCGCCTTCATGGTCGCCGAGGGCGCGCACCATACGCGCAATATCAAAAAATACATCCTGCGGCTGTTCCTATTCGCGCTCATTTCGGAAATCCCCTTCGACGCGCTGCACTGGCCCGTCGCCTTCAGCAAGCTGCCACGCTTCATCAGTTTCTTCCGCAATACCAACGTCCTGTACACGTTCGCGCTGGCGGTGTCGGGCATCGCGCTCTGCAATCTCTGCCGGTCGCGCGGCAAGAGGCGGGCGCTGCAGATTGCTTCTCTCGCCGTGCCCGCGCTTTTGTCCGTCGTCCTCAGCACCGATTATACGATCTTCGGCGTGGCGCTGGTCTACGCGGCGTATCTGCCGGGCGAGAACAGGCGCGTAAGGTTCGCTGCCATGGCGGGCGTGCTGGCCGTGCTGTATCTGGGCTATGCCCGTTACTGGTTCACATCGCTGACAATGTACAACGCCTACGAATTCGGTATGGCCTGCGTATCGCTTATTCTATTGTGGTTCTACAATGGACGGCGCGGCGGCCGGGGCGGCGCGCTGAGCAAGTGGCTGTTCTATATCGCCTATCCCGCGCATCTGGCGCTGCTCGCGCTCTGGCGCATACTGACCAATCCCCTCATCATCCACTAGATCGATGGACATTTCGCGCGCAAATCCCGGCTGAGAACCATTTCCAAAGCGACGCGCAGCGCTTTACAACGCCGAAGCCGCGCTCGGGAGGGATTTTGAAGCACATCCCCCTAACGACAGCCGTCGAGCCGCCGCGCAATGCGGCAGGCCTAAAATTCGAATGGTCGCAGAAAGGAAAACGCCCGAAAGCAAGCGGGTTTTCATACTCTGGCCTCGAGTGAAAACCTCTGCCGTACTGAAACTGCGAAAAAGGGATGCCGGAATTGCCGCCCGGGGAATTTGGAAACCGCCTCCTCATACGACAAGCGACAGACTCGCCGTGCTGCGAGCCTGTCGCTTTATGCCATTCAGAAATCCAGCGTTTCCTTCTCGAAGCAGTCCTTCAGGCGGTCGCCCAGGCCGCTCACCCACACCATGCCCTCGTCCACGCGCGCGCCGGGAAGCGTCTCGGCTTCGGGGTTCTTCGCGCGGATCATCTCCATGGCGGCGGTGTGGCAGCGCGCCGCTTCCGCCGGGCAGGGCAGCGTGACGTCTTCGCCCCGGGCGGCGGCGATCATCGCGTCCAGCTTCTTGTTCCAGCCGTTCAATGTGCTCGCGCCGTAGTCCTTCACCGCGCCGTCCTTAAAGACCGCCTTCAGTTCGTCGCCGGTCTCGCCCAGGCTGCCGAACGTCACCGTGGCCTTTTCGAACTCATAGATGAACAGCGGGTTCTGCACGCAGTCGCGCCCGGTGGCGTGCGAGGCGACATAGAACAGCCGCGCGCCATTGTCCAGATGCGCATCCATGGCGATTGTGTCGAACGTCTCTATGTCGTTGGCGCGCGCCGTGCGCACGT
>CAKUAV010000230.1 GCA_934636425.1 uncultured Clostridia bacterium
ACAGATAGATGATCGAGCCCCAGCCCGCGCCCTGCCACACGCCCGACCAGACGTAGAGATTGATGAAGTTCAGATTGCCGCGGAACATATCGGTCTCCATCTTGCTGCCGGTGAGCTGATAGAGTATGTTGGAGAACAGGCCGGAGTTGGTGTCAAAGACGCGCTTGAGTATGCCGACCAGCACGACCGCGGAGATGAAATAGGGCATATAGGTGACGTTCTCGATCGCCGACTTCCATCTCTTGGAGCGCACAGAGTTGAGCAGCAGCGCGAAGAATATCGGGAGCGGGAAGCCGACCGCCATGGAATAGAGCGACAGCTTCAGCGTGTTGCCGACAACGCGGCCGAAATAGACCGAGTTGAAGAATTTTATGAAGTTCTTCATGCCCACCCAGTCGGAACCGGTGATGCCCTTGGCGACCTTGTAGTTTCTAAAGGCGATCTGCGCGCCGTACATCGGCCAGTACTTGAATATCAGCAGCCATATCAGCGGCAGCAGCAGGAACAGGTACATCTGCCAGTTTTCTCTGGCGCGCTTCCAGACGGATTTCTGCAAGACGGGGGTGGGCGTCTTAGCCATGGGAATTGATTCCTCCTTGGTGAGATCAGAATGTTGGCGGGAGGCGGCAGGGGAGCGCCGCGCTCTTTGTTGACTACAGTTTAACATATGTCCGGACTGTGTGTAAAATGTAAATTCAGGTTTTTGACGGTAAAAAGCCGCATTTATAGTGATAAAAATCGGAACAGGTTGTAAAATAACGCCCATAGGGGGTAACTTTTGCGGGCAAATGCGGCTGATTTGATTGACCGGATTTGGAAAATCTGATATAATTTATCTTATGGGATGTGAAGGCGGATGAAGAGGCTGGAATGGAAAAGGGGCGTGTTTCGGTTATGAAGCAGGGGCGACGCGGTGAGAAAAGGCGCAGGCAGAGCGTTGTGTTTCTGCGCACGCTCAGGCTGAATCTGATCATCGTGGCGGGCATTGCGGCCTGCCTGCTGCTTTTGAGCACGCAGATGCGCATTTCCATACAGAAGAGCGAGGAGGATCTGTGCCGCGCCAACCTCGAGTACGGCCTGACGCAGCTGGGCGCGCAGCTGGACGCGGTGAGCGACAACATCATCAACTTTCGCGAGCTGATACTGCAGAGCAGCCCGGGCGGACTGCACCGCTACGACGCTGTGAACCTGCTCAAGGCGCAGACGTCGCTCAAGTCGATACTGCGCGGCAATCCGCTCCTGGGCGAGATCGCCTATGTGTGCGAGAACATCGATCAGGTTGTGACGACGCAGAGCGTCTTTTACAGCATAGACGACTTCATAACCGCCTATAATATAGAAGGAATGGACACGAGCGTGTTTCGCTCCTATCTGGGCGAGAACGAGCGGCTGGCGACGATTCGCTTTTATCCCTGCACCTATGTGGACAGCCGCTATGCCGCGCCGCCGTTTGACGCGGCGTTCTGCTGCGCCATTCCGCTGGACACCGAGCGCTATTCCACGTCAAAGGGCGTGGCCTACACGTTTTTGCGGCTGGACGAGCTGGTGGACGTGGCGGTTTCGAGCCGCATCCGCCCCTACGCGTCGTTCAGGCTGTACGACAACCGCGTGGGGCGCGGCGACGTGTGCCTGATGAGCTATGGCGAGGAGATTGAAAACGGCTTTGAGACGGTGCTGGTGAATGAAAAGGGCACGCTGCGCGCGGTCATTCGCGTGAGCAACGATTACATCAATGCGCAGATGCGCGACGTGAACCGCTTCATCGCCTTTCTGATGCTGGCGGCGGTGCTGGTGGGCGTGGGCACGGCCTACTGGACGGCGCACAGGCAGTACATACCGATGCGGCAGGTGATCGATTCGCTGCGCGAGCGCAATCTGCTCATTTCGCCCGACCGCGACGAGTACAACGAGCTGCTCACATCGGTGGACACGCTGATCAGCGAAAAGGAGATCGTGACGCGGCGCTTGAGCGCCTATCAGGAGTCGCTTCAGCGCAACATACTCGACAGGCTCTTTTCCAACACGCTGCTCAAGCAGGACGTCGAGGTCATGCTGCGGCTGCAGATGAAGGACTTCCCGAAGCGCTTTGCGGTGTACTGCGGGCGGCTGTTCGTCGGCTCGGCCGATTCGAACGACTCCATGCAGATGACGCTGGTCATGCTGCTGGACTATCTCAAGAAGAACCTGCCGGCCAACGCGATACTGCATTCGACCGACACGGTGACGTTCGGCCTGGTCTATCCGTGCGAAAGCGGGCTGGAGGCGGCGGAAAGCGCGCTCCAGCAGACGCTCAACGCGGCGTCCGAGCGCTTTTCGGCGCGCGTGCTGCTGATACGCGGCGGCGTGTGCGACAGCATGAGCCAGATTGGGACGTGCTTTGAGAAGGCGCAGATGAGCTACATAGAGGATTGCGGCCAGTATCTGACCGGCGGCGTGTCGATCGTGCCGGTACAGGAGCGCGGCGAGGGCGACGCGCGCTGGCGGCTGAGGCGGCTGCAGGCGCTCTATCAGATGATGGCGGCGGGCAACGCCGAGCGCGCGGTGGAGGAGATGCGCGAAATCTACCTCTCGAGCGGCGACGACATGCCCATCGACCTGCGCGAGCGCTACACGATGCTGCGCGCCTACATACTGATGGCCTGCCCCGAGATTCAGGAGGACATGGCCTGTCCCGAGATTCCGAGCTTCCGGCCGTCGATGCCCCAGCGCGAGCAGCTGGAAGCGCTGGAACGGGCGGTGCGCGAGGTGTGCGCGCACGTTGTGGAGTGGCAGACGGACGCGATGGACGAGCGCGTGAACACCTATGTGGACTACATGGAGCAGCATTTCGACGATCCGGAGCTGTGCGCGTCCTCGCTGGCGAACGAGTTCCATGTCTCGGAGAAGTATCTCTTTACGCTCTTCAAGAAAAAGACGGGCTATTCGCCCACCAGCTATCTGCACCACATCCGCATGGAGAGGGCGGCGCAGCTGCTGCGCGAGAGCGACGACACCGTGCAGAACATAAGCGTTCAGGTGGGCTTTGCCAATTTCGGCACGTTCTACAAGGCCTTCAAGCGCGAGTTCGGCGTTGCGCCCGGAAAATTCCGCGCGGGATGAGCAGGCAGGGGCGATGCGCAGCGCGCCAATGCGCTCTCATCGCCCCTCTGCGGCACGCTCCATGGATATGAAAAGACCTGACCGGCTCCATTCATTGGAATCGGTCAGGTCGCGCTGTATATGGCCGGCGTTTCTGCATTGCGCCGCGGCGGGCGGGGGGGATGCGGCTTCGGCGGGGTGGGTTGCGCTTGGGGCGCGGATGGCATTGCGGTTCTGGCGGGGCGGTTTGCCTCGGTTTATGTCCGGCCTTCACGGTTCTGGCGCGGGGTGGTTTGCGCTCGGTTCGCGGTTGATGTGTGTTCGGCTTTCGCGGCTCTAGCGGGGCAGGTTACCTCGGTTTATGTCCGGCCTTCACGGTTCTGGCGCGGCGTTTGCCTCGGCTCACGCCTGCTGTTTGCCGCATGGCGACAAACAGGACGGC
>CAKUAV010000231.1 GCA_934636425.1 uncultured Clostridia bacterium
GATTTCCGGGCGCAAAAACTGCAAGGAAACGATTTTTGCTCTGGAAAATAAGATTTTCCGCCGCAAAAATCGTCCCGTGCCCGCCGTACACGCCGCCGGGCACGATTAAAAGCTCGAGAGAGCTCCGATCCTCTCGAACTCTCCAGGGTTTTTTCGACAGTCTGAAGCGATCCGACGTCATGCCGGATCGCTTTTTATGTTCAGTCCTTAATGCGCAGTCCCATGAGCCGCGCAAAGGCGAGCGCCTGGAGCGAATTGACCGTCGCGCCGCGCAGATCAGACGGATCGACGCGCAGAGAGGTCAGCACGCAGTCGCTCAGATCGAGTCCCTTGAGCGGCGTGCGCACGATCTCCGTTTCACTCAGGTCACAGCGGCTGATCGACCAGCCGGCGGCCTTGAGATCGCCCAGAATGCCGCGCCGCAGCGCGCAGCCGCTCAGCGAGACGTGGTTCAGCCGCGAGGCGGAAAGCACGGCGTAGTCCATCAGACAGCCGTCAAAGGAGACGTCGCGCAGTATGCCGTCGACGATCGTCAGGCCAGTCATACGGCAGTCCTTAAAATGCGTGCGGCTGAACAGGCTGGAGGCCATGCGCAGCCCGCTCAGATCGCAGCCGACAAAGGCGCAGTCGACAAAATAACAGCGCTCCACGTCGAAATCTGAAAATGTGCAGCGCTCAAACGTGCATCCGGCGCACTCGAGCGCGCGTCCTGCCAGCAGCTCGGCGCATTCGTCGCGGAAGGTTTCGCCCTCCAGCGTCGATCCGTCGGCGAGCGCGGCGCAGAGCAGTGTCTGCAGGCGGTTCATGGCGCGTTTTCTCCTTGTTTGCAGAATAATCGCCGGGCGGATTGACCGCGATCCCTTCGCGGCTGCGCGGCGCTGAAGGAGATGCATCCATCCCCGGTCAAAGCGCGCATACTGAAAGGATTTTTCTCTCTTCGGGGCGCGCCGCGAAAAGGCCACCGGAAGCTTGAAAAGCGGCTCGCTTCGGACATTATTCAGTGTACCGCACGCGAAAATTTTTGTCAACAGTTGCAAGCCGTCCGGTTTCATATTATAATAAACAAGGTATACGCTGCTGTGCGCGGCGCAGAGAATAACGAATGAGGTGAACGATATGCTTCAGTATGCCATGGAGCAGATTCAGGCGCTGCTGGCCATTCCCAGCCCGACGGGCTATACGCAGGCGGTTTCTGACTATTTGATGAAAACGCTCTCCGACATGGGCTTTCATCCCGAAAAGACGCGCAAGGGCACTGTGATCTGCGAGCTGGGCGGCGAGGGCCATCCGCTGCTGGTGAGCGCGCACGTCGACACGCTGGGCGCGATGGTGCGCTCGGTCAAGTCGAACGGACGGCTTGCCTACACGCAGATCGGCGGCTGGCAGGATACGACGGTCGAGACCGAAAACTGCACGATTCATACGCGCGACGGGCGTTCCTACAGCGGCACGGTTCAGTCGAACTATGCCTCGCAGCACGTCTTTGCCGGCATGGGCAGCAAGCCGCGCGACGACAAAAACATGGAGATCGTCGTCGACGAGATCGTCCGCAATGCCGACGACGTGAAAAAGCTGGGCATTGCGCCGGGCTGCTTTATCAGCTGGGATCCGCGCATTGTGCTGACCGAATCGGGCTATCTGAAGAGCCGCCATCTGGACGACAAGGCCTCGAGCGGCATACTGCTGGCGCTGGCAAAGAGCGTTCAGGAGGGGCGCGTGAAGCTCGCCCGCCGCGTGGCGCTCATGTTTACCGTCTACGAAGAGGTCGGCCACGGCGCGGCGGCGATCGCGCCGGAGGGCATAGAGGATATGCTGGCCGTCGACATGGGCTGCGTCGGCGACGATCTCGAGTGCGACGAGACCATGGTGTCCATCTGCTGCAAGGACTCCAGCGGCCCCTATAACTACGATATGACCAACCGCCTGATCGAACTGGCCGCGCAGAACAATCTTCACTATGCCGCAGACATCTATCCGTACTACGGCTCCGACGCCAGCACCGCCGTGCGCGCGGGTCTCGAGGCGCGCCACGCGCTGATCGGCCCCGGCGTGTTCGCCTCGCACGGCTATGAGCGCACGCACGCCGAGGGCGTTGACAACACGCTGCGCCTGCTCTGTGCCTACGTACAGGACACGGTCTGAAGCGACGCAAACAGACCGAAGTATGCTTCAAAAACGGGCGCCATGCCCACTTAAACGGAGGAAGCGACCATGATAAAGGTGACCATCTGGAACGAATTCTGCCATGAAAAGACCAATGAAGAGGTTCACAGCAAGTTTCCGGACGGCATGCACGAGCATCTCAAGAGGATGCTGGCCTGCGACGACTTTGAGATCCGCACGGCCTGGCTGGAGAAGGACGAAGAGCACGGCCTGTCCGAGGATGTGCTCTGCGATACCGACGTGCTGCTCTGGTGGGGACACGCGCGCCACGGCGATGTGCGCGACGATGTGGCCGCGCGCGTCGCGGAGCACGTCCGCAACGGCATGGGCTTCATAGCGCTGCATTCGGCGCATCACAGCAAGCCCTTCAAGGCGCTGATGGGCACGTCCTGCTCGCTGCAGTGGAACGACATCAACCAGCGCGCTCACGTCTGGACGGTCAAGCCCACCCATCCCATCGCGCAGGGCGTGCCGATGGAATTCACGCTGGACGTGGAGGAGATGTACGGCGAGTACTTCAACATCCCCGAACCGGATGATCTGATATTCGTCACATGGTATCAGGACGGCCATGTGTTCCGCGGCGGCTGCACGTTCACCCGCAGCGCCGGCAAGATATTCTACTTCCATCCCGGCCACGAGACGGGCAACTCCTTCTTCAATCCCAACGTCATACGCGTCATCAAGAACGCCATCTACTGGGCAAAGCCCATCGAGAAGAAGAACTATCGCGCCAGCGAATGCGTCGAGCCGCTGGAGGAAGTCCGCTGACAGACGTCAAAGAAAGACCGAAGCCCGCCATGCCGCAGGCTTCGGTCTTTTTGATACAAAACAGACTTTGGTCTAAAGGCTGAAAAGCAGACCGAAGTCTTAAACGGGCGGGGCAGCCTGTTTGCGCTGCACGCGGCATGAACACGCCTCTTGCGGAAGCGCCGCCGGGGTGCGAAGGCGATGAACTTTGCTCGAAAGCCTCCGCGACGATATGCTCTGCGGGCAATTGCCGTGAAGCCGCCGATGGGACTGGCGATGCGTCCTGCTGAAAAAACGCGTCCGCCCGGCGCGCTCTCGGGCGCATATGCCGCGAAAACGGTTCATATTAAGCCGCATTTGCGCGCGGCTCCAGACTGTCGAAAAACCTTCGCAGAGCTCGAGGAGGGTGAAACCATCCCGAAATTTCACCGGCAGCGTGTGCGATGAGGGTGAGACGACTTTTTGCGGCGGAAAATCCCATTTCCAGAGAAAAAAGGAGAGGGCGGCACACGGCTGGAAGCTTGCATATCCGTTCACCAGCCTGTTAGGACATTTTGACGAGCAGAAAGCCACATTTATGAGCGGCTCCAGAC
>CAKUAV010000232.1 GCA_934636425.1 uncultured Clostridia bacterium
CCTCTCCGGCGACGATTTCCGCGAGGGCATCACCGCCGTGATCGCCGTGAACGTCCACAATCCGCAGTTTGAGGGGCAGACAAAGGGGCGGCTGGGCAACACCGAAGTGCGCCCGCTGGTCGAGGCCGTCTCCACCGAGCAGCTGTCGATCTACATGGACGACCTCAAGCATCAGGACACCGCCTCCCGCATCGTCGAGAAGGCGGTTCAGGCCGCCCGCGTGCGCGAGGCCGCCAGAAAGGCGCGCGACGTCGCCCGGCAGAAGAGCCAGCTCGAGGCCGCGCCGCTGGTGGGCAAGCTGAGCGCCTGCACGGGCCGCGATTTTTCGCGCAACGAGCTGTATATCGTCGAGGGCGATTCGGCCGGCGGCAGCGCCAAGCAGGGCCGCGACCGCCGCTTCCAGGCGATCCTTCCCCTGCGCGGAAAGCCTCTGAACGCCGAGAAAAAGCGGCTCGATCAGGTGCTGGCCAACGAGGAATTCCGCTCGATCATCACCGCGCTGGGCACGGGCATCGGCGAGGAATTCGATCTGTCCGCGCTCAAATACAACCGCGTGGTCATACTCTCGGACGCCGATCAGGACGGCGCGCACATCCGCGCGATACTGCTCACGTTCTTCTTCCGCTATATGCGCGAGCTGATCACCGGCGGCCACGTCTTTATCGGCATGCCGCCGCTCTACCGCGCCGCCAAGGGCAATCAGACCATCTACTGCTACGACGACAAGGAGCTGGCCGCGGCCACCGCCAAACTGGGGCGCGGCTATACATTGCAGCGCTACAAGGGCCTTGGCGAAATGAACCCCGAGCAGCTGTGGGAAACCACAATGAACCCCGCGCAGCGCAAGATGATGCAGGTCACCATCGAGGACGCCGCCGAGGTTGACCGCCGCGTCAGCGTGCTGATGGGCGACAAGGTCGAGCCGCGCCGCGAGTACATCGCCGCCTACGCCGACTTCAACCGCCGCGACACGTTCGTCGGCCGCATCGAAACGGAGGAGCGCAAGTAAATGGCCAGAAAAACTCAGCCCCCGATTCCGCCGGAAAACGAGGTGCTCATTCAGCGTCCCATGGAGGAGATCATGCACGATTCCATGATCCCCTATTCCGAGCACGTCATACTTGAGCGCGCGCTGCCCCGCGTCGAGGACGGCCTCAAGCCCGTTCAGCGCCGCATACTCTTCACAATGCACGAGCTGGGCCTTACGCCCGATAAGCCGCACCGCAAGTGCGCGCGCATCGTCGGCGACTGCCTGGGCAAATACCATCCGCACGGCGACAGCTCCGTCTACGACGCTCTGGCGCGCATGGCGCAGGATTTCTCGCTGCGCCAGACGCTGGTGGACGGCCACGGCAACTTCGGCTCCATGGACGGAGACGGCCCCGCCGCCATGCGATACACCGAGGCGCGCATGCAGCCGCTGGCGCTGGATATGCTGCGCGACATCGAAAAGGACACCGTCAACTTCAGCCTGAACTTCGACGACACCCAGAAGGAGCCGGACGTGCTGCCCGGCCGCTTCCCGAACCTGCTGGTGAACGGCGCCAGCGGCATCGCCGTGGGTCTGGCCACCAACATCCCGCCGCACAATCCCGCCGAGGTCATCGACGGCGTTGTGGCGCAGATCGACAATCCCGACATCACGACGGACGCGCTGATGGGCTATATCCCCGCGCCCGACTTTCCGACCGGCGGCATCCTTCTGCGCGACACGGAGCTGCGCACGGCCTACGAGACCGGCCGCGCCAAGCTGCAGCTGCGCGCGCGCGTCCACATCGAGGACGGCTCTGCGGGGCGCAGGCTGATCGTCATCACAGAGATCCCCTATCAGGTGCCCAAGGCCGGCATGCTCGAGAAGATTCTCCACCTGAGCGAGGAGAAAAAGGGCGTGCTCTCCGGCATATACGACATCCGCGACGAGTCCGACCGCACCGGCACGCGCGCCGTCATTGAATTAAAGCGCGACGTCGATCCCGACAAGGTGTTGGCCTATCTGTACAAATATTCCGATTTGCAGATCACATTCGGCGTGAACATGGTCTGCATCGCCGACGGCAAGCCGCGTCAGCTCGGCCTGAAGGCCATGATCGGCTATTTTATACAGCATCAGAAGAACGTCGTCACCCGCCGCACGCAGTACGACCTCAATCAGGCGCTCAACCGCGCGCACATATTGGAGGGGCTCATCGTCGCGGTGGACAATCTGGACGAGGTCATCCGCCTGATCCGCTCCAGCAAGAACCCCAAGGAGGCGCGCGCGGCGCTGATGCAGTCCTTCGCGCTCACTGAAATTCAGGCGCAGGCCATACTCGATATGCGTTTGCAGCGCCTGACCAACCTCGAAATCGTCGCCCTGCGCAGCGAATACGCCGATCTGCAAAAGCTCATACGCAGGCTGCAGGGCATACTCAAGAGCGAGAAAAAGCTGATGGACGTGATCAAGGGCGAGCTGCTCGAGCTGCGCGCGCGCTATGACAGCCCCCGCCGCACCAGCATCGAGGACGCGAAAAAGCACGAGATCGTCATCGAGCCGGAAGCGCCCGTGGCCGACGAGGCCGTCGTGCTCTATAACCGCGCCGGCTTCCTCAAGCGGCTGCCGCCTAAAAACTACGAACGCCAGCTCGCCGCCGACGCCGACAGCGAGCCGCCGGTCAAGCTGTTCAGCACGACGACCGATCAGAAGCTGCTCTTCTTCACCGATCAGGGCAACTGCTATCCGCTCGTCGTCAGTCAGATTCCCGAATGCCGGCTGAAGGATCGCGGCATGGCGCCCGGCGGCGTGCTGCAGGGACTGGACAGTCAGGAAAAGATCATCGAGATATTCTGCGTCACGCCGGACGGCAGCTGGCCGGGCGACTTGATGTTCGTCACCGAAAACGGCATGATCAAGCGCACCGCATTCAGCGAATACGCCGTGCGCAAGCCCAAATTCGCCGCGATCAACCTCAAAAACAGCGACAGGCTGCTCTCGATACTGCCCATCGGCGACGATGTGAAATCGCTCATGCTGATCAGCCGCGCGGGCATGGTCATCCACTTCCCCATAGGCGAGGTGGCCGCCATCGGCCGCGTGTCTGCGGGCGTGAAGGGCATGCTGCTCTCCGCGGGCGACCATGTGCTCTCCGCCATCATAGGCGGCGACGAGGGCGAATTGGTGCTGCTCAGCGATCAGGGCTACTTGAAGCGCTGCCTGATGGTCGATTTCGAATTGCAGGCGCGCGCGGGCAAGGGTGTTCGCGCGATCAATCTGCTCAAAAGCGGCGCAAACGGGCGGGAAATCGTGTCAGCGTTCAGCGTAAAGGAGCCGTTCACATTCCAGATCGTGCAGAAGGACGGCACGCGCACGCCGGTCGACACCGAAGCCGTGAAAATCGAAATGCGCTCCGGCAAGGGTCAGCCGTTCGTCATCGTGGCGGGCGACAACACCGTGACC
>CAKUAV010000233.1 GCA_934636425.1 uncultured Clostridia bacterium
TTTTTGCTGAAATCTTTCAGATTTCCGGGCGCAAAAACTGCAAGGAAACGATTTTTGCTCTGGAAAATGGGATTTTCAAAAATCGTCCCGCCTCCACCGTATACGCCGCCGGGCACGATTAAAAGCTCGAGAGAGCTCCGACCCTCTCGAACTCTCCAAGGGTTTTTCGACAGTATAAGCGCCCCGCTCGAACCGTACAGGCTCGGGCGGGGCGCTCAAATTATTTGGCTTCGGGTGCGTCGCATTCGGTGCAGCGCTTGTAATTGTGGGAGAGCGCCCAGCTCAGCGTGGTCTTGGCGGCGTTTTTCATGCCGCTGCAATACTGCTTGCTGTGGTACTTGCTGCCCTCGATCGTCACCCACACCTCCGTCGTGTCGGGATCGACCTTCGTGCCGGAGCTGCCGCTCGTGCCGGTGTTGTCCTTGTCGATCGGCGTGCCGCCCATGCAGGTGGGGCAGGGCGCGTGGCCGCTCAGCTCAGCCTGATCGACGGTCATCAGCTTGGCGTTCTTCATGCCGGAGCAGGTGGCGGTCTTGTGGTAGTAGTCGCCGCCGTCCACCGCGTAGACCGTGCCTATGCACTTGGGGCAGGGGGTCTTTCCAGCCTTCTTGGCGGCCTTCTCGCTGATCTTGGTCGCGCCCTTCATGCCGGAGCAGGTGGCATTGCGGTGGTAGTGTTCGCCGTTCTCCGTGGCGTAGTAGGCCAGATCGGAATCGTCATCGTCGCCGGTGTTGTCGGGCGTGCTGGGCGCGGTGCCGCCTATGCACTTGGGGCAGGCGGTCTGGCCGGCCTTTTCCGCGTCGAGTATCGTGACCAGCTTGGCGTTCTGCATGCCGTCGCAGTGCTTGTCCTTGTGGTAGTATTTGCCGCCCGCGGAGTAGACCGAGCCGACGCAGGTGGGGCAGGGGGACTTGCCGGCCGCCTCGGCCGCGGCCTGCGTGATCTTGGTTGCGCCCTTCATGCCGGAGCAGGTCGCTCTTTTGTGATAGTATTCGCCGTTCGCCGTGGCGTAGTAGTAGCCCGTGCCGTCGTCATTGTCGCCGCCGGTGGTGCCGCCCGAGCCGCCTATGCACTTGGGGCAGGGGCTTTGGCCGCGGCTGCGGATCATGGCCAGCGTGACGATGTCGGCGTTCTTCATGCCCGAGCAGGTCGCATTGGCGTGGTAGTATGTGCCGGTGGGCGTGGAGTAGTAGGTGCCCGACGTGCCGACGCACTTGGGGCAGGGCTTCTGGCCGCGCTCGGCGATCTGGGCGGCGGTCACCTTGGTCGCGCCCTTCATGCCCGAGCAGGTGGCGTTCTTGTGGAAGTATGTGCCGTCGGTCGTGGAGTAGTACTCGCCGTCGGTCACTGTGGTGGCGCCGGTGTTGGGCTTGGCGGTCGCTTCGACGTCCACGATGTCGGGCTTGGTTTCGGCGGTGCCGCCCGCGCACACGGGGCAGGCAGTCTGTCCGCGCTTGAGTGCGGTGGCCAGAGAGACGCGCGTCGCGCCGGTCATGCCCTGGCAGTTTTTGTCGGTGTGATACCACTTGCCGTTCGTCGTGGCGTAGTAGTTGTCAACGCCGCTGTTTCCGCCCAGGCACTTGGGGCAGGCGGTCTTGCCCTTCTGCTCGGCCGCCGCCGCGGAGATCTTGTAGGCGCCGGTCATGCCCTGGCAGTGCTCGTCGGAATGATACCAGCTGCCCTTGTCGGTGCAGTAGAATACGTTGGCGGAGTCGCTGCCGGTGTTCGCGCCGGTCGTGCCGCCGGTGGTTCCGCCGCCGGAGCCTATGCAGGTGGGGCAGGGGGTTTTTCCGGCCTTCACCGCGTCGTCGACCGTGACCAGCTTGGCGTTCTTCATGCCGCCGCAGTTGGACTGGCTGTGATACCATGTGCCGTTCGTGGTCATGTAGACCGAGCCCACGCAGGTGGGGCAGGCGGTCTGGCCGCGGCCTATGGCTTCGGCCTGAGTGACCACCTGGGCGCTCTTCATGCCGCCGCAGGTCGGGTCAGTGTGGTAATGCTGGCCGGTCGGCGTGGCGTAATAGCTGCCGGCGGGCAGCGGCGTGGTGGTCGCCGCGGGCGTGTTGGTCGGCTGCTGATAGCATTTGGGGCAGGCTGTCTGATTGCGCGCCAGCGCCACGCTCAGCGTCACGCGGCTCGCGCCGGTCATGTTATCGCAGTCGGGGTTGGAGTGGAAGTATTTGCCGCCCTGCACGGAATAGACGAACTGCGTCGCGCCGGTCGTGCCGGAATCGGTGGTCGAGGGGGCGTCCGTACCGTTGGCATTGGGAGTCACGGAGGGCTGCACGCTCGCGTTATCGGCGTTGGGCGTGGGCGAGGGCGTTGCGGTGGGCGTCGCCGTGGCCGTGGCGGACGTGCTGGGCAGCAGCGACGTATCGGGCCGCACGGTGCTGTCGCGCTTGCCGACGCGGGTGAAGAGCAGTACCAGAAGCAATATGAACCAGACCACGAACACCAGCGAGAGCGCGGTGCGCGTGGTGAACTCATAGCGGTTGCGCCGCCACAGCAGCCATATGCCGAAGGGAGGCAGCAGTATCAGCATGGCCCACATGAACCACACGGCGTTCAGCAGGCCGCCTCTTTCCTCTTCTTCCTCGTCGGCATAATCGTCATCGTCCGGATAGCGGCGGCTGTCGTCGTAATCCTGATCCTGATCGTCATAGTCCTGATAGGTATTCTGATCGTCGGCATACTGCTCCTCTTCGTATGCTTCGCGCTCGTTCCCGTCGGGCTGGTCCGGCTTGGGCTTTGCCCAGGGGAAGCGCATACGGCGAATCTCGCCGGTGGTTGTATCCTTGGTGGCGATGCCCTTGCCGGATACGTTGATCAGCATTTTGCCGATTTTGAAAATTTTTCCGCTCGCCATGGCTTTATCTCCTTAATTAATCGCACGGTTAGGTGCAGATCACGCGTCTGTACGGTCACATAGACTCGACCTTACATTACAGGATACAACAAAATGCGCCATTCGTCAACGACAATGTTCTTAAATTTGTTGTACTTCCAATGACAATTTCGCAAATTACAGCTCTCATCCGATTTTATAGACGATAATGAGGGCGCGGCGGTTGCGCGTTTTCTGAATTTTACATATAAAAAGGGAAAAGAAGCGCATTTTCTGAACGGAGATACTGTGCGGCGCGCCAAAAATGTGGTATACTCTGAAGTGAGAAACAGTGATTTGCCGGAGGATACAGTCATGCCTGATTACCGAGACCGTTATACGGATGGATATAACAGCAATCAGCCGATGCGCCGCCCCGCGAGCGACGGCCAGCCTGTGCGCCGCCCCGCAAGCGACGGCCAGCCGACACGCCGCCCTGCGAGCGACGGCCAGCCTGTGCGCCGCCCCGCGAGCGACGGCCAGCCGATGCGCCGCCCCGCAAGCGACGGCCAG
>CAKUAV010000234.1 GCA_934636425.1 uncultured Clostridia bacterium
GGCGGAACAGGAACGCAAGATACCGCAAGCCGTCTCTTTTTTCCTGACAAAGGAAAAAAGACAGGCGTGAACCGAGGCAAAACGCGTCAATAGAGCCGCGAGGACAGACGCAAACCGAAGGACAAACGCGGCGACAGAAAGCGCATCGCCCCGCAGACCAGCTCTGCGTTCCAGCCGAGCCCGATAACCGCGCCAACACCGCGAGAACGCACGAATGGCGATCTCGACCCGGCGGAACAGGAACGCAAGATACCGCAAGCCGTCTCTTTTTTCCTGACAAAGGAAAAAAGACAGGCGTGAACCGAGGGCAAAGCGCCGCGACAGAGCCGCAAAGTCAGGCGTGAACGGAGCGCAAGACATTCCAACAGGAACGCATGGCAGGCGTGAGACAAGCGCCAAGCATTCAAAGAAACGCCTTGCGGAGTGGTTCTTCCTGCCCACGTCGCGCAGAACAGCTCCCGCGCGCACAATCGCCTGTGCCGGCGCTATAACCGGCCAGATACAGCATTTCGCCGGCGCACAATTTACTATAATATGGAGACCCTCAAACGCATCGCCGCGTCAGCGCGGGACAACTCTTCGCAAAAACCTTATCTCGAGCTGCATCGCACGGCGGCAATCATGCCCGAATGCAACTCTTCGCTAAAAACTGCCATTCAGACAGCATCTGCACGACAGCAACCGCCTGAAAACTCTTCGCAAAGACATCCATCAGACGGCACCCGCACAACGACGATCATGCCTGAAGACAACGCTTCGCAAAAACGTCTCTCCGACATCGTCCGCGCTGCGGCGGTCAGCGCGAAATGGCGCTTCGCCAAAGGCCGCCCGTTCCGCGAAGGCCGCGTCGCTCTGCCGATGCGGGCCGATTTTCGCATCCATCCCATTTCAAAAGGAGCGTGAACACAATGACTCTGCGCGAGGACGCACTGCTGATCGCCCGACGCGCGATCGACGCGGCCATGCCCGACGCGGCCGTTCGGCGGGCGCTGGCCGCGCATCGCGATTTTCTGGACGCGCCCGGGCGGCTGATTCTCGTGGCCGTGGGCAAGGCGGCCTGGACGATGGCGCGCGCGGCGTGGGACGAGGCGCGCTTCGACGGCGGCGTGATCGTCACCGCACGCGGCTGCGCGCACGGCCCCGTCGGCGATCTGCCCATCGTCGAGGCGGGGCATCCCATACCGGACAAACAGTCCATACTCGGCGCGGAGACGGCGCTCGAGTGCGTGCGCGGCCTGACGGACAGCGACCGCGTGCTGTTCCTGCTCTCGGGCGGCGGCAGCGCGCTGTTCGAAAAGCCGCTGATCGAGCCGGACGAGCTGGCGCGCATCACCGAGCATCTGCTGCGCAGCGGCGCGGACATCACCGCGATCAACACCATACGCAAGCGGCTGAGCGCGGTCAAGGGCGGCCGCTTCGCGCTGGCCTGCCGACCGGCGCGCGTGCTGAGCCTCGTGCTGAGCGACGTGCTGGGCGATCCGCTCGACATGATCGCCTCCGGCCCCGCCGCGCCCGACAGCAGCACCGCGCAGGACGCGCTCCGTCTGGCCGAGCGCTATGCTCTGCCGCTGAGCGACGCGGCGCGCGCCTGCCTGACGCGGGAAACGCCCAAGGCGCTTTACAACGTCGAGAGCGAGATCATCGGCAGCGTGTCGCTGTTGTGCGCCTCGGCGATGGACACGGCGCGCGCGCTGGGCTACGAGCCGCTGCTGCTCACCGACCGGCTCGACTGCGAGGCGCGCGAGGCCGGCGCGTTCCTTTCCGCGATGGCGAAAACCCATGCGGGACGCGGCCGGCGCGCGTTCATACTGGGCGGCGAGACGGTGGTTCATGTGCGCGGCCACGGCCTCGGCGGGCGCAATCAGGAGCTGGCGCTCTCGGCGATCGGCGGCATGGCCGGCCTGAACGCGGCGCTCATGAGCGTCGGCAGCGACGGGCGCGACGGCCCCACCGACGCGGCGGGCGGCTGCGTGGACGGCGCGTCGCTCGAAAAATGCCGCGCCGCGGGGGTCGATATCGCCGCAGCGCTGGCGGACAACGACGCCTACCACGCGCTCGACCGCATCGGCGCGCTGATTCGCACGGGAGTTACGGGCACGAATGTGGGCGATCTGACTGCGCTGCTGATCGGGTGAGCGGACAATCGCGCAGCGCGCAGACAGCGACAGTCACCACGCGCTCGACCGCATCGGCGCGCTGATTCGCACGGGGGCTGCGGGCACGAATGTGGGCGATCTGACTGCGCTGCTGATCGGGTGAGCGGACAATCGCGCAGCGCGCAGACAGCGACAGTCACCACGCGCTCGACCGCATCGGCGCGCTGATTCGCACGGGGGCTGCGGGCACGAATGTGGGCGATCTGACTGCGCTGCTGATCGGGTGAGCGGGCGGTTTTGACGGCGCGATCGCAGTGTGGAGCGCGCTGAATTTAACGTATTGTTTTGACGTGGGGGTTGAAATGCGGCGCTGAAAGGAGTACAATGGTGTAAAATGTCGACGAAGGGCATAACGAGTGGAGGAGAAAAACAATGGGTAAACTGTATGTGTTCGATCATCCGCTGATTCAGCACAAGCTGTCCATCATGCGCAAGAAGGAAACCGGCTCGAAGGAATTCCGCGAGCTGCTCAACGAAATTGGCATGCTCATGGCCTATGAGGTCACGCGCGATCTGCCGCTCAAGGATGTGGAAATCGAAACGCCCATCTGCAAGTGTACGACCAAGATGCTCGCCGGCCGCAAGCTGGGCGTCGTCCCGATACTGCGCGCGGGTCTGGGCATGGTCGACGGCATACTGAGCCTCGTTCCCGCCGCCAAGGTGGGTCATGTCGGCCTCTATCGCGATCCGGAAACCAAGAAGCCGGTCGAATACTACTGCAAGCTGCCCACCGACGCCGACGAGCGCCTGCTGATCGTGGTTGATCCGATGCTCGCCACCGGCGGCTCCTCTGTCGCGGCCATACAGTTCCTCAAGGATCGCGGCTGCAAGAACATCCGCCTGATGTGCCTCATCGGCGCGCCCGAGGGCATTGCCGCCGTGCAGGCCGCCCATCCCGACGTCGACGTCTACATCGCCGCCGTGGACGAGAAGCTCGACGACCACGCCTACATCGTTCCCGGTCTGGGCGACGCCGGCGACCGCCTCTTCGGCACCAAATAATGCCGGCGGGCAGTGCCCGCTTCCACACCGCTTCGCGCACGCAACCCGACTCCGCGCCGCTTGGGGGCGGCTCGAGTCTGGACGATTGAGCGAGCAGATAACATCTTTATACAGCACGACCCGCCCGGCCATAGATTAGAGCCGGGCGGGTCTTTCCGTGTACCCGGGCTTTGCAAGCGTGGGTGCG
>CAKUAV010000235.1 GCA_934636425.1 uncultured Clostridia bacterium
GCCCGATCCCGTGCGCGGCCAGGTGGTCAAGGCCAGCATCGTGCTGACGGCCGGCACGCAGCCCTCGGACGCGCTGAAAAAGGACATACAGTCCTACGTCAAGCAGCACACCGCGCCCTACAAATACCCCCGCATCGTGCAGTTCCGCGATTCGCTGCCCAAGACGGTCAGCGGAAAAATCATTCGCAACAAGCTGTAAACGCGGAAAAACAACGGACAATAAGGGCGGCGGCTTCGTGATTGTTCGGAATAATTAACGAATCCGCCGCAAAAAAGAGGCGTTCATCCCCTTGACAGAAGTACGGAATTGAGATAATATAAGTCCAATCAAATAAAAAAGCGATGAGGAAGAGTGCCTGGGAAGGCTCCGTTACAGAGAAGCGGCGGATGGTGCGAGCCGCGAACGAGAGCGCCGAAAGCATCTGAATCTTCCGAGCCGGAAGGAAGAAAGCCAGATTTGGCCGGTAGACCCTTCCCGTGAAGGCCGCGTGAGCGCCGGGGGCTTGATGGAGCCTGACGAGAGGCGATGAGCGATCATCGCAATTTGAGTGGTACCGCGGGTGCTCTTTACGGGCGCTCGTCTCAAAGACGTATTTCCGACGGGACGGAAGTATTTCTCTGAGACGGGCGCCCTTTTGTATATCTCGCAGGAAGGGAGAAGATCCATGCTTTTCAAGCGCATTACGCTCCTGTCCGGCCATTACGGCAGCGGCAAGACCAACATCGCCGTGAATCTGGCCAGGCGGCTCAGGGCGTCCAACGAGAATGTCGCCATCGCCGATATTGACATTGTCAATCCGTACTTCCGCACGAAGGACTCTCAGGCCGAGCTGGAGAAGGCGGGCATACGGCTGATATCGAGCCCCTACGCCGGATCGAACGTCGATCTGCCCGCGCTGCCCGACGAGGTGTATTCGATCACCGACGACAGGAGCGTCACGGCCGTGGTGGATGTGGGCGGCGACGACCGGGGCGCGCTGGCGCTGGGGCGCTGGCGGGACGCGATCCTTCAAGAGGGCGACTACGAGATGCTCTTCGTGATCAACCGCTTCCGGCCGCTGACGGCCACCCCCGAGGACGCGGTCGAGGTCATGCGCGAGATAGAAATCGCCTCGGGCATACCCTTCACCGCCGTGGTGAACAATTCCAACCTCGGCGATGAAACCACCGCGCGGGACGTGCTGGAATCGGGGGCATACGCCGCAAATGTGTGCGCCATATCCGCTTTGCCGCTCAAGATGACCACCGTGCGCGAGGAGCTCTATCCCTGGCTGGAGGGCGAAATCGGCAATCTCTTCCCGCTCAGGCTTCAGGAAAAAATCAGATAACACACTCGACCAACGATGAGGAGGGAATCATATGGCCAAGGTTACATTTCAGGTGGACGGCTGCAAGGGCTGCGGGCTGTGCGTGAGCGCGTGTCCGCGCGGCCTGATCGCGCTGGCGAAGGAGAAGATCAACAAAAAGGGACATCATCCCGCCGAGATCACCGATCAGAGCAAGTGCGTGGGCTGCGCGTTCTGCGCGATCATGTGTCCCGACTGTATCATTGAAGTGGAAAGGTAGGCTGCGAATATGAGCAAGGTTCTGATGAAGGGCAACGAAGCCCTGGCCGAAGCCGCCATAAAGGCCGGCTGCCGCCACTATTTCGGCTATCCCATAACGCCCCAGACGGAGGTGGCCGCCTATATGGCCAAGCGCATGCCCAAGATCGGCGGCGTGTTCCTTCAGGCGGAGAGTGAAATCGCCGCCATCAACATGGTCTACGGCGTGGCGTCCGCGGGTCTGCGCGCCATGACGTCCTCCTCCAGCCCGGGCATATCGCTCAAGAGCGAGGGGCTGTCCTATCTGGCGGGCGCTGATCTGCCGGCGCTGGTGGTCAACGTTCAGCGCGGCGGCCCCGGTCTGGGCGGCATACAGCCCTCCCAGTCGGACTACTATCAGGCGACGCGCGGCGCGGGTCACGGCGACTTCCACATGATCGTGCTCGCCCCCGCCAGCGTGCAGGAAATGGCCGATCTGACCATGAAGGGCTTCGATCTGGCCGACAAATACCGCATGACCAGCATGATACTGGCCGACGGCACGATGGGACAGATGATGGAGCCGGTCGAGATCCGCGAGAGCGCGCCGAACCAGTACGACAAGTCGTGGGCGGTCACCGGCACGGACATGAAGCGCAGGCACAACATCGTCAATTCGCTCTCGCTCGATCCCTACGAGCTGGAGACGTTCAACTTCGAGCGCTACGAGCGCTATCGCAAGATCGAGGAAACCGAGACGATGGCCGAGGAATACATGATGGACGACGCCGAGATCTGCGTCGCGGCGTTCGGCATCGCCGCGCGCGTGGCCAAGAACGCCATCGTCGAGGCGCGCCGTCAGGGCGTGAAGGTGGGCATGGTGCGCCCGATCACGCTCTGGCCGTTCCCCAAGGCCGCCATGGCGCGCGCCGCCGAGCACTGCCGCGCGTTTCTCTCGGTCGAATTGAACATGGGTCAGATGGTGGACGACATCCGCCTGGCCATAGAGTGCAGCCGTCCCGTGGCGCTGTGCAACCGCGCCGGCGGCATCATTCCCTCGTCTGAAGAGGTCTACAAGCGCATTATGGAAATCGCCCAGAACGGAGGTGCCGACAAATGATCGTCTTTAAGAAACCGCACGCACTCACCGACGCGCCGCTGCACTACTGCCCCGGCTGCACGCACGGCATTGTGCATCGCCTTGTGGCGCAGGCCATAGACGAGCTGGGCATAGAGGGCCGCACGATCGGCGTGGCGCCGGTCGGCTGCGCGGTCATGGCCTATAACTATTTCAACTGCGACATGGTCGAGGCGGCGCATGGCCGCGCCCCGGCTGTGGCCACCGGCCTCAAGCGCGCCAATCCCGAGAAAAACATCGTCTTTTCCTATCAGGGCGACGGCGATCTGGCCTCCATCGGCACGGCGGAAACCGTCCACGCGGCCGCGCGCAACGAGAACATCACCGTGATATTCATCAACAACGCCATTTACGGCATGACCGGCGGCCAGATGGCCCCCACATCGCTGCCCGGGCAGGTGACGCAGACTTCCCCCTATGGCCGCGACGTGACTGTGTGCGGCTATCCGGTCAGGATCTGCGAAATGCTCAGCAGCCTGGATGGCCCCGAATATCTGGAGCGCGTCGCCGTGAACAACGTAAAGAACGTCCTCGCGGCGGGCAGGGCGATCAAGAAGGCCTTCCAGAACCAGATCGACGGCAAGGGCTTCTCGCTGATCGAGGTGGTCTCCTCCTGTCCCACCAACTGGGGCATGACCCCGGACAAGGCGCTCAAATGGGTCGAGG
>CAKUAV010000236.1 GCA_934636425.1 uncultured Clostridia bacterium
AGTTGCGTGCGCGGAGCGGTGTGTCAGCCGGCACTGCCGGCCTCTCTGGACTCTCTTCACGCTGCGGCGGGGCTGTGTTGGTGCGTATACGCGCCTTCGTCACTCCTGAATCGCGGGCACCGCCCTCATCTGCGTGACGCAGCCCTCGAGCTGGCCCAGCCGCTCGCTCAGCTGATCGCAGAACGCGTTCAGCTTTTCGGCGCGCTCATTTCTGTCCGCAACGAGAAAATCCTTGATCACGCCCGACAGCTCGTCGGCTGTCTCGCAGAGCGAACGCGCCGCGCGCGCCTGATCGGTCAGCGCCAGCCGGTACAGATCCAGCCGCACCGCCATGCGGTCGCGCTTTCCCTGATCATCTTCGCTCTGCGCGCCGCGTATGAACCGCGCGAACACGCCGCAGGCGCGCAGCAGCTCGGGATCTCCGCACGCCTTCGCGCCGTTCATCAGCTGATCGAGCGCGTCGTCGTGAGAGGCGCGCTCCCTGATCTGCGGCTGAGGACATTCCACGCCCTCGGCGCGCAGCTTCTCCACCAGCTCCTCGACGAGCGCGGGACGCGTGCGCAGCACGGCGCGATACTTGTTCTGATAGCGCAGCATGAGCGAATGGTCGCCCCCGGAGAGCGCCTGCAGACACGCGCGCACCGATTGCCCCTGCGCCTTGCGCCGCAGCACCGTCTCCACCAGCGCGCGCACCTCCTCCTCTGTGAAGGGCACAAAGCGCATCAGACGCGCGCCGTCGCCCGCCCGGGAGCGCGCCTGGGCGTAATAGTAGTTGCGTATGCTGTTCGGCCGCCGCCCCGTCTTTTCGGCGATGCGCTCGAACACCTGCTTGAGCGGCAGCCCGCTTTTGAGCGCCGCGTCGGCCGTTTCCCACAAAAGCGCAGTCTCCTCCGCGCTCCAGCCGCTGTGCCTGCCTGATGCGATCTTTGCCTGTTCCATGTCTTTATGCCTCCATTGAATGACTATGGTACAGAGTATGCGCCTTGGAGCTGAACAATATGCGTGATCGTCACTTTTTTGTGCCGCGCCGCCGCGCCGCTCTCCGCCCGCGCACAAATAAATAAGAAATTAATGACGAAAAAGGCGTATTTGTACTTGAAATTGCAATAAATTTGTAATATAATAGGGTCATGCCAATGAACGAAGGGACGTGAATGACAGTGAAAACAGGCTTTTTCCGTCGCATGAGCGCAGTGTGTCTCATGGCGGCGATGATCGGCGCGGGCTGCGCCCGGGCGGATGCGGTCGTCGTGACGGCGGAACGTCTGAACATCCGCAGCGAGGCGACGGCCGACAGCCGGGCTGTGACCGTTGTCAGCGCGGGCGAAACGCTGAAATACGTCTGCGAGGCAGGCGACTGGATCATGGTGTCGATCGGCTCAAAGACCGGCTACGTCATGAAAAAGTACGTGGACATTGACAAAAACAGCATCACAGAGGACGTGGCGGGCGCGCTGAATATGTATTCTCAGAGCGTGACCGGCACGGCGACGGCGCGCATTAACGTGCGCGAACTGCCCATGAGCGGCAGCTCTGCGCTGAAGGTGGCGGGCAGCGGCGACACGCTCGAGCTGCTGGGCGAATGCGGCGACTGGTATCGCGTCAGCTACGGCGGCAAGACCGGCTATGTGACCGGCGAGTATGTGACGAAAAACGGCGATGCGACAATCGGCGGCGTGCCCGCAGCGCCCGTGACGACCGCTCAGCCCTCTCAGCCCTCTCAGGGCAGCAGCTCGATCGACTATGCCGCGCCGGTGTCCGGCACAGCGACGACGCGCGTGAATCTGCGCGCCGGGGCGCTGTCCTCCGCGAAGGTGATCAAGGTGATCGGCAGCGGCGACAGCGTGTCGATACTGGGCGAGGCGGGCTCGTGGTACAAGGTGAGCTGGAACGGCAAGACCGGCTACGCGTCGTCTCAGTACATCAAAAAGGACGCGTCGGGCGGCAGCACCGGCGGCACGGGCAATACAGGCACTGCCGACGGCGGCAAGGAGACCGACTATGCGCAGGCTCAGACCGGCGAGACCACGGCGCGCGTGAATCTGCGCGCGGCGGCGAGCACGTCATCTCAGTGCAAGGTGGTTGTGGCGTCGGGCACGGGCGTGACGGTCGTGGGCGAGGCGGGCAGCTGGTATCACGTCCGCTGCGGCGGCTACGACGGCTATATTGCCAAGAGCTATGTGAAGATCACCGGCACGACGCAGGCCTATGCCGAGTGGACAGGCGTGACCGACGTTGAGGTCAATCTGCGCGCCGCGCCGGAGGGCGAAGTGCTGCGCGTGCTCAAGAGCGGCACGGTTCTGACTGTGACCGGCCAGACCGGCAGCTGGTATCAGGTGAAATACTCGAACACGACGGGCTATGTGGCCTCGGCGTACGTTTCGAAGAATGTGAACAACGGCGGCAGCGCCAAGCCGGGCGAAAGCGGCTCGGTGACGGTGGGCACGACGGCCTATGTGACCGGCGGCAGCGTGAATGTGCGCAAGGGCGCGGGCACGAACTACGGCATTGTGGACACGCTGCGCACCGGTACGAAAATCACCGTATACGAGCAGACGGACGGCTGGTACCGCATGACGTGCGGCAGCGTGAGCGGCTACATCTCCGCGAAATACGTCACGTCGCAGGGCGGCACGACCGCGCCGGACAATCCCTCGAGCAGCAAGAGCGAGGTCATACTGAGCGACTGGTGGACGGGCGAGATACAGAGCGCATTGAAGCGCGGCGGCACGGCCACTGTGACCGACGTGGACACCGGCATTTCCTTCCAGATCAAGCGCACCGGCGGCAACAACCACGCCGACGCACAGCCGCTGACATGCGCGGACACGGCGCTCATGCTGAAGGCCTACGGCGGCCAGTGGGCGTGGACGCGCCGCGCGATCTGGGTGACTGTGAACGGCAAGAACTACGCCGCCTCCATGAACGGCATGCCGCATGGCGAGACCGACTCCATGCCCGACAACGACTTCGACGGCTGCTTCTGCATACACTTCCTCAACAGCCGCACCCATGCGGGCAACCGCCTTGACGCCGCCCATCAGGCCGCTGTCAAGAAGGCCTACCAGACCGCCATGAAATAAGGCGGGCAGTGCCCGCTGACACACTGCTTCGCGGCCGGCAGTGCCGGCTGACACACCGCTCCGCGCACGCAACCCGACTCCGCGCCGCTTGAGGGCGGCTCGAGTCTGGACGTTGGAGCGTATAGGTAACATCTCAATACAGCACGACCCGCCCGGCCAGCCGCTGTGCGGCTTCCTCTCCGCTCCGCGCACGCAACC
>CAKUAV010000237.1 GCA_934636425.1 uncultured Clostridia bacterium
CGTCCTCGAATATGACGTGGAGCGCAGCGAACCCGCCCCCTCAAACGACAACCGCCAGCCTGATCGCGACGACGATCGCGACGACGATCACGACGACGATCACGACGACGATCACGATGACGATCACGATGACGATCACGACGACGATCACGATGACGATGACGACGATGACGACGATGACGACGATGACGACGATGACGACGATTAATCCCGCCTGACGCGCTCCCGAGAGCATAAACGCGCCGCCTGTCCCCGCTTGCACGGGATGGGCGGCGCGTTCTTTTAGCTTCTTTGAGCGGCGGGCGCGGCGATTGATTGTGTAAAGCACCGGGGCAAAAGCCGTCCTCTGTCGAATACGCTGTGAGCGCGCGCGAAAACAACGCGTTCCGGCGCTGCTCTATATTCTTTCCGGCAGAATGACTCACGCCGCTTGCACGGCGCTCCCGCGAGCTGAAAATGGACGGGCGGAAGCTCGAATGTCTCCGCCGGTGAATTGTCGTCTGCTATCCCCTATTGTTTACACATGAGCGTCAATATCCGTCTGTTTTTCGGCAATATCAGGCTTTTCAGCGCGCGCGTTCCGCATTACAATATTGGCGCTGGTAGGCCCTGGGCGCGCAGCCCATGCGCCGTGCAAACGCCGCCGAGAACCGGCCGACGTTGCTGTAGCCGCACTGCAGCGCCACGCTCGTCACGCTCGCATCCTTCTGCTGCAAAAGCGCCGCCGCGCGGGCGATGCGGTCGTTCTCGAGATACTGAGACAGCGTCTGGCCGGTCATGCGCCTGAAGAAGCGGCAGCAGCCCTCGCGCGAAAGGCAGGCCAGCCGAGAGAGGCGCGTCAGGTCGAGCGGCTCGTCGCAGTGCGCGCTCAGATGGCAGAGCATGCGCTGCAATCGCTCGAGCGCGTCGTCCGAAAAGGCGCTCTGCCCGGACAGTTCGCCCTCGCAGCGGACGAGCAGCGCGCAGAACAATGCGCACAGCGCCGCCTTGCACCGAAGCGCCCAGACGAACGGCCGCCTGTCAAACAGCGCGTCGATATCCTGTACGGTCTGGATTTCGTCTCTTTCCAGCATGACGACCGGCAATCGGCGCGCGTTCAGGAACGGCCGCATCAGCCCGCGCTCGATTTCGCTGCCGGGCAGGCCGTAGAGGAACGACGGGTGCAGAATGAGCGTCAGCAGCACGGCGTTTCCGCCGACCGGCGCGAATGAATGCGGCACATTGGCGTTTATGAGCAGCCCCTGTCCCGCGGAAAGCTCGTAAACGCCCGAGCCGAGCGTATAGCGCGCCCGCCCCTCCTGCACGACGGACAGCTCCAGCTCCTCGTGCCAGTGGCAGCGGACATAGCCCTGCGAAAACGCGCTCAGATCATCGTGATTGATTTCCAGCGGATCGACGAGCGTGCCGTGGGGCGACAATTCATGTGCCTGCGCGTCGACCTGAATTTCCCGTACGATGGCGATCCCCTCCTCCCTGCTCTATATCGGTATCATAACGCACTGTATGCCGCCTCGTCAATATGCGGACAAAAAGAAAGGCGATTTATTTATGGCAAAGGATCTGACTCAGGGTCGGCCGTTCTCGGTGCTGCTGCGCTTTGCGCTGCCCGTGATCGGCGGCAATCTCTTTCAGCTGTTCTATACATTGGCCGATTCGGTCATCGTCGGCCGGATGCTGGGCGCGGACGCGCTGGCGGCGGTCGGCTCGACGAGCGTCGTGGTCTATCTGGTGCTGTGCTTCATACAGGGGCTGAGCGGCGGCTTCGGCATCTGCATGGGGCAGCGTTTCGGCGCAGGCGACGAGCGCGCCGTGCAGCGCAGCGCGACGGTTTCCTGGCAGCTGACCGTGCTCTTCAGCGTCGCCCTGACCATCCCCGGCTGCCTGCTCACCCGCCCGATTCTCGGCTGGATGCAGACGCCCGCGGCCATAAGGCCGGACGCATACGCCTATCTCTTCGTCATACTTGCCGGAACGGGCGCGACGTTCTTCTACAACACGATTTCGAATCTGCTGCGCGCGCTGGGCGACAGCCGCACGCCGCTGATATTTCTCGTCGTCTCCTCGCTGGGCAACATCGCGCTGGACATACTGTTCATCGGCCCATTGGATCTGGGCGTTGCGGGCGCGGCCTGGGCGACCGTGCTGAGCCAGCTGATCGCCGCCGTTCTTTCGACAATCGTCGGAATCCGGCGCTATGCCGCACTGCGCGGCTGCCGCATTGAAAAAACGCAGCATCTGCCGGAGATCGGCGCGCACCTGCGCATCGGCTTTCCCATGGGCTTTCAGATGTCGGTGATGTGCATCGGCCAGCTGGCCATGCAGGCGGCGGTCAACGCGCTGGGCGCATCGGCCATTGCGGGCTATACGGCGGCGACCAAGGTCGATCAGTTTTCGGTGCTGATCAACGGCGCGTTCGGCATTGCCGTGGCGGGCTATGTGGCGCAGAATTACGGCGCGCGGGCGTACGGGCGCATCCGCAGCGGCGTGCGTGCCTCGCTCATTCAGATCGAGTGCGCCAATCTGCTGATGGCCGCGCTGATGCTGCTCTGCCGCCGGCAGATGGTGTCGCTGTTCATCGACAATCCGACCGAGGCCATCATCAGCTATGCCACCGGCTATTTCGCCGCGGTCGCGCCGTTTTATCCGCTGCTGGGGCTATTGCAGGTCTATCGCTCGGCCGAGCAGAGCATGGACGACAGCCGCTCGCCGTTTGCCGCCTGCATAATCGAGCTGGTCATGCGGCTGTGCGGCACGGCTGGATTGGCGCGCGTCATGGGCTACACGGGCGTCTGTCTGGCCTCGCCGCTGGCCTGGCTGGGCGCAATCGCGCTGCTGATTCCCGTCTACTACCGGCGCACATTGCATTTCGGCCGCGAAACATCCGGAGGAAAGACCGATCAGATCGTCGCCTGACAGTCCGCGCTTCAAAAGCGGCACGCTGAAAGCTTTATAAAAGAAACGCCTGACACGGCGGGCGCATTGCCGGAAAATTCCAGAAAGGGCATGCAGTCTGTCGGCCTCAACGCGTACCATTTTCAGCGGCGTCAGTCAAAATGCAGGCGCTTTTTGAAGCGCATCCGATTTCATCCTGTCAATGCGCATGGGCAGCAATGTGCAGTTTTCAATCACAGTCCGTTTTCCGCAAAAAAATCTCAGAGAAATTCTCACTTTTTTGAAATTTCCCTATTGACAAACTCGGAACTCTGTGATATTATACTTGTTGTTGGCAGTTGATCGCCGACGCCGAGAGAACTTGGTCGCATGGCTCAGTTGGTAG
>CAKUAV010000238.1 GCA_934636425.1 uncultured Clostridia bacterium
GGAGCTGATGACCAGATTCGAACTGGTGACCTCATCCTTACCAAGGATGCGCTCTACCGACTGAGCTACATCAGCACATGCCGCAGAGGGGAGATTCAACAGAAAAAGTGGAGCTGATGACCAGATTCGAACTGGTGACCTCATCCTTACCAAGGATGCGCTCTACCGACTGAGCTACATCAGCCTGTCAAACACGCCTCGCCGCAAGCACAGTTAATATAATACAGCTGATCTGACAAAATGTCAATAGAAAACAGGATAATTAACAAAAAACCGGCCATTCGGCGAAAAATGCGCGCAAACTGTCGCTTTTCTTTTGGCGGCGAATGTGCTAAAATGAAGGCATGACAATACGCACGCGGAGGAGGCGCAGCCGCATGGCGGACAAAAAGCAAAACAAGAGCGATATGATCGACGAAATGGAGCTGGGCGAAGGCTTCGCCTCGATGATGCGGCAGGGCGCGATCGTCATGGCGATCTGTACTGCGCTGGCGGGCTGGTATTTTTCGCAGGCTCTCGGGCAGGTGTATCTCTACATCGGCGTCGGCGCGGGGCTGCTGGTGGCGGGGCTTATGCTGCTGCTTGCCGCCCTCAGCAAGACGTTTGTGCGCCGCGTCAAAAAGAAAATGAGCGATCAATAGGCGGGAACACATCAAAACGCGCCTGTCAGGTTCTCATATTAACGGATGTTTCCACAATACGCGCTTTCATCTTTCGCGCTCACGGCCGACGCGCACAACGCTTCTCGGCAGGGGAGAGCGGCGCTTGCCCGGCCGCTGCCGCAGCATACTTTTTTAGCATCCCAACCAACGCACACAACAATCCCGCTTCGATGCGCGCCAAGTCGGCGGCACGGAAAACACAGCGTTCATTCTAAAAAAAACAGCGGCTGCTCTCATTGGCGAGGGCAGCCGTTTGTCGTATGCGCGGGTTACTTCGTCGTGCGGAACACCAGAATCGCCTTGGCGGAATTGGTCACAGAAAACGCCGCCAGCTCCCAGCCCTGCTGCGCCATATCGTTCGCCGTTTCCTCGATCTTGTCGGACATTGTATTGGCGCGGGGAGCGTAGTCGATCACAACGGTCTTATAGGTCATGTTCATTCCTCCTGTCTGTATCGCATTGGAAGTGACAACGCCTCCATTATAACGGTGCAATGCAAGAAGGAAATCCATACTTTTGTCAGGCGAATGCAAAATACAGCGCTCAGATATTCGCGCCGTCCGCTTCCTCGGCGCTGTCCTCCGTATCGTGGCGATAGCTGCGCGGCGGCGCGCCGGTGATCGTGCGGAACACCTTGCCGAAATAGCTGGGGCTGCCGAAGCCGCAGCGATAGCCAATCGACGTGATCGGCACATTTGTGTGCTCGAGGTAGTATATGGCCTTTTCGACGCGGTATTCGTTGAGATATTCGACCGGCTTTTTGTTGATCGAGCGCTTGAAGCAGCGGAAGCACTCGCTGCGGCTGATGCTGGCGGCCGCGGCGATGGAATCGACAGTCAGATCCTCGTTGTAGTGGCGGTGTATGAAGTCCAGCATGCGCTTCGTGCGCTCCTCGTTGATGAGCTGGCTCTCCGAGTTGGTCGCGCCCTGATAGACGCCGCGCATATGATCGGCGAATAGCAGCCACATATCGCTGAGCAGATTCCGGCAGCGCAGCTCATAGCCGAAGCAGCTGCTGCGCTCGAGGTGATACACCCGGTCGAACAGACTGCGCGCCTCGCGCTGCCAGTCGCTGTTCTCGTCAAAGCGGAAAAACGCCATGGCGCTGCAGCCGACGATTGGCTCGATGTAGCCGGTGTACACCGCGCTGGAGGGATCGGCCAGCAGCACGGGGCGGAACATGATCGTTTCCTTTTCGGAATCCTCATAGCCGGGCGCGGGCGCGTACATATGCAGCACGTTGGAATTGATGAATGAATACTGTCCCTCCTCGAGCAGGTAGGTCTCGCTGCCCGCACTGCAATAGACCTTGCCGCGGCTGATGCGGCTCAGCTCGATTTCGGGATGCCAGTGCCAGTTGATGATGCCATTGCTGGACAGCCGGAAGGCGCAGTTGTGCACCTCCAGCGGAAAAGAGGGTACGCCGTGAGCCTTTGTTTCGCGCAGATCGTCGTTTACGTCAATAGTATACTGCATAAGCGGCCTCCGGATAACACAAAGCTATGATTTGCATATGGCTCTATATTGCTAGCATATCACAGAAAAACACCCCTGTCAAGCGCCGCATGAGACGATTTTACCATTTCCACCGCGAAAAGCGCTCCGTCCGCTCCCCAAATCCACTGCGCGCGCCAGCTCAGAGCACCGCCTTTTCAAACCGGCGCTTCAACCGCCGCGCCGCACAAAACCGCTCTTCCTCCGATTCCACGCAAACTCATCTGCAAAACCACGCTGCCAGTGCCTCCCAGCTATCCACGTACAAAGCATCTTGCGCCGGATTCACCACGCTCCTTCGCTTCAGCATCAAACCCTGCGCCGCGCTAAACTCCCACGCATCCGCGCGAACGTATTTCAAAAACCATCGCCGCATAAAACCGCTCTTCCTCCGATTCCGCGCAACCCCATCTGCAAAACCACGCTGCCAGTGCCTCCCAGCTATCCACGTACAAAGCATCTTGCGCCGGATTCACCACGCTCCTTCGCTTCAGCATCAAACCCTGCGCCGCGCTCAACTCTCACGCATCCGCGCAAACGTATTTCAAAAAACATCGCCGCACAAAACCGCTCTCCCTCCGATTCCGCGCAAGCCCAGCGACGCTCTGCCATCCCGCACACCCAGCGCCAGATTCGCCGCATTCCTTTGCTTTGCATCAAATCCCGCAAAGCCCATACAACGCCCGACAATCCGCACCTGCTCTGCCGCACGCGCGGGGGATTACGGGCAACCTGAGCGCCGGAGGACAAAAAAACCGCCGCACCCGATTGGATGCGGCGGTTGATGTGACTTTTCAGGCGGCGATTAGGCCAGCTCGGAGAAGTACTTGATGGTGCGAACCATCTGGGAAACGTAGGAGTTCTCGTTGTCGTACCAGGACACGACCTGAACCTGAGAGGTGCCGTTCTCCAGATTGATGACCATGGTCTGGGTGGCATCGAACAGGGAGCCGAAGCGCATGCCGATAACGTCGCTGGACACGATCTCATCGGTGTTGTAGCCGAAGGACTCGGTGGCCTGGGACTTCATCTGAGCGTTGATCTCGTCCTTGGTGGGAGCGCCCTTCACAACGGCGGTCAGTATGGTGGTGGAGCCGGTGGGGGTGGGCACGCGCTGGGC
>CAKUAV010000239.1 GCA_934636425.1 uncultured Clostridia bacterium
TCGGCTCGATTGCGGGCGAGGACGCGCCGCTTCGGCGGCCTTCGCGCACTCTGGACGGCTGAAAGGATGGCGGGGCATGATCACCACGGTTTGCCTGAATCCATGTATCGACAAGACGGTGTCTGTGAGCGCGCTCATACCGGGCGGGTTGAACCGCATACGCTCGGCGCGCATCGACGCGGGCGGCAAGGGCGTGAATGTCGCCGTGACGCTTTCCCGGCTGGGCTTGGAGACGCGCTGCGCGCTGTTTCTGCCCGAGGTGGGGAGCGCGCCTCTGACCGACAGGCTGCGCGCGGAGGGCGTCGCCGTGGGCGCGGTGGCTGTGCCGGGCGCTCTGCGCACCAATCTCAAGGTGTTTGACGAATCCGAGAGCCGCATCACAGAGCTCAACGAGTCCGGCGCGCCCGTGACCGACGCGGCGCTCGAGGACATGATGCGCGTGATCGAGGGCTGCGCGCGGAGCGGCAGCGAGCTGGTCGTGCTCTCCGGCAGCCTGCCGCCCGCCTGTCCTGCCGACTATTACAGGACGGTCATAGAGCGGATGAATCGGCTGAATGTTCGCTGCGCGCTGGATGCGGACGGCCTGAGGCTGCGCGCGGGTCTGGAGGCGCGCCCCTTTCTGGTGAAGCCCAACCGCGACGAGCTGGAGGAGCTGACCGGCGAGCCGCTCAGGACGATCAATGACATTGCGCGCGCGGCGCGGGGTCTGGTCGAGCGCGGCGTGGGCATTGCGGCGGTGTCGCTGGGCGCGCAGGGCGCGCTGATTGCGGACGAGCGCGATGTGTACTGCGCGCCGCGGCTGGAGATTCCGGTGCGCTCCACTGTGGGCGCGGGCGACGCGATGTGCGCCGGCCTGTGCGCGGGCATTGCGCGCGGCGATTCGCTCGAGGAGATTTTCCGGCTGGGCATGGCCTGCGCGGGCGCGGCGGTGATGAGCGAGGGCACGCGGCCGATCGAGCGCGCCGAGTGCGAAAGGCTGCTCACGCGCGTTGAGATTCGGCGGCTGTGAAGGTTATGTGTGCGCGAGTGTGTTTGCGAAAGGCTGGAGAACCGGCGGCTGTGAGGGTTATGTGTGCGCGGGCGTGGCTTTGTGAAAGGTTCGCGGCGCGTAGAGAACCGGCGGCTGTGAGCGCGGCGTGTGCGTGGTTTGCAAGCAGCTTGCGGTGATTCGGCGGCTGTGAGAGCGGCGTGTGGGCGGGCGTGGTTTGCGAGCAGCCTGCGGCGCGTGGAGAATTGGCGGCTGTGAGTGCGGCGTGTGGGCGAGTGTGTTTGCGAAAGGCCTGCGGCGATTCGGCGGCTGTATATAATAGGTATGAGTTCATCCGCACGGGCGGCATGACGATAAAATTGCAAGGCGAAAGGAATGAGTATTTATGATCGGTGTGGCTGTTATGGGATGCGGCGTTGTGGGCTACGGCGTGGTGCAGATGCTGCTTGAAAATCACGATGCGGTGAGCCGCGTGACCGGGCAGGACGTGCGCCCGGTGTATATGCTGGACATTCGCGAGCTGGACGTGCCCGAGGGCGTGACGCTGACCCACAATTTTGAGGATATACTCTCCGACGAGCGCGTTCAGATCGTCGTGGAGACGATCGGCGGCAATCGCGTGGCGTATGAGTTCACGCGGCGCGCGCTGGAATCGGGCCGCCATGTTGTGACGTCGAACAAGGAGCTGGTGGCGACGCGCGGCGACGAGCTGGTCAGGCTGGCGGCGGAGCATCATGTGTCCTATCTCTACGAGGCGAGCGTGGGCGGCGGCATACCGGTGCTGCATCCGATCATGCGCTGTTTGCAGGGCAATAAGCTCACGCGCGTGGACGGCATTGTGAACGGCTCGACCAACTATCTGCTCACTCAGATGCGCGATCTGGGCGTGTCCTTCCCGGCGGCGCTGGGCGAGGCGAAGCGGCTGGGCTATGTCGAGGCCGATCCCGCCGCCGACGTTGAGGGCTGGGACGCGCGCCGCAAGCTGGCGATACTGGCCAACGCGTGCTTCGGCTCGAAGTTTGCCGACGAATCGCTCATTCCGACGCAGGGCATCAGCGCGATCACCGAGCAGGACATGGCGGCCGCGGCGGCGTTCGGCGGCGCGGTGAAGCTGATTGCGCACGCCGAGCTGAGCGAGGACGGCGAGAGCTGGAGCGGCTGGGTGCATCCGGCGTTCGTGCCGGCGGCGCATCCGCTGTACAACGTAAACGACGTGTTCAATGCGATCATCGTGCACGGCGACTATGTGGACGATGTGATGTTCTTTGGCCGCGGCGCGGGGCGGCGGGCGACGGCGAGCGCGGTTGTGGGCGACGTGATTGAGATCGCGCGCTCTGTGAACGCGTTTGTGCCCTCTGCCGGGCGCGCGGTCGTGCCGGCGTTCAATCCGGTCAGCAATGCGGCGCGGCGCAGGCTCATGCGCGTGAGCGCCGAGGCCGAGCCGGTGATGGCGATGTTCGCCGCCGACTGGGCGCTGAAGCCCTGCGCGGGCGAGCTGGCCGTGATGACCGCGCCGCTGACCGACGCGGAATTCGACGCGCAGGCCGCATCCCTCTCCGCGCGCGGCGTGACATTCTCCCAGCCCATTACAGGCAGCGCCGACTGACGCACCGCTTCGCGCACGGCGGACAACGCCGACTGACGCACCGCTTCGCGCACGGCGGGCAGTGCCCGCTTCCACACCGCTAACGCGCACGCAACCCGACTCTTCAGCGCTTGAGGGCGCTTCGAGTCTGGACGTTGGCGCGGGTTGAGATCATCGCTGTACAGCCCGACTTGACCGGCCAGCCGCAGTGCGGCTTCCTCTCCGCTTCGCGCATGCAACCCGACTCTTCAGCGCTGCCGCCGGGCGCTTTGAGTCTGGACGTTGGCGCGGGTTGAGATCATCGCTGTACAGCCCGACTTGACCGGCCATAAGTTGGAGCCGGTCAAGTCTCTCCGTGCCGCAGCGCCCGCTTCCACACCGCTAACGCGCATGGCGGGCAGCGCCGACTGACGCACCGCTTCGCGCATGGCGGGCAGTGCCTGCTTCCACACCGCTTCGTGCGTGCAGATCGACTCTTCGGCGCTGCCGCCGGGCGCTTCGAGTCTGGGCGTTGGCGCAGGTTGAGATCATCGCTGTACAGCCCGACTTGACCGGCCATAAGTTGGAGATGGACGGAGGTTCGGCCTGTGATCGGACGATGGCGGCTGTTGCTGGTGGGAATGAAGCCGGTCGAGGTTCGCCGTCTGCCGGAGTTTTGCGCGGCGCGGCTTCAGCAGTACCGCATATTGTC
>CAKUAV010000240.1 GCA_934636425.1 uncultured Clostridia bacterium
CGCAGCGAAGCTGTTGGAATAAATGCGACTTTCTTATTTTCAATTTCTTCCTTTATCAGACTTCCTACACTTGAAAAATGCGAACATAAAAATAGTTTCATCAATATTCTCCTTTATAAATTCCGATTTGCAGGTCTGCTTTATTCCATGATAGCACAAAGCGGGATAGAATGCAAGAGCAAGTCGCAGCAGTTCATGGCTGTGGCTGCTAACTGTTTTACGGCCGCCTGCCTGCTTTTCGGGCGGCGGCTTTGTGCGCAAGAGACGGCTTGACCGGCGGCGCGCGTTTTTGTTATAATGGCGGTGACGAAAAATCTCTGCGGGGGAGAATATTTATGACGCTGAGCTTGCAGCCGGTCTCGCGCCATGGCGTGGTGAGCGTGCCGGGCTATATCATATGGTGCGGCAGCATGACGCGCACGATGGATGGAAAATGCCATCTGTATCTGTCGATCTGGGAGGAAAAGTGGGGCTTTGAGGGCTGGGTGACCCATTCGAAGGCGGGCTATGCCACAGCCGATGATCCCGACGGTCCGTATACGTTCCATGGCGTGACGCTGGACGGCACGCACAAAGACGGCGACTGGGATCGCGACGTGATCCACAATCCGTGGATATTGCAGCACGGCGGCCGCTTCTATCTCTACTATGTCGGCAACTGGGGCGACGGCGAATACTGGGATCACCAGAAGCGCCAGCGCGTGGGCGTGGCCGTGTCGGATCGCCCCGACGGCCCGTGGACGCGGCTGGATACGCCGATACTGCCCTCGCGCCCCGGCCTGTTCGATGCGGGCATCACCAGCAACCCGACAGTCTGCGCGCTGCCGGACGGGCGGTTTAGGTTTATGATGATCTACAAGTGCTCCGCGCCGCATCCCGCCTATAAAAACGGCGTGGTGAGCCACGGCGCGGCGTTCGCGGACAATCCCGAGGGGCCGTGGGCGCGGCGGGATAAACCGATTTTTTCGGTCGAGGGCGCGCGCTTTTCGGCGGAGGATCCCTGCCTGTTTTGCTGGAACGGCGCGCTGCACTGCGTCATGAAGGACATGGGGCGCTATTACTGCCCGGATGAGGAGCGCGCGCTGGTGCATTTTACGTCGCGCGATCTGGGCGAAAGCTGGCAGAAGGGCGAGCCGTTCGTCTTTTCGACGCGGCGCGTGCCGTTTGAGGAGGGCGGCGAGCGCGAAATCGCGCGGCTGGAGCGACCGTTCGTCTATCAGGAAAACGGCGCGCCCGCAATGTTCTTTGCGGCGGCCAAGCCCGACGCGGGGAGCGACGCGGCGTATAACGTTCACCGGCGGATTGCCGTGAGCGAATAGGCAGGGAAGGCGTTCCGCGGCATATTCGGCTTCAATTGGATGCTTGAAATGCTGTGTGAAAACTGGCGCGGGATGGCGCGGCGGCGATTTGTGCGGCGCGGATGCGCATCCCGGCGCGTTCAGCGAGGAAAACGCGCCCGCCTGCGAGCTGGTCTACAAGGCGCTCTTTGCTGCGGCGGGAATCAGAAGACGCGTGACGGTCGATTCGCCCTTCGTCCATGCGACGGAGCATCCTATGGCGGAGAAGAGCGGCTATGTCGCGTTCGGCAATTACGACCGCAGGCCGCGCACTGTGCGCGTGGGGCTGAACGGCGCGGCGCTTACGCCGGTGCATAACGGGTTGATCGAGGACGGCTGCCTGACGCTCGGCGCGAACGACGGCGCGGTGTTCGCCTATCGGGAAGCGTAAACGCAGCTTATTTTGAAAATATGCGGCGCTCGGATCAGAGCGATTTGAGCGCCGCATATTGAATTCCCATGGGAAAGAGGCGCGTCTGGCTGACGTGCAATTATTGCAGATGCGTTGAAATTATGCATTTTTATACACTGGAGACGGTGCGGCGTCAGCACTGAAATATCCGTTTGAAGCGCCGCCGACATGATCTTCAGCCGCCCTGCTTTTCATGATCGATTGCGCCGCTGACCGTGCGCTTGGCAACTGATCGCTGCAATAAGCCGCGCCGCTAACTGCAGCTTCCATGCCCCGCCGTCCCCCGGGTACACGGAAAGACCCGCCCGAGTCCAATTTATGCTCGGGCGGGTCGTGCTGTATAGAGATGATACCAGCGCGCTCTATCGTCCAGACTCGAAGCGCCCCCAAGCGCTGAAGAGTCGGGTTGCGTGCGCGAAGCGGTGTGGATGCGGGCACTGCCCGCCGTGCGCGGAGCGGAGTGGATGTCGGCTCAGTCGACCAGACGCTTCATCGTTTCTTCCTTGCCGAGGAGATAGGCGATTTCGAACGCGCCGCCGGGGGTGCTGGATTTGCCGGAGAGCACGATGCGCAGCGGCCAGAGCACCTGACCGTTCTTCATGCCGGCTTCGGCAATCGCCGCCATGACGCGGTCGTGAAGATTCGCTTCCGTCCACTCGGCTTCCGGAATCGCTTCCAGCACGGGCCTGACCATTTTGAGCGCCTGCGCCGCCACGTCCGGATTGGTCTTCATCTTCTTGTTGGTGTACAGCTCGGGATCGAACGCCGGGCGCGCGGCGAAGAAATCGATCATCTCGGGGATCTGATTGAGCACCTCGACGCGATTCTGCAAAAGCTCGGCAAGGCGCTTTACGTCGAATTTCGTGACGTCGATCGCCTTCTCAAACCACGGCATGGCCGCTTCAAGGAAGGCTTCGGGCGTGAGCTTGCGGATGTACTCGCCGTTGAACCAGTTCAGCTTGGCGATGTCGAATATCGCGGGCGACTTGCTCAGTCCCTCCAGATCGAACGCCTGCTTGAGCTCGTCCAGCGTGTAGAACTCGCGCTCGCCGCGCGGACTCCAGCCCAGCAGCACCATGTAGTTGATCACGGCGTCCACCAGATAGCCCTGAGAGAGCAGATCCTCGAACGACGGATCGCCCTTGCGCTTGGACATCTTGCGCGTGATCTCGATCGTCTGACCGTTCTCGTCCAGCACGGGATTGCCGTCCTTGTCCTTTTCAATGTCGCGGCACATGACCGGCGTGAGATGGACATAGGTGGGCGGCGTCCAGCCGAAGGCCTCGTAGAGCAGATTGTATTTCGGCGCGGAGGAGAGATACTCGTTGCCGCGCATGACGTGCGTGATGCCCATGGTGTGGTCGTCTATGACGTTGGCGAAATTGTAGGTAATCGCTATGGTGAAAACGGAAAGCAAATTTCAGCCAGAGGCGGTATCTGGTTTTGGAGCTATGGGATTGATGC
>CAKUAV010000241.1 GCA_934636425.1 uncultured Clostridia bacterium
GCGTGAATAATTTGCGGCGCGCCGGCCAGATTGAAGAGTGAAGGGAGATGAGAAATGATGCTCCATATCGCGTCCCGCTATCTGGGAGAGCAAAAGATCACGGATCGGCAGCTGCGCGACACGCCCGTTTCGTCGCCGCGCATCGACGAAATCCTCGCGCGCGTGCTGAATCGCAGGCCATGAAGAAATACGCCGCGCTCTACATACGCGTCTCCACCGACGCGCAGTTCGAGGAGGGCTACTCTGTCGACGCGCAGAAGGATATGCTTGAGGGCTACTGCCGAAGCCGCGGCTGGAAGGACTATCGCTTCTATATAGACGGCGGCTTTACCGGCAGCAACATCGACCGGCCGCAGATGCAGCGGCTCATACAGGACGCGCGCGCCGGAGAGATCGCGCAGGTGGTGGTATACAAGCTCGACCGGCTCTCGCGCAGCCAGAAGGACACGCTCTATCTCATCGAGGACGTATTCAATCCCGCGGGCGTGGGCTTTACCTCGATGAATGAAAACCTCGATACCGGCACGCCCATGGGCCGCGCGATGCTGGGCATCATGTCCGCATTCGCGCAGCTGGAGCGCGAGACCATCCGCGAGCGCACGCGCATGGGGATGCGGGAGCGTGTGCGCGGCGGGCTGTGGATGGGCGGCGGCCATCCGCCGTTCGGCTATGATTACGACAGCGCGTCCGGCCGGCTGATTCCCAACGCCGACGCGGCCACTGTGCGGCTGATCTATCGACTGTATCTGCAGGGGCTGTCCGCAGCGCGCATTGCCCAGATGACCGGCTTTCGCGACGACAAGCCGGTGCGCGATATACTCACGCGCAAGTCGTACACCGGCGTGATCGAGTATAACGGCGCTGAATATGAAGGAAAGCATGAGGCCGTCGTCGACCGGGCGCTCTTTGACCGCGTTCAGGAAGCGATGAAGCGGCGCTCCACGGCGCGCAGCTTTTCGAGCGGGCATCTGCTCGCGGGGCTGGTGTACTGCGGCCGGTGCGGCGCGCGGATGCGCTATCAGAAATGGGGCGATAAGGGCTATAAGCTGACCTGCTATTCTCAGCAGCGCAGCAAGAAATACCTGATCCGCGACGAGAGATGCGACAATCCAAAGGTCTGGGCGGACGAAGCCGAGGCGGCGGTGATCGGCGATTTTCTCGATCGCGCGCTTAAAGCGGACGAGACCGACGCGCCGCAATCGGAAACGGGCGCTGCGTCCCTCGACGGCAAAATACAGGAGACGCAGCGGCGCATCAAGCGGCTCTATGCGCTCTATGCCGCAGCCGAGGACGATCTGCTTGCCGAGAGCATTGAGGAGCAGAAGCGTCTGCTCGAAACGCTCAGGCGGCAGGCGGAAGACGAAGCGGCGCAAAATCGGCAGGCGCAGGCGCAAAAGACCCGCCGCGAGCGCTATCGCCGTCTGGCCGAGGCATGGGACGACATGACTGAGGACGAAAAAAGAAGCGTTGCGCGGGAGCTTATCGAGCGCGTCGAGATCGACGGCGACGCGGTGACAGTGCGCTATCGGCTGTAGAAGCGCCTTTTCGACAAAAGACGGTCATGCCCATGATCGTCGGCGAAATTCGCCGCTATCTGCGCGACAACAACCCCATACGCGTCAGCCGTTCGCTGCGCGATCTGGCCTACAGGGCGCTCAGGGCGCGCGAAAGCCTGACCTGTCGACTGGGGCGCGAGCCGGAAATTGCCGAAATCGCTCTGGAAATCGGCGAGGAACCGGAGAGCGTCGGCTTTGCAATGGACGCGATACAGGATCCCGTATCGCTGTTCGAGCCGATCTATCAGGAGGGCGGCGACCCCATCTGCGTGATGGATCAGGTGCGCGACGAGCGCGTCGACACGGACGACTGGGTGCGCGATCTGGCGATCAGACAGGCCATGACGCGCCTGAGCGAGCGCGAGGCGGGCATCATCGAGCGGCGCTATTTCGAGGGACGCACGCAGATGGAGGTGGCCGAGGAAATCGGCATCTCGCAGGCGCAGGTCTCCCGTCTGGAAAAGGCGGCGCTGCGGCAGATGAAAAAATATGTCTGACAAAAAACGAGTCATGAGGCGCGAACGGGCTTTTGGCGCTTCGGACTCGTTCTTTTTTGTTTTTGTCCCTTCGGGCGCGGCTTTGGCGGGGGAGGGCATATAATGGAAGCGGAGGTGAAAGCGATGACATTTTCCGAGCTGCGCGACAAGGAAGTTATCAACATCTGCGACGGCAAGCGCTACGGTCATCCCATCGATCTGGAGCTGAGCGAGCAGGCCTGCGCCATCGCATTGATCGTGCCCTGCCAGACCGGCTGGAGGAGCGTGCTCAAAAGCGTGCGGGAGGGCTTCGTCATTCCGTGGAACCGGGTGCGGCGCATCGGCGACGACGTGATTCTGGTCGAGCTGGAGCAGAGCTGCCAGAGCGAGTGTTAACGATCACAAAACCCTGTCAGAGCCTCGTTCCGTGCCGCTTCAGGGCGGATTCGGGGCGTTTTTTTAGTCGAAATGATCGCTAATTTCTTTTTGAATTGTGAATGATTCACGAATCTACTGTAAACTACTTGACAGAATGAACGGTTAACTGTAAAATGTAAACAGGCTTGCTGTATGGGGGACGTCGAATGAAATGTATTTACTGCGGGTGTGAGGAAAGCCGGGTCGTCGATTCGCGCTCTACGGAGGATGGAAACGCCATTCGCCGCCGCCGCGAGTGCGAGGGCTGCGGCCGCCGCTTTACCACCTATGAGAAAATCGACAGCGTTCCGCTGATGGTCGTCAAGAAGGACAGGCGGCGCGAACCGTTCGACTCCGGCAAGCTGCGGCAGGGCATCATGAAGGCCTGTGAGAAGCGCCCCGTTTCGGTGGCCGACATCGACAAGCTCACGCGCTCTATCGAGATGAAGGCCTACGCTTCGGAGCAGGAAGTGACCAGCGAGCAGATCGGCGAGATGGTCATGGAGGGGCTCAAGGATCTCGACGAGGTGTCCTATGTCCGCTTCGCCTCCGTCTACCGGCAGTTTGCAGATCTGCAGAACTTCCAGGAGGAGCTCAACAGGCTGCTCGGGAGCCGGAAAC
>CAKUAV010000242.1 GCA_934636425.1 uncultured Clostridia bacterium
CCGCAAAAATCGTCCCGCGCCCGCCGTACACGCCGCCGGGCACGATTAAAAGCTCGAGAGAGCTCCGGCTCTCTCGAGCTCTCCAAGGGTTTTTCGACAGTCTGAAACCACCCGTTCAACGGGCGGTTTTGTCGTAACGGGTCGAAAGTGTGAAAAGTGGCGGCGTTCTTTCGACCTGGCTGTCGAAAGCCATGGCATACGCAAAAAGGAGACTGCGCCCTTTTATGGGGACAGTCTCCCTTGGTATTTATGGAAAATTATTTTATTGTGCGTTCAGGCTTGAAGTATTTGTCCTTCATCGTGCGGGGCAGCAGCATATATTCGCCGCTCTTCAGGTCTTTGGCGCGGCGGCCGTCGTCGAACTGCCAGTCCTTATCCAGCAGAATATCGCCGCGATAGCCCTCGGGGACGGTCAGCGTCAGGCGGATCAGCGCGCCCTCGCGCTTCCACGCGGAGACGATCTCGCCGTGAACGCCCCTGTGCCGCCCTTCGGCATGGCTGAGATCGGCGATGAAATGCGGATGGATGCGGATCTCGCCGGGATCGACGCAGCAGGGATTGACCTGTATGCCCGCGATGCACTCGATCATGAAGGCGCTTATGTCGCCCCACATATGGTGGTTGAGCGAGGCGGGTGCTTCGTCGTCGTCCAGATCCTCCCACAGGCTGGTCGCGCCCTTCTTAATCCAACTGCCATAGGAGGGATTGCGCGGCGTGACGATCATGCGGCAGGCCAGATCGGCATGGCCGGACTGCGCCAGCAGCCGGAACAGCACGCGCCCGGCCAGCATGCCCACATCCATCAGCTCGTCGTTGTCCTCGATCATCTCGAGCAACACCTGCATGGCGGCGCTCTTCTCGGCCGGATCGAACAGATCATAGAAGATCGCCATGGCCTGGCTGGCCTGGCAGCAGCCGTAGGCCGTCATGGTGTCCGTATCGATGAGGTATTTGCGGGCGGCGGCGCGGAGCGCGTCGTAAACCGCCTGCGCGTACATCCGCTCCGGCTCCAGATCTGCGGCGGCGAACATCATGGCCGATTTGCGGCTGATGTCCATGCACTCGATGGTGTCGGTGAGCACCAGCGGCGCCTTGGGGCGGTTCGAGTGCGCCGTATGCACCCAGTCGCCCAGCCCGATGTGAATCAGGCCGCGCTCGTCGCGGCGGGTCATGATGTATGTGAGATAGCGCATCAGCGCGGCGGCGTTCTCACGGATGATCGCTGTGTCGCCGCGGTAGCGCCAGATGAAGAAGGGCAGATTGGCCAGCACGCAGTCCCACGCCGGGCCGTTTCCCCACTCAAAGCCCCAGCCGGTCGTGGGCACGATGCCGGGAATGCGGCCGTCCTCCAGCTGAGAAGCGCGGATGTTGTTGAGCCACTCGCGATAGGAGTTTTCGGCGGTCAGGTTCATCAGCATCTGCTCGGCGGAGAGCGCCGCGTCGCCTGTCCAGCCATTCTTTTCGCGGTGCGGGCAGTCGGTGGGGAAGTAGTAGAAGTTGGCCAGATCGGAGACCAGCGTCGCCTGATAGAGTTTGTTGAGCACGTCGTCCGAGCAGGAGAAGCCGCCGATGACCTTCAGATCGGAGTTCATCACCTGATAGGTCAGCAGTTCGCTTGCGGCCTGAACGTCCTCCAGCCCCAGCACGAGGCAATAGCGGAAGCCGTGATAGGTGAAGGAGGGAACGTAGATTTCCTCTCCGTCGCCCTTGCAGATGTAGATGTCGCGGTGATTGCGGCAGTGGGGCAGGAAGGTCATGCCGCGCAGGTCGAGATCGCCGTTCTCATCCAGCGCTTCGCCGAATTGCAGCACGATTTTCTGTCCGGCATGGCCGCGCACCTTCAGACGGCACAGTCCGGCGGCGTTCACGCCGAAATCAAACAGCCAGCCGCGCATGGCCGCTTCCGTCTCATCCGCGTAGGGCAGCACGGGCAGCGTCTTGCGGGTGTCCGGCAGCTTGCCGATGGCGGCGCGGCGGATGGAAACGGGCGCGAGCTCGTGCGTGGTCACGATGGGCTCGGCCCGGCACAGGCGGCATTCTCCGCGCGGCGTTTCGGCGGGAAGGGCGCTCGTCCAGCCGCTGTCGTCAAAGTCCGGCAGATTCCAGCCGGGGATTTCACGGCGTGCGTCGTAATATTCGCCGGCGCGCAGATCGTCGTAATAGATGGGCGAGGGCGCGCAGCGGAAAGATTCGTCGGCCTCGAACACGGTCTTTTCGCCGTCCGCGCTCTCGGCCTCGTAGGCAAGCGCCACCTTGGGCGCGGAGCGGAAGCGCGCCAGTTGGAAATCCCAGATGTCGCCGCCGGGGCAGTTGAGCATGCCGTTGCCCAGCAGGATGGCAATCACGTTTCTGCCGGTCTTGAGCAGCGGCTTTACGTCGTAGCGATCGTAATAGAGGATGTCGTCGGGATTCGAGATGTAGGGCGCGAGCAGCCCCTTCGTAATGCGCGTGCCGTTGACATACAGCTCGTAGAAGCCCAGCCCGCAGATCGTCACGGATGCGGCGGCGGGCAGCGCGCCGATCTCGAAGGACTTGCGCAGATACGGCGCGGGCACCATCTTTTCGAACGTGGAGTAATCGCGCGTCGCGCTGACAAATTTCGTTGAAAACATTACATTCAACGCTCCTTTGCATTTGCTGCTGTAAATATAGCATATTTTGCGCCTAGAAACAAGCTGAAATTCACGCGGCCGGCAAGTTCGCATTGGATGCGGACATAACGCACCGGAAACAGGCAAAAAGGCACTGAAAACAGACTAAAGTCGATTTACGACAAATGAAAACAGACCGAAGTCTGCATGAAAAACGCCGCATTGCGCCCCGAAAAGCGCTGAAACGTCCCGCGAATACAAAAAGGAACGCCCTCGAACCATCAAGGGCGTTCCATGCCAAATGCAGCTGAAAAGTGTTGAAACAGACTGAAGTCTGCGCATTTTACTCGATGGGAAAATCGAAATACGTCTCGGGATACGGCTCGTGCGCCAGCCGGTAGTGCCACCACTCGTTTTCGTAATCGGTAAAGCCGCTGCCGGTCATGAGCGCGCGCAGGATTTCGCGGTTGGCGGT
>CAKUAV010000243.1 GCA_934636425.1 uncultured Clostridia bacterium
TCAACTTTGAGGGCGGCTGCTACGCCAAGGTCATCAACCTGGACAAGGAGTCCGAGCCCGACATCTACAACGCCATCCGCCGCGACGCTCTGCTGGAGAACGTCACCGTCGATGAGAACGGCAAGATCGACTTCGCCGACAAGTCCGTGACTGAGAACACCCGCGTGTCCTATCCGATCGATCACATCGAGAAGATCGTGCGCCCCGTGTCCGCCGCGCCCGACGCGAAGAACGTCATCTTCCTGTCTGCCGACGCTTTCGGCGTGCTGCCCCCCGTGTCCATCCTGACCCCCGAGCAGACCAAGTACTACTTCCTGTCCGGCTTCACCGCCAAGCTGGCCGGCACTGAGCGCGGCATCACCGAGCCCACCCCCACCTTCTCCGCCTGCTTCGGCCAGGCCTTCCTGGAGCTGCATCCCACCAAGTATGCTGAGGAACTGGTCAAGAAGATGGAAAAGAGCGGCGCGAAGGCCTATCTGGTCAACACCGGCTGGAACGGCACCGGCAAGCGCATCTCCATCAAGGACACCCGCGGCATCATCGACGCCATCCTGAGCGGCGCCATTCTGACCGCCCCGACCAAGAAGATCCCCTACTTCGACTTCGAGGTGCCCACGGAGCTGCCGGGCGTCGATTCCAAGATCCTCGATCCCCGCGACACCTACGCCGATGCGTCCCAGTGGGATACCAAGGCGAAGGATCTGGCTTCCCGCTTCGTGAAGAACTTCGCGAAGTACACCACCAACGAAGCCGGCAAGGCGCTGGTTGAGGCTGGCCCCAAGGTCTGATTGCTTAACTGAATAAGCATCGCATCCCCGACGAATTCGCCGGGGATGCTTTTTTATATCGATTTGACCCGCGCTTGAACCGCCTGTGACGGCGGTTTGCTATGATGAACGTGAAGCAAAAAGAAAGCGAGGGCGTCATTATGGGCAAAAACGAGGACAAGCGGTTCGAGGTGATCTATCAGCAGGGCAGCGCGCTGACCGAAATGACTCTGATACTGCGCGACAGGGAGACCGGCGCAGAGTATCTCTTCGTGCAGTGCGGCTATGCGGGCGGCCTTACACCGCTCATCGACAAGCTGGGCGAGCCGGTCGTGACGCGCGCCGAGGATTGACTTTCCAATCGCCGTATGCTATACTGGCGGCGAGGTGAAAACAATGGACGATAAGCGTTTTGAAGTGATCCATAAAGAGGGCAGCGCCCTGACGACCGAAAAAAACATGATCCTGCGCGACAGGGAGACGGGCGCGCAATATCTCTTCGTGCAGTGCGGCTATGCGGGCGGGCTTACGCCGCTATTGGACGCGAACGGAAAGCCGATCGTCAAAAAGTGAGGAACCGCCATGCAGTTTGAAACGGAGCGGCTGATTCCCCGGCCGTTTGAAGCGCGCGATATGGGCGCGCTCTTTGAGCTTCTGCGCGACGAGGAAGTCAACACGTTTTTGCCGTGGTTCCCCGTCGGGAGCCTTGACGAGACCGCCGCCTTTTACGAGCGGCGCTTCAAAAACAGCGAATACGCCTTTGCGATCTGCCTGAAAACGAACGATATGCCCATCGGCTACATCAAGGCGGATACGGACGAGAGCCGCGACATGGGCTATGCCCTCGCGCGGCGGTTCTGGCGCTGCGGCTATACGCGCGAAGCCAGCGCGGCGCTGATCGAGCGGCTGCGGCGCGACGGCGTGCCCTACGTCACCGCGACGCACGACCGGAACAATCCCCGCAGCGGCCATGTGATGCAGGCGCTGGGAATGCGCTATTGCTATTCCTATGAGGAGCAATGGCAGCCCAAGGATTTCCCCGTCGTATTCCGGCTGTATCAGCTCAATCTGGACGGGCGGACGCGCATCTATCGCGCCTACTGGGAGCAATCCGAAGGGCGCTTTATCGAAAGCGATTTATAATGCAACTCCCCTCATGAAACGCGTCGTCATGAGAGGAGTTTTTCGTTTATCGCTTGATCAGCGCCTGAAGCTCGGGCAGCAGGCTCAGGCTGCGCGCCAGTATGCCGTTGGCCTGCGCGATGACCAGTCCATAATTTGTGAAGGGCACATTCTGCATAAGCGCGCGCTCCATGCGGCTGGTCACCTCGCGCTCGTTGAGCATACAGCCGCCGCAGTGTATGACCGCACTGTAGCGCGTCAGATCCTCGGGAAATTCCGTGCCGGAGCAGGTCTCAATGCGCACGTCCGCGCCCGAACACTGCCGGATCCAGCGCGGGATCTTCACCGTGCCGATGTCGTTGCACTGCCTGTGGTGGGTGCAGCCCTCGGCGATCAGCACCGTGTCGCCGTCTTTGAGCGCCCCCAGCGCCGCCACGCCGCGCACCGCCGTCTCCAGAAAGCCCTTATAGCGCGCCATCAGTATCGAGAACGACGTGAGCGGAATCGCATCCGGCGTGTCGGCCGCCACTGCCTTGAACGCCTGGCTGTCGGTCACCACAATGGCCGGCGGCGTTTTGAGCGCATTCAGCATGGTCTTGAGCTCGCCCGGCTGAACGGCCAGCGCCATGGCGTTTGCGTCCAGTATGTCGCGCACGGCCTGCTGCTGAGGCAGTATGATGCGGCCCTTGGGCGCGGATTCGTCGATGGGCATGACCAGCACGACGCTGTCCCCCGCCTTTATGAAATCGCCGATCAGCCGCCGCCCGCTCTCCCGGGGCGCCATGTGACCCAGCCGTTCCTTCAGCGCGTCGATTCCCGCGCCGGTTATGGCGCTCACGCGCAGCGCGTTTTCGGGCAGCGGCGCGTCGTTGTCCGCGGTGAGATCGTGCTTGTTGTAGACCAGCAGCCACTTGAGCTTCTTTTCCTCAAAGAGCGAAATCAGCGCGCGGTCGGTATCGTCCAGCCCCTCCGTCTCGTCGACCACGAGCACGGCAATATCGGTCTTGCCCAGCATCTGGCGCGTCTTGGCCACGCGCGCGCGCCCCAGCTCGCCGTCATCGTCATCATAGCCGGGCGTGTCTATGACCACGACCGGCCCCAGCGGCAGTATTTCCATCGATTTCAGCACGGGATCGGTGGTCGTGC
>CAKUAV010000244.1 GCA_934636425.1 uncultured Clostridia bacterium
GTTGCGGGTGCGGCGATTGAAGCGATGGCGCTTGCTGAATGAAGGCGGCGGCTGTGCCGCTTCCGCACCGCTTCGCGGCGGCAGTGCCGCTTCCACTCCGCTTCGCGCGCTATAACCCGACTCTTCAGCGCTTGGGGGCGACCGCAGTGCGGTTTCCACGCCGCTTCGCGCGCTATAACCCGACTCTTCAGCGCTTGGGGGCGCTTCGAGTCTGGACGCTTGAGCGTTTAGGGACGTTTCTACGGTCGCCCGACCTGCCCGAGCATAAATCGGACTCGGGCAGGTCTCTCCGTTTACCCGGGTGACGGCAGTTGCGGGTGCGGCGATTGAAGCGATGGCGCTTGCTGAATGAAGGCGGCGGCTGTGCCGCTTCCGCACCGCTTCGCGCGCTATAACCCGACTCCACGCCGCTGCCGCCGGGCAGCTCGAGTCTGGACGCTTGAGCGTTTAGGGACGTTTCTACGGTCGCCCGACCTGCCCGAGCATAAATTGGACTCGGGCAGGTCTCTCCGTTTACCCGGATGCCGCGGCGCGTGGGGCGGCAAATCAATGACGGAAATTATTGAAAAGCCCGCATAAAAGCGCTCTGCGGCAATGGAGAACATTGAATAATATAATGATTCTTTGAAACAAAACAGGAAAACATAGATATAGGAGGCGCTGCCCATGAAGCCGATCGTCGGCGTCGTCCCGACGGCGCATCTGTTTGAGACGGACGATTTCTACAAGGACAACTACATATTCGTCAACAACTACGCAAAGCGCATCGCCGAGAACGGCGGCGTTCCCATGGGGCTGCTGGCCAATGACGGGCAGGCCTTCGAGGACGCGCTCGAGCGCTGCGACGCATTCGTGATCTGCGGCGGCGCGCGGATATTCCCCTATCACTTCCAGACGGTCGAGCACGCCGTAAAGACCGGCAAGCGCCTGCTGGGAATCTGCCTGGGCATGCAGGTGATCCACAGCTATTTCATCGTCGAGGACGAGGCGAAAAGGCGCGGCTGGACGGAGCCGCTATTGGCGCTCTACGAGCAGATGAAGCGCGAAAAATATATGTTCACGCGCCCGGTCGAGCATCACTGGGACGTTCACATGACGCGCACGACCGTCGAGGAAACGAAGCACGCCGTCTTTGTCGCGCCGGACACGCTGCTCGCGCGCCTGACCGGCTCTGACGTGATCCGCGCCTCGACGATGCACCACTACCGCGTGGACGCGCCCTCGCCGCAGCTCATCGTGAGCGGAAAAACGGCGGACGGCACGATCGAGGCGCTGGAACGCGGCGACAGCCTGCTGGGTGTGCAGTTCCACCCGGAGGTGGACGGGACGTTCGCCGCGCTGTTTCGCTTCGTCGCGGGGGAAACGGACGCGTCCCTATGAGACGAGCGGCGCCTCCCGCAGCTTTTTCGTCGGGATGCGGCTTCGGCGCTCAATCGCACGCTTCGCCGATCGCGCGGAAAAAACGCCGAAATTGCAGCTCTCGTGGCTTTCTGATTATTCGCTGAACGACACAATTTCTTCCCTTGCAAAACGCCAGTTTTGCGGTATAATAGGAGCTGAAAGTACCCGGCATTGCGCCGGCAAGGAGGACAAAAGACATGGATAAGGTCAGAATCGGCATTATCGGCTGCGGCGGCATCGCCAACGGCAAGCACATGCCCGCGCTGAAGAAGCTGCCCCACGTTGAGATGGTCGCCTTCTGCGACATCATCGAGGAAAAGGCGATCAAGGCCGCCAAGGAATACGGCGTGCCCGGCGCGAAGGTCTTTACCGATTATAAGCAGCTGCTCGAGGAGAAGGACATCGACATGGTGCATGTCCTGACCCCCAACAAGCAGCATTCCTTCATCACCGTGGACGCGCTGGAGGCCGGCAAGCACGTCATGTGCGAAAAGCCCATGGCCATCAACTCCGCCGAGGCCAAGAAGATGCTCGACGCGGCGCACCGCACCGGCAAGAAGCTGACCATCGGCTATCAGAGCCGCTTCCGTCCCAACAGCATGTACCTCAAGAAGATGATTGAGGCCGGCGATCTGGGCGATATCTACTACGCCAACGCCACCGCCATTCGCCGCCGCGCCGTGCCCACCTGGGGCGTGTTCCTGGATGAGGAGAATCAGGGCGGCGGTCCGCTGATCGACATCGGCACCCATGCGCTCGACCTGACGCTGTGGGAGATGAACAACTACGAGCCCGCCATGGTCGTGGGCACCACCTACCGCAAGCTGGCCGACACCGAAAACGCCGCCAACGCCTGGGGCAGCTGGGATCCCAAGAAGTTCACCGTCGAGGACAGCGCGTTCGGCTTCATCCGCATGAAGAACGGCGCGACCATACAGCTCGAGGCCAGCTGGGCGCTCAACACCCTGCTCGCCAGCGAGGCCAAGACCATACTGTGCGGCGACAAGGCCGGCGCGGATATGCTGGGCGACGGCCCGGACGGCGGCCTGCGCGTCAACGGCGAGAAGTTCTCCAAGATGTATACCTACGAGCCGGACTTCAAGGCCAGCGGCGCGGCGTTCTTTGAGGGCAACGCGGCCGGCAGCCCCGCCGAGCTGGAAGCAGCCATGTGGATCGCCCACGTCATGGACGATTCCAAGCCGCTGATCACCAAGCCCGAGCAGGCCTATGTGGTCACCCAGATTCTCGAGGCCATCTACGAGTCCGCCAAGAGCGGCAAGCCCGTCTACTTCGACTAATCGCAAAATTGTTTCAGCCACGGCGGTTGTGCCTGCCGTGGCTGAAGCTGTATTTCGCGGACATGAGCGCGGACATGGCGCGCACGCTCAAATCGGAATTTGACGGAGGAGAACTTTTGACATGCATATCATTCAAATAGCAAATGATGAAGATAAAAAGAACATAACCAGAAACATATTGGAAGAACTGCCTGAATGGTTTGGAATCCCTGAGGCACGAGAAGAATATATTCGCGACAGCGCAGGAAAAGTCTTCTTTTGTGCCATGGAAAACGAAAAAGACTTGGGATTTTTGTATCTCAAAGAAACGGGAAAAGATACAGT
>CAKUAV010000245.1 GCA_934636425.1 uncultured Clostridia bacterium
ACCTGCGGAATAGGAACGCAAGATACCGCAAGCCGTCCTGTTTGGCGCTATGCGGCAAACAGCAGGCGTGAACCGAGGCAAAACACCACAATAGAAACGCAATGTCAGGCATGAACCGAGGCAAAACGCTGCGATAGAAACGCAAAGGTGCGCACCAAATGTAAGACGCATCGACAGAGCCGCAATGCCCGTCGTAAACCGGACGCAAAGCGCTCCAACAGAAAACGCAAGGCTGAGCGTATGCCGAACGCAAACCGCCAGCCCCGCAATGTCAGGCGTGAACCGAGGTCAAAACGCCGCGACAGAAACGCAATGCCAGGCGTGAATCGAGGCAAAACGCCGCAATAGAACCGTATCGCTCCGCCGTCCAGCCCCCCGCGCGCACACACGCCTGTGCCGGCGCTAAAACCGGCCGAACGCAGCGCCGCGCCGGCCTGCAATTCACAATCCTGTGAAAAGAAGCTTCCCAGCGCCGCGTCAGCGATAACGGCGGCCTGCCGACAACCCCCGGCGCATACAAAAATCCGCGAGAGGACGTTCTTCCCCTCGCGGATTGATTATGTTCCTGACGAATCAGCGCATTTCAGAGGCGGCCTTCTTCAGCGCGTCGACATAGTCGAGATGCTCCCAGGGCAGATCGACGTCGGTGCGGCCGAAATGGCCGTAGCTGGCGGTCTGCGCATAGATCGGGCGGCGCAGATTCAGCCGGTCGATGATGGCGGCGGGGCGCAGATCGAACGTCCTGCCCACCAGCTCGGCCAGCTTGTCGTCGCTCAGCTTGCCCGTGCCGAACGTGTCCACAAACAGCGACACGGGGCGCGCCACGCCGATGGCATAGGCCACGCCGATCTCGCACTTGTCGGCCAGACCCGCGGCCACGAGGTTCTTTGCGGCGTGACGGGTGGCGTAGGCGGCGCTGCGGTCGACCTTGGTCGGATCCTTGCCGGAGAACGCGCCGCCGCCGTGATGCGCATAGCCGCCGTAGGTGTCCACGATGATCTTGCGGCCGGTCAGACCGGAGTCGCCCTGCGGGCCGCCGACGACGAAGCGGCCGGTGGGGTTGATGAGATAGCGGGTGTTTTCATCCAGCAGCTCGGCGGGAATGGCGTGCTTGATGACCAGCTCGATCATGTCGCGCTCGATCGTCTCGTGCGTGACTTCGGGCGCGTGCTGCGTAGAGAGCACGACGGTGTCGATGCGCACGGGGTGGCCGTCGTCGTATTCGACGGTGACCTGAGCCTTGCCGTCGGGGCGCAGATAGTCCACAACGCCGGCCTTGCGCACCTCGGCCAGACGGCGGGTGACGCGGTGCGCCATGGCGATGGCCATGGGCATATATTCGGGCGTTTCGTTGCAGGCATAGCCAAACATCATGCCCTGATCGCCCGCGCCGATGTCGCGCGCGTCCTCAGCGCGGCCTTCGAGGGCATTGTTCACGCCCATGGCGATGTCGCCGGACTGCTCGTCGAGCGCGGTCAGCACGGCGCAGGATTCGCCGTCAAAGCCGTATTTGGCGCGGTCATAGCCGATGTCGAGTATCTTCTGGCGCGCGATTTTGTCGATCGACACGCGCGCGGTGGTGCTGATTTCGCCCATGACCAGCACAAGGCCGGTGGTGGTGCAGCACTCGCAGGCGACGTGCGCATAGGGATCCTGCGCGAGTATGGCGTCCAGTATGGAATCGGAAATCTGGTCGCAGATTTTGTCGGGATGTCCTTCGGTGACGGATTCGGAGGTAAAGAGCGTGCGCATGGCGGTGTAACTTCCTTTCGTTTTGTCGCGGTTAACGTATGGCGCAAAAAAAGCGCGGCCTGAAAGACAAGCCGCACGAAACTAACCCCATGCGCCTCATCTTCCAGCAATGTCACTTGCTGCGGGAATTGGCACCACTGCTGACGAATCAGCCGGTTGCCGGGTTTCATAGGGCCCGTCCCTCAACCACTCTTGATAAGGCAAGTATTCAATTCATCTGTTATTATACACCCGTTCTCCCGAAAGTCAAGTTAAAACAATATGGCAGCGCCGGGGAGCGCGTCGGCAGGCCGCCGTTATCGCTGGCGCGGCGCTGTGAAGCTTCTTTTCACAGGATTGTGAATTGCGGGCCGGCGCGGCGCTGCGTTCGGCCGGTTTTAGCGCCGGCACAGGCGTGGGTGCGCGCGGGGGCTGGTCTGCGGGGCGATACGGTTCTATTGCGGCGTTTTGCCTCGGTTCATGCCTGACATTACGTTTCTGTTGGGATGTTTTGCCTCGGTTCAGCCTGTTCTTGCGGCTATAACGCAGCGTCTCCGTCGCGACGATTCGCGCTCTGTATCGCCCTGCGCTTGCGCTTCTGGCGGGGCGCTTTGCGTCCGGTTCACAACTGGCATTGCGGCTCTGTCGATGCGTCTTACATTCGGTGCGCGCCTTCGCGTTTCTATCGCAGCATTTTGCCGCAGTTCATGCCCGGCGATGCGTTTCTGTTGGGATGTTTTGCCTCGGTTCACGCCTGCTGTTTGCCGCATAGCGCCAAACAGGACGGCTTGCGGTATCTTGCGTTTCTATTCCGCAGGTCGAGATCGCCATTTGTGCGTTCTCGCGGTGTTGGTGCGGTTATCTGACATTGCTGGTTCACTTCGGGTTTGTGCGTTTATTTGTGGCGATCTCGACGGGGTTGCCGGGGACACGGGAGATGCGGGGAACGGGGCTACGGGGGCTGGCGGCGTGGCCTTTGTGCGTCTTTGCGCAGGCATATTGGCCTTGCAATGCTTTCCGCCGGGAATACGCTGGGGCTGCGCGCCCCAGACTGCGCCAAAGAGTCTTCGACTCTCTGGACTCTCTTCACGCTGCGGCGGGGTTAGGTTAATGCGTATTCGCGGCCTTTATGCGCTTTTGCGCAATCACATTGGCACTGTGAGTTTTTCCGCGGGGAGTACGTTGGGGGCTGCGCGCCCCCAAACCTGCGCCAAAGAGTCGAATGTGGAAGCGGCACTGCCGCCTCTCTGGACTCTCTTC
>CAKUAV010000246.1 GCA_934636425.1 uncultured Clostridia bacterium
GCGCTTCCCTTTTTGCATTGGGAAACGCCGCGCGTATGTGGCTTTTAGTCCAGCGCGTAACGGCCGTCGGCCTCGCCATGGCGGTGTATCCACTCGCCGTCGGTGAAGTCCGGAATGGCCACGGGCGCGCTGCCCGTCGCGATCGACGCTTCGCTCAGCGCCGTGATGCTCAGCCAGGAAGCCGCGTCATACACGTCGATGGGCGGATTGGTGCCGTTCTGCACGCTCTCGACGAACGCGCGCAGCACCAGATAGTCCATGCCGCCGTGTCCGCCGCGCAGGCCGAACTCTTCATATTCCTTCCACAGCGGATGCTGATACTTCTTGAGATAGCTCTCCTCGCTCACCCAGGTGTGCGGCTCGATCGGCGCGCTGTTTTCATCCATCGCGTCGGACAGTCCGCCCTCCAGATAGATCGACTGATTGTCCTCCATCCAGATGCCCTTGGAGCCCTGAATGCGGCCGCCGCGGGAATACGGGCGCGGCGTGGTGCAGTCGTGGGTCAGCACGATGGTCTCGCCGTTGGCGCACTTGATGAGCGTGGTCACGACGTCGCCCTCGTGGACGGGCTTGTTCGTCACCTCGTCATTCGGGCGGTTGTTCCTGAACCACTCCTTAAGGCCGGCGCTCTTCGACGCCATGCTGACCAGCGACACCATGCGGTTGCCGCGGTTGATGTTCAGATACTTGGCGATCGGGCCCAGCTCGTGGGTGGGATACAGCTCGCCGTTTCTGTTCAGGAAGTTGTCCTGACGGTAGTGGCGGCGCACGTCGCCCCAGCCGATTTCATCGCGCAGGTCGTGCTCATAGCCGCCCTCACAGTGGGTCACCTCGCCGAAAACGCCCTGACGCACCATGTTGAGCAGCGCCAGCTCGCGGCTGTTGTAGCAGCAGTTTTCCAGCAGCATGCAGGGAATGCCTGTCTCCTCGCTGGTGCGCACCATGCGCCAGCACTCCTCCACAGAGCCCGCGCCGCCGACTTCCATGGCCACGCGCTTGCCGGCCTTCATGGCGGCGATGCAGATGGCGATGTGCGTCGTCCAGCTGGTCATGACCACGCAGGCATCGATGTCGTCGCGCGCGACGACGCGCTTGTAGTCGGTATCGCCCTCCGGCTTGAAGCCCTGAATCTCCTCGGCGATGGTCTGCGCGTTCTCGATGCGATCCTGATAGACGTCGCACACCACGCGCACCTTCACGTCGGGCATCTGGAGCAGCGTCTTCATCTGGCCGCAGCCGCGTCCGCCCAGACCGATTATGGCCAGATAGATCGTGCGGCCCGCTTCACCCATTTTCATAGCGTTTGTCCTCCAATGTTTTCTCAGCACTCGACGCTCGTCCACTCGCCGTTGTTCAGCGCGGAATTGCGCTCGGCGGTGGCCAGGCAGATCGTGCGGTAGGTGGATTCGTTGTCAGCCGTCTCGATGGGCTTGTCGTTGAGCACAGCGTCGATGAAGTACTTCACCTCGCGGTAGTAGCCGTCGTCGCCGCCGCAGTCGTCGGCCTTGAACGCCTTGCCGTCCACCGGATAGACCATGGTCGCGCCGTCCTCGAACACCACAGCGCCCTTTTCGAAATTGGCGCGATAGGTCATCTTGAAGGGGAATTCGGGGCTGTTGATCGACCAGTCGTCGGCGGTGTTGATGATGAAGCCGTCATAGCGGTACTGCGTGGTCACCGCATCGAAGCCGCCGCCCGGATTGACGTTGCGTCCCAGCGTGGACACCGCCTCAGGCATGCCGAAGAGCCAGTTGACCATGTCGACGTCGTGGACGTGCTGATCCAGCAGGCAGCCGCCGGAGCGGTTCTCGTCGAGCAGCCAGTCCTGGAAAGACCACTTGGGCCAGCCGCCGCCGCGGTAGAAATAGCAGAATACGGGCTTTCCGAGCTCGCCGGAATCGACGTAATGCTTGAGCGTCTCATAGGCCGGCCAGAAGCGCAGGCACTGAGCGATCATGAGCTTCTTGTTGTTCTTCTTCGCCGCGTCGATCATCATGCGGCACTGGGTGGGATTGATGGCCATGGGCTTCTCGCACAGCACATGATGGCCGGCGTTAAGCGCCTTGCAAGTATAATAGCAGTGCAGATAGGTGGGCAGCGCGATGTCGACGTAGTCCAGCTCCTCGTTCTTGAGCATCTCGTCGAAATCGTGATAGAGATGGAACTGGGAGAAATCATACTGAGCCTTGCCCAGATCGCCCATATTGCCGCCGGTGAACTGCTCGTGGAACTTTTTGTCGTCCACGTCGCACAGCGCGACCAGCTTGACCGGCGCGCCCTCCTTCATCAGGCGCAGATACTGATCCAGATGACCGTGACCCATGAAACCGATACCGACCAGACCAACCTTCAACATAATAACAACTCCTTTTTTCCAGTGTCTGTGCTGTCCGCAGGCCTTCAGTCCCGCGGGCGTTTGATCACGCATTCATTCATCGGGCGCGGCTTCTTCATGCCCCCGCGCCCGGCCGGCTCTCCGCCTTCAGCATTCGACAATGCGCTCAAGCGCATCCAGCGTGCGCACGACCACAGCGTCGGTCGCACAGGGGAAGCCGTTCATCTCGGCGGTCAGATAGCCGTCGTAGCCGCAGGCGCGCAGCTCCTTCATGACGGCCGGGAAGTTCGCGTCGCCGCCCAGCAGGTCGACGAAGCCGTTGATGTTGCCCACGATCGTGCGGAAGTCCTTGACGTGGACGCGGGCGATGCGGCTGCCCAGAATCTTCACCCAGTGCTCGGGATAGCCGGTCACCAGCACGTTGCCGATGTCGAAATACACCTTCACATAATCGGAGCCGATCTTGTCGATAAAGTCGCGCGTCTCCAGCGGAGAGAGCAGGAACTTGTTCCAGACGTTCTCCAGCGCGATGACCACGCCGGCCTCCTCGGCGTCCTTGGCC
>CAKUAV010000247.1 GCA_934636425.1 uncultured Clostridia bacterium
GAGTACGCCCCCGGCAAGGACGGCATGATCCACATCTCCAAGCTGGCCAACGGCCGCGTGGACAAGGTGGAGGACGTTGTGAAGATCGGCGATACGCTCGAGTGCAAGGTCGCCGAGATCGACGCGCAGGGCCGCGTCAACCTGCTGCGCAACGACATCGTCTATGACGACGAGTCCATGCCCGTGCGCCGTCCGGCTCCCCGCCGCGACGACCGCCGTGGCCCGCGCCGCGAGCGCTGATTTACGCAAATAACCATACGGGAGAGAGTCGATTCGGCCTCTCCCGTTTTTTCTAAGAAGCGCTTCCGGCGTTTTTTTCGCAATTCGCGGCGCTTATCCGGGCGCTTCGGCAGGCTCGGGCGAGTTCAAAAGCGCCGTTTGGGCGTTGGAAAGCAGGACGAATGCAGATCGGCTGAATCGGCGAACGCCGGCGCAGCGCCTGATGAAAAGAGCAGATCATTCGGCGCGGGGGACGAAAACGCGCCTTCGCGCAAAAAGAGGAGGAGCACATCATGAAAATAGGCGTTATGGTTGGGCACAGCCTGAACAGCATCGACGAGAGCCTGAAGAATGTCGCCGAGCTGGGCATTCATTCCTGTCAGGTCAGCAATTACGACGCGAGCATATACACGCCCGAGCTGGCGAATGCGGTCAAGGAGGCCTGCCGCCGCCACGACGTGACGATTTCCACGTTCTGGGCGGGCTGGTCGGGGCCGGCGGTCTGGAACTTCACCGAGGGGCCGGTGACGCTGGGTCTGCTGCCCGCGGCCTACCGCCATCGCCGCGTTCAGGAGCTCAAGGCGTCGGCGGATTTCGCGCTGGCGCTGGGCGTCAGGCAGGTGGCGACGCACGCCGGATTTATTCCGGAGAACCCGCACGATCCGCAGTACGCCGGCATGATCGACGCGATTCGCGATGTGGCGCAGCACATGAAGGACAACGGCCAGTATTTCCTGTTCGAGACCGGTCAGGAAACGCCGGTGACGCTCTTGCGCGCCATTGAGGACGTGGGCACAGGCAATCTGGGCGTCAATCTGGACACGGCCAATCTGATACTGTACGGCAAGGCGCATCCTCTGGACGCGCTGGAGATACTGGGGCGCTATGTGATGGACGTGCACGTCAAGGACGGCTGCTGGCCGACGGACGGCTGGAAGCTGGGCCGCGAGACGCCGCTGGGCGAGGGCATGGTCAATTTCCCGTTGGTCATGAAGAAGCTGAAGGCGATCGGCTACGACGGCGCGCTGACCATCGAGCGCGAAATCAGCGGCGAAAAGCAGATCGAGGACATACTCAGCGCCAAGGCAATGCTGGAAAATCTGATGGAATGACATCTCGGAGGACGACTATGTACGATCAATGCAAGCTATCGAACGGCCTGACGCTCATCGGCGAGCGTCTGCCGCATTTTCGATCCGTGTCGGTGGGCGTGTGGATCGCCGCCGGATCGCAGTATGAGACGCGCGAGGAGAACGGCCTGAGCCATTTCCTCGAGCATATGCTCTTCAAGGGCACGGAAAAGCGCACCGCGCGCCAGATTGCCGAGGTCATGGACGCTGTGGGCGGCCAGCTGAACGCATTCACCGCCAAGGAATGCACCTGTTATTACGCCAAGGTGATCGACGAGCACACCGAGCTGGCCATGGACGTGCTCAGCGACATGGTGATCCATTCCACATTCGACGAAAAGGAGCTGGCCAAGGAGCGCGGCGTGGTGCTGGAGGAGATCTCCATGGCCGAGGACGAGCCGGAGGATCTGGTGAGCGAGCTGATTATGGCCGCGCAGTTCGGCGATCAGCCGCTGGCCTGGCCGATCCTTGGGCCGGCGGACAATGTGCGCGCATTCACGCGCGAGCGGCTTGTGGCCTATCGCGACAGGATGTACCGCCCCGAATGCGCCGTGCTGGCCGTGGCGGGCAATTACGACTGGGAGAAGCTGGTCGCGCTGGCGGAGAAGTATTTCGGCGAATGGAAGATGGGCGCGGGCGCGTGCCCGGAGTACATCGTGCGCCCGGCCGAGCCGCAGACGCTGCGCCGCGAGAAGGACATAGAGCAGGTTCACGTCACGCTGGGCTATCCGGCGTGCAAAATCGGCGCGAAAGAGGTCTTTCCGATCTCGATATTCAACAGCATACTGGGCGGCGCGATGAGCTCGCGTCTGTTCCAGCGCATTCGCGAGGAGCGCGGCCTGGCGTATTCGGTGTACAGCTATCCGAGCTTCTATACGGCGACGGGCATGCTGGCGATATACGCCGGCGTGAATCCGCAGAACACCGACGCTGTGCTGGCGCTGATCGACGAGGAAGTGAAATCGCTGGTCAAAACCGGCGTGACGCGCGACGAGTTTGAGCAGACGCGCACGCAGATCAAGGGTGGCTATGTGCTGGGGCAGGAGAGCGCCTCGGCGCGCATGAATGCGCTGGGACGGCGCATGCTGCTGCTGCACGACACGCAGTCCGAGGATCAGATGATCGAAAGGCTGGACGCGGTCACATACGATTCGGTCAACGACGCGCTGCGCGCCGTGCTGACCGCCGAGCCGTCCTTCGCCTTTGTGGGCACGGCGGGCAGTGCCCGCTGACACTTGCTGCCGCGCAATGCAAGACGACTTGCCAAACCATAAATTGGAGTTTGGCAAGTCTCCGATAGAGCGCGTTGGCAACATCGCTATACCGCTCGACCCGCCCGGCCAGCCGCAGTGCGGCTTCCGCTTGCTGCCGCGCAATGCAAGACGACTTGCCAAACCATAAATTGGAGTTTGGCAAGTCTTCGATAGAGCGCGTTGGCAACGTCGCTATACAGCCCGACCTGACCGGCCAGCCGCAGTGCGGCTTCCGCTTGCTGCCGCGCAATGCAAGACGACTTGCCAAACCATAAATTGGAGTTTGG
>CAKUAV010000248.1 GCA_934636425.1 uncultured Clostridia bacterium
ACGCTGGGGCTAAATGTGGAAGCCGCACTGCGGCCGCCCCAGACTGCGCCAAAGAGTCTTCGACTCTCTGGACTCTCTTCAGGGGCTGGCCGAGTGGCAAAGTATATTTCACGCGGCGATGTTATACCAGTATGTGCTCGCGGCCTTTGTACACTTTTGCGCAAGCACATTGGTCTTGTTATGCTTTCCGCGGGGAGTCCGTTGGGGCTACGCGCCCCAAACCTGCGCCAAAGAGTCTTCGACTCTCTGGACTCTCTTCACGCTGCGGCGGGGTTGTGTTGATGCGTATACGCGCCGTCACCCGGGTACACGGAAAGACCCGCCCGAGTCCAATTTATGCTCGGGCGGGTCGGGCTGTATAGCGATGTTACCTATTCGCACTAACGTCCAGACTCGAGCCGCCCCCAAGCGGCGCGGAGTCGGGTTGACACGCGCGAAGCGGTGTGGGTGCAGGGTTCAACCCTGCCGGGGGCCGACGGTCGAGAGATCGATCGGGACGAAGCCCATGTCGAAGGCCGGGGAATCGGGCGCGAGCGTGAAGTCGCCATGCTCGGGATCGGCGAATTTCGGATCGGCAACGAGACTGAACAGATCGTAGCCGCGCGCCTTGAGCTGATCCATCGACTCGTTCTCCTCGGGCTTGAACAGATCGGGCGCATAGGAGAGCGGCTTGCCCTCGACGTCCCAGAAGAGATTCATGTCGGTCCTGATCTTCTCAATGCCCCTGCCCGTGTAGACCGGCTCGCCCTTCGTAAGCAGTATGTTGCGCTCGAATGTGAAGCCGATGTGCGCCTCGGGGCGCGTGAATGCGACGATGCCCTCGCGGCCAAACGCCCATATGTTGTTGCGCACAATGTTCTCGCGGCCATAATGCTGATGGAAGCAGCTCGACGACGTGCCGAAACACACGTTGTTCTCGATCAGTATGTGGCTCGAGCCCTCGTCGGGATAGATCGCCCAGCCGCCGTAATTCGCCTTCTCGATGTCGTAGATCAGATTGTGGTGAATCACAGTGCCCGGCTGCACGCTCAGCGTGTATATGCCGCCCATGTCGGACAGCACGCCGTGCCCCAGACAGTGTATGTGATTGTAGGCGATCGTGTTGTCAAACGACGTGCTCTCCTCATAGCCCCACAGCCAGCCGCAGCTCACGCCGGAATAGTACAGATCGTGTATGTGGTTGTGCACGATGTCTATGTGACTCGCGCGCAGCGAGGCCACGCCCACGCCGGCCAGAAACACGCGGCCGCCGAAGCCGATGTCGTTGTCGGCGATCACGACGTGATGCGTGCGCTCGCTCGCGGGATCCTGCGCCGTCGCGCCGTTCAGCTTCACGCCGCCCGCGCCCAGATCGAGCATGCGGCACTTCTCCACCTGCATGGAATGGCAGGCGTACACCATGTCCACGGCATAGCCGCCTACATGGCTGATCTCGCAGCCGATCACGGCGCAGCGTTTGCAATTTTCAAAGCTGACCGCGCCGGGTATGTTGGTCGCGGCCTGCGGCGCGGAGGCGTAGAGCGTGCCGTCGTCGTGCTGGCTGAAGGGACGGCCCAGCCGCTCGGGCAGCGACCAGTCGGTGTGCCGGAGCGTCAGGTTTTCAATGCGCACGTCGCTCGCGTCGTGAACGTTTATGAGCGTCTCCACAACCGGCGCGGTCAGCACGGTGTTCTCCAGCGTCTCCCTCTCGCGCGGCAGATAGTACAATTTGCCCTCGGCGCGGTCGAGATAGAAATCGCCCGGCTCGCACAGCCCCTCGAATATGTGCTCCACGCGGTATTTCGCAAAGCGCTTCTTCTGGTCGTCCTTGAGCACGAATATGCTGCGGCGGTCGGACTTCACCGCGCGCGTTTCGGGATCGAATGAGACGATGGGCATATGCTCGTCCGTCCAGTAGTGGAATACGTGGATTTCCGCGTCGGTCAGGTTTCTGAAATTCTTTACGTCGCCCTCGCGCGCGATGAAGCCGTACTCGCCGTCGAACAGGCCGCCGTTCATCGTCCACTCGGGATCGCGCGTGGACTCGATCCAGTAATAGCCCTCGCGCGGCAGATAGGCGCGGGTGCAGCGCGCGCCGCTTGCGAACAGCGAATGGAAGAACCACTTGCCCTCGCGCACATCGGGAATATCCGCCGTCCAGCAGCGCAGACCGTGAAGTTCGCCCTCGGTCAGATTCTCGATCACGCGGCCGCCGTCCAGCACGGCTTCCTCGCCGGTGCAGGCGCGTATGGTCAGCGGCATATTGGCCGCAATGTCGATCGTCCTGTCCACGGGATAGACGCCGCCGCGCAGTATGATCTCGGCGCGGCCGTCCCAGTAGCCGTCCTCCGCCGCGGCCATGCGCCTGACCGCCGCAGAGAGCGTTTTGAGCGGCGTATCCAGCGTGCCGCGCGCCTTGTCGTCGCCGTTCGGCGCAATGTAAAGCTCCATATCGTTCACCTCGTTTTGCAATTGAATCGTCATGCAAAGTATAACGGGTTTCCACGCGGCGTGTCAAGCGGAAATTCAGCGCGGAAGGCGGTTTTCCGTACCCCAAACGCACAGCTGATCCAATACCTTCATCAGGGATTTTCCGCGCTCCGTCAGGGAATATTCCACTTTGGGCGGGATTTGAGGATATTCTTTGCGCACAATCAGCTGATCCGCTTCCAGCTCCTTCAGGTTGCTGCTCAGCGTCTTGTCGGTAACCCGCCCCAGATACCTCTTCATCTCATTGAAACGCACCGGTTCAAACTCCATCAGGCAATAGAGGATCACCATTTTATGCTTCCCGCTGATCAGCGACATGGTATAGCTGAATCCAGTATCTTCAAAGTTGGCGTTCTCGATATATTTCCCCATGCACCCCATCGTTATAGCTTCCTTTCAGGCTAGTAC
>CAKUAV010000249.1 GCA_934636425.1 uncultured Clostridia bacterium
CACGGAAAGACCTGACCGGCTCTGATAAGCGGAGGCCGCACTGCGGCTGGCCGGTCAGGTCGGGCTGTATAGCGATGTTATCTACACGCTCAAACGTCCAGACTCGAGCCGCCCCCAAGCGGCGCGGAGTCGGGTTGCAACGCGCGAAGCGAAGTGCGTGCAGGCTCAGCCTGCCGGCCAGCTTAAGAGATTGTAAGGTGAAAGTCACCCAATCGCAAGGTTCATCTGGTATAGTAAGAGTACAGACGGAAAGGAGAGAGTGCCATGGACATCATACGCTGCGAACAACTCAGGAAGATATACAGCGCGGGGGAGGGCAAGGTCGCCGCGCTGGACGGTGTGACGCTCGCCTTCGAAAAGGGCGCGTTTACCGCCATCACCGGCCCCAGCGGCTCGGGCAAGTCGACGCTTTTGCACCTGCTCGGCGGGCTGGACGCCCCCACGTCGGGCAAGGTGTACTATCAGGACGAGGAGCTCTATAAATACCGCGACAATCAGCTCTCCGTGCTGCGCCGCCGCCGCTTCGGCTTCGTGTTCCAGAGCTATAACCTCGTGCGCGAGCTGACCGCGTGGGAAAACATACTGCTGCCGGTCATGCTGGACAACAGAAAGTGCGACAAGGCCTATCTCGACGGCATTATTGAGATCCTCGGCGTTGGCGACAGGCTCTCGCATCTGCCAGGCGCGATGTCCGGCGGCCAGCAGCAGCGCGTCTGCATCGCCCGCGCGCTGGCCAACAAGCCCTCGATACTCTTCGCCGACGAGCCGACCGGCAACCTCGACGGCAAATCGGGCAGAGAGGTGCTCGCGCTGCTGGGGCGGCTCAGCTATGAGCTGGGCATCACGCTCGTGCTCGTGACGCACGATCAGTCGGTCGCCGAGCAGGCCGGCCGCATCGTCGAGCTGCGCGACGGCATTGTCGCGCGGGACAGCGGGGTGAGCGAAACATGAAACGGCTTTCGATCAACCGCATCGCCGCCGCCGGCCTGCGCGCCGATCAGCGCGGCTATCGCGCCATGGCCGCGGGCATATTCCTCTCGATATTCTTCATCGCCACGCTCTGCCAGTGCGCCTGGGGCGTGTATGCGGCCGCCGTGCAGGGCGTGCGCGCGCGCATGGGTCAGGCCGACGCGTTCTACTTCGACGCGGACGAATACAGCGACGCTGACATTATGGATGAGGGCAGCTTCGACCGGCTGGGGCACATCGCCATGACGGCGCAGGCGGGCGGCCTGTACATAGGCTCCTATGACGAAACCGCCGCGTCTATCATGGATCGGCGCTATGCGAGCGGCCACGCGCCCGAAAAGGCGGGGGAGATGGCCGCCGAAAAGAGCTTCCTCGATCATCTGAGCATAGAGGCAGAAATCGGCGAGTCGTTCGAGCTGACCGTCACGCCCATAGACGGGCTGAGCGAAAAGAGGACGTACACGCTCACCGGCGTGCTGGAGGAGCAGACGTCGCACTTCGAGTGGAAGCGCGTCACCTATCTTCTCTCGGAGGGCCTCTACGCGCTGCCCGCCGCGCTGGTGTCCGCGCAGGAACCGCCGTTTGACAGCGGCCGCACCGTCGTGCAGCGCGTCATGACGCTCAAAAAGGGCGTGTCGCTTCAAAGCGCGCTGGCGCGCAACTACGGCGCGGACGGGCGTCTCAATTTCAACCGGCCGATGCTCGTCGGCCTGAACGATTTCGGCGCTCTGGTCGCCGACATGGTGCTGGAGTGGGGGAGCGACGCGTTCTCGGAAAAAGACGTGGAGACGATGCTGAGCATGCTGGCGCTGTTGGGCGGCTCGCTGCTGCTGGCCTGCTGCGTGGGCATCGCCGGCGCGATGGAGGGTCAGCTCGCGCGAAAGACCAAGGAGATCGGCATGCTGCGCGCCGTCGGGGCGACGCGGCGGCAGATTCGCCGCATATTCGGGCGGGAGGCGTGGATATTGGCGCTGATCATGGCGCCCGTGTCGATCGCCTGCGCCTGCCTGGCCGTATGGGGACTGAGCCGCGCCTTCCCGGGCCTGATCGCCTTTGAGATTCAGCCGATGATCCTCGCGCCCATCGCGGTCCTGTCGGTCGCGTGCATCGTCCTTTCGGCGTTCATGCCGCTGCGGCGCGCCTCGCGGGTCATGCCCATGGGCGTGCTGCGCGATACGGCGCTTTTGCGGCGCATGGGGCGCGTGAAGAGCCGAAACAGCTATAAGCCCGCGCAGCTGATCGCGTGGCGGCAGAACCGGCTGCATCCGCTGCAGCCGATCGGGGCGGGCGTGCTGGTTGGATTGATGCTCGTGTGTATGCTGAACGCGTTGAGCCTGCTTGGCCAGATCAGCGGGATGCTTTTCCAATCGAGCGCGGCGTTTCGGGCATACTTTTATATGGACAATGTTTCAACCAACAGCTATTACACCATGCTGCCCGAACGCGCGCTCAGCGCCGGTGATATTGCGCAGATTGAAGCGCTCCCCGGCGTTAAAAAGGCGCGGGAAAAGAGCGCGGCCAATGTCTGCTGGATAACGGACAGCGCGCCGAGCTACCTCACGAACGCCGATCTGTACACATACAGCTATCTTCTGAGCGAGGAGGAGCTGCTGCGGCGCGCGCATACGCGGGACGATGCGCAGCTCTATCACTATCTCGACACCAGCGATGAAGGGATGATTGAGATCCGGCGGGAGGCGGCTGAAACCAACGAGCGCGTTCGCCGCGAAACCGGCGCTGAAGCGGGAGAGGCGCTCGTGCCGCTGGGGCTTATGGCGCTGGATGATGAGGTGCTGCGCAGCTATGCTTCCGACGTTGCAGAAGGCGCGATCGATCTGGACGCGATCAACCGCGGCGAGCAGGTGCTTTTGTGCGCGCCCGACCGCTATGTGCGCATTG
>CAKUAV010000250.1 GCA_934636425.1 uncultured Clostridia bacterium
GCCCGGCGCGTTAAAGCCATTCGAATCAGCGCCGCGCCCTGACGAAAAAAGCGGGGAAATACGGCTTTGCGGCGTTGAGCATGCTGTCCGAACATAAGAAAAAACTTCTTGAAAACGAAAGCTCTCAAGAAGTCATGGTGCGGCCGACGGGACTTGAACCCGAACCCATTGCTGGACACGCCCCTCAAACGTGCGCGTATGCCGATTCCGCCACAGCCGCATAATGTTGCATTGGTTGACAACATGACTGATTATACACGATCACGGGCGCTTTGTCAATACCTTTTTGCAATAGACTGGCGAAAAAAAGTGAAATTTTGCCGCCGCGCCCCCTTGCAAAGCGCGCGCCGATGCGTTACCATAAAGAAAAACGGAAGGGAGGGCGAAGCCATGGCGCTTAAAATCGCCGTCTGCGAGGACGATTTGGCTCAGCGGGACGCGCTCTGCGCGCTCGTTTCGCGCTGGGCGGCGGCGCGGGAGCATTCGGCGGCAATCGGGTCGTATTCCTCCGCAGAGGCGTTTCTGTTCGATTATGCCGATGCGCGCGATTTCGACATTCTCCTGCTCGATGTGGAAATGGGCGCCATGAACGGCGTGGAGCTGGCCAAACGCCTGAGGCGGGAAAAAAGCCGCGCCGAGATCATATTCCTGACCTCGCACACCGAGTTCATCGGCGAGGGCTACGAGGTGGACGCGCTGCATTTTCTCATAAAGCCGGTGAACGACGAAAAGCTCTTTAATGTGCTGGATCGGGCGGCCGAGCGCGCGGCGGCTTCTCCGCCGTCGATCGTCGTCAATTCCGAGGGGCAGACGCTCCGGCTGTATGAGCGCGAGATCCGCTATATCGAGGCGTTCCTTCACGAGTGCGTGATCGTCGCGGATTCGGGCGAATACCGCGTGCGCGAGCGCATATCGGATCTGGAAGCGCGGCTGTCGAAGCAGTTTTTCCGCTGCCACCGCAGCTATATCGTCTTTCTGCCGGCCATACGGCGCATTGGCCGCAGCGAGCTTCTGTTGGAGGGCGGCGCGTCGATTCCGCTGGCGCGCGGCAAGTACGACGCGATCAACCGCGCCTATATCGACTTTTATGGATGAGCCATGAGAAAAAAGACATTTTTGAAAATCATTGAGCTGCAAACGGAGCAGGCCGAGCGGCATCTGAACGAGGTGCGCAGCATCCACAGGGAAATGCGCGCCTTCAAGCACGACTATCACAACCATTTGCAGACGCTGCGCGGCCATATCGCGTCCGGCGACATGGCGCGCGCCCTCGGCTATATCGACGAGCTGGACGCGCGCTTAAAGAGTTTCGATACGCTCTTCAAGACCGGCAACGTCTCGGCCGACGCGATTCTTTCCAGCAAGATCGCGCAGGCGAAGGCGGCGGGGATCGCCGTGACCGTCAAGGCGAATATTCCAGACCGCATGGCGCTTTCGGACGTCGAGCTGAGTATCGTATTGGGCAATCTGCTCGACAACGCCATCGAGGCCTGCGCTCTGGCGCGCGGCGAGCGCTTTATCAGGCTGTTCATCGCGGTGAAGGGGAGTATGCTGTACTTTTCCATGCTCAACAGCGCCGCGGAAAAGCAGATAAAGCGCGGCTCGCTCTTCAAAACGCGCAAGGCGGGTCTTCACGGCTTTGGACTCAGGCGCGCGCAGAGCATCATCGAGGAGCACGGCGGCTGGATCAAATACAACAGCGAGGACGGCGCGTTTACGACCGAGTTCCTCGTGCCCACAGGCGAGTGATTCGCGTATTTTTGCAATTCGTGTACGAATCCGTGCAATTCGTGCGCGAATTTGCTTTTTCTGGCGCAAAGGGTGCTACAATGGGCGCATGAAGGGAGATGACAATCATGAGCGAGGAAAACAAGCCGCGCCGCTCGATGCTTTCGAATCTGTTCTGGTGTCTTCATCGGCTGTGCGCCTTTGCGCCGTACGGGCTGATCGGCTTTGTGCTGCTCATCCCCGTGAACATTGCGCTGGAATACCTGAGCGTGTATCTGCCCGCGCTGGCCGTGGCGGAGGTGACGAGCGGCTCGGCGGCAGCTGCGGCGCTGGAGCGCGTCGGCTGGGTGATGGGCGGCCTGATGCTGCTCGCGCTCTTCAAGGCGGCGCTGGAGCTGATCAGGAGCCGCGCCATAGGAATCTATCGCGGGCAATGCGCCGCGCTGCACACGCGCAAGGCGCTGACCATGTTCTATCAGGACTATGAGAAGAAGGACACGCGTGATCTGGCCGACCGCGCGCTGCGGGCGACGCAGCAGTGGAACGGCGCTCAGCCGCTGACCGACATACTCGACGCGGGCTTCGGCGTGCTGGAGAACGTCGCAGGCTATCTGACGTTCGGCGCGGTGGTGTCGCTGGTCAGCGTGTGGCTGATTCCGCTTTTGACCATTCCGCCGGTGCTGAGCTGGCTGGCCGCGCGCGCCTATAACCGCTGGTCGCACGGCGCGGATGAAAAGACGCGTCCCATTGAAGCGCGGCTCGATTATGTTATTTCGCGCGGGCGTTCGTTCTCGGCGGCCAAGGACATCCGCATATACGGCATGGCCGGCTGGCTGAGGGCGTGTCGGGACGATCTGACGCGCGAGCTGCGCGGGTGGGAAGGCCGCCGCGCGCTGCGTATGTTCCTGAGCCGGCTGGTGGATCTTTTATTGATACTCGTCCGCGACGCGGGAGCCTATGCGCTGCTCATCGCGCTCTTTGTCCGCGGCGAGATCACGGTCGATCAGTTCGTATTGTATTTCGCGGCGGTCGCTTCGTTTGCGTCGTGGGTGGGCGCGTTCATCGACAGCCTGACAAAGTGGCATCGCGTCAGCCTGTTCGTCGGCGATTTCCGCGCCTTTCTGGACTGGCCGGAG
>CAKUAV010000251.1 GCA_934636425.1 uncultured Clostridia bacterium
CCCTCCACGCGCCCGCGCCGCAGCACCGGCACGTGAGAAAAGCCGTTTTTCTCCATGACGCGCATCATTTCGAGCGCATAATCGTCCATGCGCGCCGTCAGCATATGCTCCAGCGGCGTGGCGTATTCGCTGGCCCGAGGCGGGCGCTCCACGGCGGCGACGATCTCGCGCAGCGTCTCGACCACCGCGTCTGCGGGCAGCACCACCGGCTCGCCGCCCAGATCGGCGTTGTGCGTCATGAGATTGCGTATCTCCCGGCAGAGATTGAGCTTTTCCTTATAGGGCGCGCCCTCGGGCGAGTTCATAAACTCGACCACAACGCTGCCCCGCCGCGCTTCGCCCGCGTCCAGCTTTGCCTCGAGCAGATCCTCAAGGCGCTTATACAGATTCAGAAATTCATAAGCTTCGTTCATCGCGTGTCTCCCGCTTCGTCTGTCAGCTTTGGATTTTCCCATTCCTATCCTACACCAAATCGCCGCTTTTGAACAGCCCCTTTCGCTCTTTTTACATATTATAATGGCGCGCTTCATGAGCCGCTCAGCGCGTCCAGCCAGAATATGTGCGCGATGCGGATGCGCAGAAAGGCGTCCTTCAGGCGGCCGGAAAAGAGCGTGTCGCTCAGCGCGCCATAGTCGCCGGACAGCTTTTGCAGCACGGTCAGCGCGTATTTCGCCATATCCTGAAGCGGCGCGCACACGGTTTCGTCCCCCTCGCCCGCCGCCGCGTGAAAATCCGCCAGCGCGCCGCCGAGCAGAGATGCGGCCTCGTCGATCGCCGACGCAATCTGAGAGCGCGCCGTTTCGTCACCGTCCGCCGCCAGCGAGAGCGCGCCCAGCAGCGTCTCGGTTTCGCGCAGCCGGCGCTCGCATTCGATCAGCGCGTCGATCTGTGAGGGCCCGGCGGTGACGTACAGTACGGCCTTTTCGGCAGACAGCCCGAGCGTGTCGCAGGCGATGTTTTCCTCGGCGCGCAGCCGGTCGCGCACCGTCTTCGCCTGCGCTTCCGTCTCATAGCCCGCGCAGAGTATATGCCATTTTCCCTCATGCAGCATATAGCCCGCCGCGCCGCGCGGAATGTAGCGCGCCGCCTCAACGCGCGCCGTCTCCTGAGAATCGCACTCTGCCGTGCGCACCGCATGGATCTCAAGCGCGTCAAACGCGATCTCCCGCCGCACGCGCTGCTCGTCCCGCGCGTCCAGTATCGCCTGCACCGGATCGCCGCGCGTGGCGGCCATGTACAGATAAGCGCACAGCGTCAGAATCAGCAGACACACCGCCCGCCGGACAGCCGGACGCCGCCTGCGCACGCGCACCATTCTCGTCTTCACATTTCCCGCCTCCCTCCGCCGTCTCTGTCATACTATGAAGGGGCGCGCGGCGGGATGTTAAATGACGGCTTGTCAAGAGAAAAGGCTTGACAGGAAGGATGATCTCTGGTATACTGAGCATCGTCAAGTCGAGCGGCTTGACGCCATTGGTATAAACGTCCACGGGAGGCGAACGGCTTGGAAAAACGCGTCGAGCTGGCGCTGCTCATGGATTTTTACGGCCCGCTGCTCACCGAGAAACGGCGCGACGTGATGCGCCTTTACTGCGACGAGGACATGGGGCTTCAGGAAATCGCCGATCAGCTGGACATCAGCCGGCAGGGCGTGTACGACGCGGTGAAGACCGCTTCCGCCGCGCTCGAGCGCTATGAAGAGGCGCTCGGGCTGGCCGACCGCTATCGGCGCATCGGAAAGGAAATCAGAACCTGCCGCGAGCTGCTCTCGTCCGTCAGGGCCGAGCCGGGCAGCGAAGGGGCGCTTTCAGACGCAAAGAGCGCTCTGGAGAGAATCAACGGAATCGAGAGGTGAACCGCCGACATGGCCTTTGAAGGACTGACCAACAAACTGACCGCCGCCTTTTCAAAGCTGCGCGGCAAGGGCAAGCTGAGCGAAGCCGACGTCAAGGCGGCGATGCGCGACATCCGCATGGCTCTGCTGGAAGCCGACGTGAACTACGCCGTCGTGAAGGATTTCGTCAAAAGAGTGACCGAAAAGGCCGTCGGCAGCGAGATCCTCGAAAGCCTGACCCCCGGCCAGCAGGTCATCAAGATCGTCAACGACGAGCTGACCGAGCTGATCGGCGGCTCGAACGCCCGCCTGACCTACTCCCCGCAGGCGCCCACAGTCTATATGCTCTGCGGCCTTCAGGGCGCAGGCAAAACCACAATGGGCGGAAAGCTGGCCGGCATGCTCAAAAAGCAGGGCAAAAAGCCGCTCCTGGTGGCCTGCGACGTATACCGCCCCGCCGCCATACGCCAGCTGCAGGTGGTCGGCTCGCAGGTGGGCGTGGAGGTGTTTGAAAAGGGACAGATCAACCCGGTCGACATCGCGAAGCAGGCCATCGAGCACGCCCGCTATTACGGCTTCGATCCCGTGATACTCGATACCGCCGGCCGGCTGCACATCGACGAGGCGCTCATGCAGGAGCTGCGCGACGTGCGCGATACCGTCCACCCGCAGGAAATTCTGCTGGTTGTGGACGCCATGACCGGTCAGGACGCTGTAAACGTCGCCGACACATTCAACAAAAACCTGGGCGTGGACGGCGTGATACTCACCAAGCTGGACGGCGACACCCGCGGCGGCGCAGCCATATCTGTCAAGGCCGTCACCGGCAAGCCGATCAAATTCTGCGGCACCGGCGAAAAGCTCACCGACATCGAGCCGTTCTGCCCCGACCGCATGGCCAGCCGAATCCTCGGCATGGGCGACGTGCTGAGCC
>CAKUAV010000252.1 GCA_934636425.1 uncultured Clostridia bacterium
ACCTGCGGAACAGGAACGGAGCATATCGCAAGCCGTCCTGTTTGGCGCTGAGCGTCAAACAGCAGGCGTGAACCGAGGGCAAAACGCCCCGTAAAGCGCACTTTCTCATTCGACCAGCCCCCGAAGAGAGGCCGCAGTGCGGCTTCTACATTTAGCCCCAACGTACTCCCCGCAGAAAGACTCACAGCGCCAATGTGGCCGCGCAAAAAACGCACAAAACCCGCGCCGCCAGCCCCGTTCCCACGCATCCCCGGTAACCCGTCGAAATCGCTGCAAATAAGCACACAATCCCGAAGTGAACCAGCCAAGCCCGATAACCACGCCGACACATCGAGAACGCACGAATGGCGATCTCGACCTGCGGAACAGGAACGGAGCATATCGCAAGCCGTCCTGTTTGGCGCTGAGCGTCAAACAGCAGGCGTGAACCGAGACAAACACTGCGACAGACCCACAAGGACAGGTAAACCGAGTGTCAAACGCCCGCCAGAACCACATCGCCGGACACGCGCATCTCCGCGCCCCAATTCCGAATTCCGCATTCCGAATCCCACCCTCGCCGCCCAGCCCCCGCGCGCACCCACGCCCGTGCCGGCGCTAAAACCGGCCAGACGCAGCCTTTCGCCGGCGCACTATTCTCTATCCTGTAATGCGGAATGTCGCCTCTTCGCGCCAGCGCGGAACGCCGCCCCCACAGACGCGCGCACGCCGCATAAAAAAGATCCGCCCGAACCGACGTCCGGACAGATCTCATTTATTCCGCTTCGAGCGGCATCCGCTCCTGAAACACGGGCAGCGTGACCGTCACGCGCAGCCCCTTTTCGCCGTTCTCGGCGCGGATGTCGCCGTGATGGCGCAGCACTGCCTCGCGCGCAATGGCCAGCCCCAGCCCCGCGCCGCCCGTCTCAGCGCCCCGCGCGCGGTAAAAGCGCTCGAAGAGATGCGGCAGATCACCTTTGTCCACGCCGCCGCCATCGTCTTCAACGACAATCAGCGCCGACGTCTCGCCCTGCTCGATCAGGACGCGGATATGCCCGCCCGCCTTCGTATGCTCGCAGGCGTTCTTGAAGAGATTGCCCAGCGCCTCGCCCAGCCACTTTTCGTCGCAGCGCACGCGCGCCGCGCCCTCCAGCGTAAACACGCGCTCGGGCCACAGCCTGCCGATCGGCTGCCATGCACGCCGCGCAATCTCGGCCGCGTCGCGCGCCTCAAAGTGAAAATCGTAGCCGCTGCCGCACAGCCGCTCCAGCCGCAGGAGCGAATAGATCAGCTTCTCCATGCGCTCGATCTGCGCGATTTCGCTCTCCAGATGCGCTCCGCCGTCCAGCTCGCAATAGAGCCGGAGCGTGGCGAGCGGCGTCTTGAGCTGATGCGATATGTCGGCGGTCAGCGCGCCCGCGCGCCGCCCCTCGCCCGCCTCGTGCTCGCGGGCGGTGATCAGGCGATCCTGCAATTCGGCCGCCGCATTGTGCAGCGGAGAAAGCGCGTCCTCCCGCACGGAAAAGGACAGCGGCCTGCCCCCGCACGAGAGAAAATCCTCGATTTTCCCGGCCAGCGCCCTCATGCGCGCGTGCAGCACGGCGACATAGACCGCCAGCCCCAGCGCGGCCGCCGCCAGAACAATCGCCGCCGGCATCCACAGCGTTGCGCCGCTCAGCGCCATCGTCCTTCACTCCCCTGCATGATAAAATCGCCCGCAAATGTCAGTCCGGCGCGTTCTTCGCAGCCGCGCGGAGCGCTTTCCCGTCCCATGCCGCCGCAGACACACGCATTCCCGCGTCCGGCAGCGACCGTCATTCCGCGTCCGGCGCGATCTTCGCAGCCGCGCAGAGCGTTTTCCCGCCCCGTGCCGCCGCAGACTCACGCATTCCCGCGTCCGGCAGCGACCGTCATTCCGTGTCAGGCGCGATCTTCGCAGCCGCGCGGAGCGCTTTCCCGTCCCATGCTGCCGCAGACACGCGCATTCCCGCGTCCGGCGCGATCTTCGCAGCCGCGCGGAGCGCTTTCCCGTCCCATGCCGCCGCAGACACACGCATTCCCGCGTCCGGCGCGATCTTCGCAGCCGCGTCAGTCCTCCCACTGATAACCCACGCCGCGCACTGTGCGGATGTGCGCCGCGCCCACCTTGTCGCGCAGGCGGCTGACGTGGACGGAGAGCGTGTTGTCGTCGATGTACTTCGCGCCGTCGTCCCAGAGCGCCTCGAGCAGACGCGCGCGCGGCGTCACGCCCCGATTCGTCATCAGCATGAGCAGCACCTTGTATTCGGTCAGCGTCAGATTGAGCGCCTCGCCGCTTTTCTTCGCCGTCATGTGCGCGCGGTCGACGGAAATATCGCCGCGCGTCAAAACATCCGGCGCGCCCTGCGTGCGCCGAAGCTGCGCGCGAATGCGGCTGAGCAGCTCCTGCATTCGGAACGGCTTTGTCACATAGTCGCTGCCGCCCGCGTCCAGACCGCGCACAACGTCGATCTCCTCGTCGCGCGCCGTGAGGAACAGCACCGGCGTTTCGACGCCCGATGCGCGCCAGTCGCGGCAGAGCGCCACGCCGTCGCCGTCCGGCAGTCCCACGTCCAGCACGATCAGATCCGCGCCCGCCTCGAAAAACGCGCGCGCCGCCGCCGCATCTTTCGCCGTCGTCACCCGATAGCCCTCGCGCTCGAACAGCTCCGTGAGCGCGCCGCGCAGCGCAGCGTCGTCCTCAACCAGCAGTATACGCGCC
>CAKUAV010000253.1 GCA_934636425.1 uncultured Clostridia bacterium
TATGGTCAGGCATGTCGTGTATCACTGCGCGGCAGCAAGCGTCAGCGGGCACTGCCCACCCGCCTGCCTGCTCGGCATGGCGGTCTGCGCGCCGGGGGCTGTGGTGGAGATCGCCGCGGCCGCGTTGGCCAGATCGAGCGCGTCCTCGACGCTCATGCCCTCGGCCAGGCCGGTCGCAAAGCCCGCGTTGAACGTGTCGCCCGCCGCGGTCGTGTCCACCGCCTTCACGCGCCTGCCCGCCACCGGCACCGCGTGCGTTTCGTCCACCCACAGCGCGCCGCGCGCACCGCGCTTGTGAACGACCGCCTTCGCGCCGCGCGCCAGGAGAGCGCGACACGCCGCGAGCGCGTCCTCGTCGCTCTCGACGCTCAGGCCGGTCAGCGTCGCCAGCTCGGTCTCGTTCGGCGTGACGTAATCGCACAGCGACAGCAGCGCGTCGGGCAGCGGCCGCGCCGGCGCAGGATCGAGTATCACCACGGCGCCCGCCTCATGCGCGATGCGCGCCGCCTCGATCACGCCGTCCAGCGGCGTTTCCAGCTGCAGCAGCAGATATCCGCAGCCCGCAATGATCGATTTTTCCGCGTCCGCCGCCGCCGCGTCCAGCAGCGCGTTTGCGCCCGGCACGACCACAATGCGGTTCTCGCCGCTGTCGTCCACCTCGATCACAGCCACGCCGCTGCTCACGTCCGCGCGGCGCTGAACGCCCGCGGCGTCTATGCCCTCGCGCGCCAGCGTCTGCTGATACATAGCGCCGTTCGCATCCTCGCCCAGCGCGGCCACCAGATGCACTTTCGCGCCCAGCCGCGCCGCCGCCACCGCCTGATTGCCGCCCTTGCCGCCCGTGTAGACGTTGAACGACTCGCCCGTCACCGTCTCGCCCGGCGCATGAAAGCGCGCCATCTTCACCGTCAAATCCACATTCAGACTGCCAAATACGCAAATATCCCTGCGTTCCATAGCATTGCACCTCGCCGCGTTTTTTATCATTATATCACGCCGCGCGCCCGTCTCCAAGCCCGCCGGCAAAATATTTCGCGCAAAGTGAATCTCGCGCCGCCGCCCGGAGCGCGCCATACAAAGGCCTGTGCGCGGCGGTTTTTAGCAGGGCAATCGCCTGCGCGCTGATTTATGCGGAGCAACTCCGCTCGGCGCAAGTCTGGCAGAATTGAACGCGGCTTCGCGGCAGGGTGACAGGCGCTCGTCACTTCCCGCTTGAAACGCCGCCTTAATTTAGAACATATATTTGACAACGTGTCGCAGATGTGCTATAATGCTTCCATGAACAATCGTTCGATATGGAGGCGTCGCCATGAAAGTGAATTATCTGCTCGAGATCAACCGGCTGCACCGCTGGGAGATGACCAATCCGCTCAAGCCGGCCGAATTCAAGCTGCTCATGAAGCTGCTCGATCTGGCCAATTCTCAGGACTTTCCCGAGGAGCTGCGCGTGACCACGAGCCTGCTCAAGGGGCTCATGGGCTGCTCTGAATCGTCGCTGCTGCGGGCGCGCGCCCAGCTGATCGAATCCGGCCGAATCAGCTGCCGCGCCCATCAGAGCGAGGCCACGATCTATGCCATCAACTATTTCTCCATCGCCAACCCGGCCTTCTGCGCGACCGGCGAACGGCCCGACGAGCGCCCTGACGGAAGTCCTGACGGAAGTTGTGACGGAAGTTCTGACGGAAGTTCTGAAGGAAGTCCTGACGGAAGTTCCGACGGCGAAAATCGCATAAACGCGACCGATTTGGCAGTTTCTTCCATCATACGGAAAACCAAACCAAATCAAACCAAACCAGACCAAACAGATGAGGAGGTATATCCCACAATAGAGGAGGGAGCGCGCGCGGCGAGCGGGAAGGAGAATCGGCTGCGGGAGATGGCGGCGTACATCGTCGGCACGCATCCGGCGTTTGCGGCGGAGCGCGATGCGTTTCTGGCGCTGATTCAGGACAGGCGCTACGACGCGCGGGCGGTGATGGAGGCGCTCGACCGGACGGAAAAGCGCTGCGAGCGGGCGGATCTGGCCTCGCCGCGGGCATATTTCGTGGCGCTGCTGACCGACTGGCGCAATCGCGGCGCCGTTCAGGCCGATTCGGCGTGATGCGGGGCGCTCATGTGAGCTTTCGCGCGCGCACTGCATCGCGATGCTGTCTGTACGCGCAGGCGTTCAGACTCGGGAGCGGCTGATGCGCAGAAAGACCCGCCGAAGCCCGATCATGGCTCGGCAGATCAGGCTGCATGCGATGGTGTCTGCACGCGCAGGCGTTCAGATTCGAAGCGGCGCGGACGGAGCGCGCGCCGGTACGCAGAAAGACCCGCCGAAGCCCGATCATGGCTCGGCAGGTCAGGCTGTATCGCGATGCTGTCTGCACGCGCAGGCGTTCAGGCATGAAGCGGCGCGGAAAATGCGGAACAACTGTCGGCGGCTTGACGCGCGCGCCGGCGTCTGTTGTGCAAATGAGCAGCAATCGAATCGCAAGAACCCATTGCGCGGCAAAGCGGCTGCGTATTCGCGGCGCAATGTGCGTCTGTGCGCATCTGTGCAGCCGCATTGCTTTGACAGGCTTTCCGCGGGAAGCGGCTGATGCGCAGAAAGACCCGCCGAAGCCCGATCATGGCTCGGCAGGTCAGGCTGTATCGCGATGCTGTCTGCACGCGCAGGCG
>CAKUAV010000254.1 GCA_934636425.1 uncultured Clostridia bacterium
GACTCGAGCCGCCCACAAGCGGCGAAGAGTCGGGTTGCATGAGCGGAGCGGAGTGGCTGTCGGCACAGCCGACCGTGTGCGAAGTGGAGTGGCTGTCGGCACTGCTGGCATCTCTGAACTCTCTTCATTGGGGTCTCGGCAAAATACCTCTTGGACAAACCTTGCAATAATTGCTATCTCTGAACTGCCGTATTCACGCCCCGCAGAACCCGGGAATAAGGAAAGACCTGACCGGCTCTGATTTATGGCCGGTCAGGTCGGGCTGTATAGCGATGTTTCCTATATGTACAAACGTCCAGACTCGAGCCGCCCACAAGCGGCGAAGAGTCGGGTTGCATGAGCGGAGCGGAGTGGCTGTCGGCACAGCCGACCGTGGCCGACAGTATCTCAAAAAGCAATAGCATTGCAATGAAAGCGCGTACGCTCCGCAAAACCCAGGCACACGGAAAGACCTGACCGGCTCTGATTTATGGCCGGTCAGGTCGGGCTGCATTGCGATGTTACCTATACGCTCCAACGTCCAGACTCGAAGCGCCCTCAAGCGCTGAAGAGTCGGGTTGCATGCGCGAAGCGGAGAGGCCGCCCGCACTGCGGGCTAGAGGAGTTTGCTGAGGAAATCTTTGGTGCGCTGGTTTTGGGGGGCGGAGAAGATTTGCTGGGGCGTGCCTTCCTCGATGATGCGGCCGTCGTCCATGAAAATCACGCGGTCGCTGACCTCGCGGGCGAAGCCCATCTCGTGGGTGACGACCACCATCGTCATGCCCTCGGCGGCCAGATCCTTCATGACCTGCAGCACCTCGCCGACCATCTCGGGATCGAGCGCGGAGGTCGGCTCGTCGAAGAGCATGACCTCGGGATTCATCGCCAGCGCGCGGACGATCGCAATGCGCTGCTTCTGGCCGCCGGAGAGCTGAGAGGGATAGGCGTTCGCCTTCTCCAGCAGACCGACGCGCTTGAGCAGCTCAGCGGCGCGCTCTTCAGCCTGCTTTTTCGTCATCAGCTTGTGATGGACAGGCGCGAGCGTGATGTTCTGCATGATGGTCATGTGGGGGAAGAGATTGAACTGCTGGAACACCATGCCCATGCGGCGGCGCATCTGGTTGATGTCGCAGTCCTTCGAGGTGATGTCCACGCCGTCGAAGAATATGTGGCCGCCCGTCGGCTCCTCGAGCCGATTCAGACAGCGCAGGAACGTCGACTTGCCGCTGCCGGACGGGCCGATGACAACCAGCTTTTCGCCCTGCCTGATCTCGGCGTCGACGCCGTTCAGGGCGCGCACCGTGCCCTTGCCGAAGTGCTTTTCGAGGCCTTTGACCTCGATGAGAGTTTTAGTGGTCACTGCTGCGCAGCCTCCTTTCGAGTTTGCCGACCAGCCAGGAGAAGAACATGACCAGGACGAGATAGGCCAGCGCCACGGCGATCAGCGGCATGAACGGGGAATAGGTCGCGCCGCGAATGATGTCGCCGCCCTTGGTCAGATCTTTAACCGCCACATAGCCGGAGACCGAGGTCTCCTTGAGCAGCGCGATGAATTCGTTGGCCAGCGAGGGCAGTACGTTCTTGAGCGCCTGCGGTATGACGATCAGCCACATCGTCTGCACATAGTTGAAGCCCAGACTGCGGCCGGCCTCAAACTGGCCGTTGTCCACGCTCATTATGCCCGAACGGACGATCTCGGCCACATAGGCGGCGGAGTTCAGACCGAATGAAATCGCGGCGATCGCCACGCCGTTTCGGGAAGAGGCGAATATGACGTAGTAGCAGATCATCAGCTGGATGACCACAGGCGTGCCGCGGATGACCGTCAGATAGACGCGGCAGAATTTGTCGACGATGTTCAGCAGCGTGCGTCCCAGCCCTCGGCGCATTGTGGGCAGAACGCGGTCGCTCGTGGAACGCACAATGGCGATCAGCGTGCCCAGCGCAATGCCGATCAGACAGGCGAAGAGCGTGATGCGCAGCGTGTTGCCCAGACCGGTCAGCAGATACTGCCAGCGATCCTTCTGAATGAAGTTCAGATCGAACTGCAATTTCAGCTTTTCAAACCATTCCGACAATGAAATCCCTCCTGTAACATACGAACAGGGAACGAACGAACGTCGCTCCCTGATGTGCGCAAATGTCAGTCAAATTGAGGATTACTCGGCCTTGTCAGCGGCGGCGTCAGTGGGAATGTACTTCTCGATGATCGCCGGGATGGTGCCGTCGTCGGTCAGCGCCTTGAGCGCCTCGTTCAGCTTGGCCAGCAGCTCGTCGTTGCCCTTGGCCACGGCGATGGCGTACTCTTCCTTGACGTACTCGGTGTCCAGAATGGTCAGACCCTCATTGGCCGCAACGAACGCCTTGGCGGGCTCGTTGTCGATGATCACGCAGTCGATCTTGCCAGTCAGAAGCGCCTGAACGGCGTCGGCGCCCGCGGCGAAGCGCTCCACAGTGCCCAGACCCGCGCCCTCGATGTCGTCGGTGCTGTAGATGTCGCCGGTCGTGGCGGTCTGAACGCCTATGGCGTGATTCGCGCCCTCGGCGAAGAGATCGTCGATGGAGGTGATGTCGGAGCCTTCCTTGACGATGACCACCTGAATGCCAGTGGCGTAGCTGTCGGAGAAGTCCATGACTTCCTTCCGGTCGTCGGTCA
>CAKUAV010000255.1 GCA_934636425.1 uncultured Clostridia bacterium
GTGCTGGTCGGACGGGAAAACTGCGTCGCCCGCATGGTGGGCAACAACGAGATCAGGAAGCGCTACAGCGCCCTGAGCCGCCGCCTGATCGAAGCAAAGGATATGATGCCTGTATGAAGCTCTGGGACAAGCTGGCAGAGCTGCTCTACCCTTCCCGCGCGCGCTGTCTGGGCTGCGGCGATCTGGGCGGCACAGGCGGCGCGGACTGGCTGTGCGGTGATTGCCGCAGAAAGCTCAGGCCAAGGGCGCACACGGCGTTCAGCGAGCAGTGGGGCGCGGACGGCATATCGAAGGGTTATTTCGCGCTCTATTACGGCCCGCCCATCAGCGGACTGATCCGCGCGTTCAAATATGAAAGCGTCTATCGCTGCGCCGATTATCTGGTCGAACTGATGGAGCCCGTGCTGAAAACGATCCGCGCGGATGATTACGACTGTCTCGTACCGGTGCCGCTTCATTATGATCGGCAGTGGACGCGCGGCTTTAATCAGGCGGAGGTGCTCGCGCGCCTGATCGGCAAACGGCTCGGCCTTCCGGTCAATACAGATCTGAAGCGCGGCGTCAATACGCGAAAGCAGGCAAAACTGCGCGTTATCCAGCGCCGCGAGAATGTGAAGAACGCATTTTATACAAAAGCGTCCTATGAAGGACAGCACGTGCTGGTTGTGGACGACGTTTTGACGACCGGAAGCACGGTCTGCGCCTGCGCAAAGGCGCTCAGAGAAGCCGGCGCAGTCGACGTTGCAGCGCTGACTGTGGCCGGATCGCATATCTACCGTCAGCGACGGGAAAATTCCTCCATTATTTTGAGGAAAAAGTAAAAGAGCGGTAAAATATCGCTTGCATTTTTGCCCGGGTCGGTGTATAATAGACGCGGTTGTTGAGTTCAGGTCTGTGGTTGAAAGTCGATGCCAGTCGCAGGCAAAGCGATCCACGTAAGCGGGCCAATGTGTCCGTGAGCATGGTGCGGCTTAGAAGTAAGTCCGGCCAGCCTTGATGCTGAGAGGGTTAGTAGTGGGAAGGCCATTGCCTCATGAGCGAACGCTCCCGCCGGCGAGTGTGGGGTCAAAGACCAGGTCAGCTGACCGCAACAGCCAAACACATTTTTAGCAGGGGGAAATTCCAATGTACGAAGACAAGACGCTGGTTTGCAAGGACTGTGGCAATGAGTTTGTGTTCACCGCCGGTGAACAGGCCTTCTATGCCGAAAAGGGCTTCCAGAACGAGCCCACTCGCTGCAAGGCCTGCCGCGACGCCCGCAAGGCCAGCCGCGCGAATGGCGATGCTCCGCGCGAGATGTACGAGACCGTTTGCGCTGAGTGCGGCAAGCCCACTCGCGTGCCCTTCATTCCGAAGAACGACCGTCCGATTTATTGCAGTGAGTGCTTCGCCGCTCACCGTCGGTAAATTATAACACCACAACCAGAAAAGCAGGGGCTTCGGCCTCTGCTTTTTGTCTATGCAGATAATCGGCGGAAGACCGCTTGCAGAGCTCGTTTCAGCATGCAAACCCTTGTGCGCCAGAGCAACGACATTGCATTGCTGAACAAGGCGCACGCAAGCGCCCGGTTGAAATTTGGCAGGCTGTGCTTTGTCATTGCGGTTTCGGCCAAAGCAATAAACAGCGCATGAAAACAGATTTGAAATCCATCCTTGAAACGCCCTGCAATGCCTCTCATGAATTGCGCTGATCCTGCGCGCCGTCTGAAATATCCGGATTATGTTCCTCTTGTCGAAATATATGTCAGCGTCTGCCGCGCACAGGCGGCTTTACAGGGGGATGTATCATATGGGTCTGTGAAGGCGCAAACGGTGCTCTGGCTGCGCCCTGTTCCTCTCCATCGCCATTTTCAAATCAATCCATTCCAGCCGAGACCATCTGCACGGGAGCGGCCCCGTGAATTGCGCCGTGCCGAGCAGATCATAGCTGCTTTTCGCACCGAAAATACCAAAATCCCGCGAACCGAAAGGCTCGCGGGATTTGTTTGCTTTTAGATTCGACTTAGCGCTCCAGGATGGTGTCCTCGGTGTCCTTGTCGAAGAAGTGCAGGCGATTGGCGTCGAAGGCAACGCTGATGGAATCGCCGGTGCGGGAGGTGGAACGCGGGTCGACGCGGGCAACGATGTTGGTGTCCTTGCCGCTGGTCTTGAGGTACAGATAGGTCTCGGAACCCATCAGCTCGACGATCTCGACCTTCACCTTGACGACGCTCTCGGGAGAGTTCTTCAGGAACAGCTCTTCGTCGTGGATGTTCTCGGGACGGATGCCCATGTAGACTTCCTTGCCGATATAGCTGTCGGAGACGAACTTCTGCAGCTTGCCCTCGGGGATGCGGATGGCGTTGTCGCCGAACACGGCGTAGACGCCATTGGCGCGCTTCTCCAGCTTGACGGTGAAGAAGTTCATCTGGGGCGTGCCGATGAAGCCGGCGACGAACAGATTGGTGGGATAGTCATACAGGTTCTGGGGGGTATCAACCTGCTGGATGAAGCCGTCCTTCATAACGACGATGCGGGAGCCCATGGTCATGGCCTCGGTCTGGTCATGGGTAACGTAGATGAAGGTGGTCTGCAGGTTCTGGTGCAGCTTGGTGATCTCGGTTCTCATCTG
>CAKUAV010000256.1 GCA_934636425.1 uncultured Clostridia bacterium
TGTTCAACGAGGCCGCCTACAACGGCGAGAAGGCCTGCACGCTGGCGGCGACGCTCGACAAGCAGATCAAGGAAGGCCGTTCGGTCGACGAGCGGCTCAAAAAGCAGGTGTTCAGCCGCAAGACCGGCGCGATCATGCTGGCGATCTGCCTTGCGCCGTTCCTGCTTGTGAGCACGGTCAATCTGATCGCCGCGCCGCGCGTGATGGACATGAGCGCGCCCGCCGTGCCGGAGGAGGAGCAGCAGGAGGCGTTCTCCTATGATCCGGACGCTGTGAAGGAGGCCGCGCCGGTCTGCCGCCCCAATATCGTGGCGCGGCTGGTGTATATGCCCTTTGTGACGACCTATTCCTTTGTCAATAACGGCACGCTGAACGGCCTGTTCATGCTCTATGCCTTCATCGCGCCGCTGACGGCCTTCTGCGGCTATATGCTGGGGCCGCAGCTCAGGCAGAAAAAGCTGCACGACATCGCGCTGGGCAAGAAGCGCAAGGCGCGCAACCTGAAGGTGAACAAGCAGCGCGGCCCGCGCGGCCCGAAGGCGGAAGTGTAATGCGCATCATCGCAGGCGAGGCGCGCGGCCGGCGGCTGTTCGCGCCCGAGGGGGACGAGACGCGTCCCACGTCGGACAAGGTGCGCGAGGCGCTGTTCAACATCATCCGAGGCGACGTGCCGGGCGCGCATGTGCTCGATCTCTTCGCCGGATCGGGCGCGCTGGGGCTTGAGGCGATCAGCCGGGGCGCGGAGAGCGCCGTGTTCTGCGACGCGTCGAAAAAGGCGGTCGCGGCGGTGAAGCGCAACATAGACCTCATGCGCTGCGCGGACAGAACGCGCGTGATTCAGGGCGACTGGCGCAGCGCGCTGACCGGCCGCTATTCGCTGGTGTTCATCGACCCGCCCTACCGGCTGACCGATGTGTACGCCCAGGCGGCGGACGCGCTCATATCGGGCGGGCATCTGACCGATGACGCGCTGATCGTGATGGAGCGCGCTGCGGACAGGCCGATCGAGAATCTGTCCGGGCGCTTTGAGATTGTCGACGAGCGGAAATACCGCGACACGGCGCTGACGTTCGTGCGGATTAAGCGCACTGAGGAAGGAGGCGGCGCATGAGCCACGCGCTGTTTGCGGGCAGCTTCGATCCGCCGACGGTGGGGCATATGGACCTCATCGAGCGGGCGAGCCGGCTCTTTCGTCATGTGACTGTGGCGGTGATGATCAACGCGGCCAAGACGCCGATGTTCACGGCTGAGGAGCGCGTGGATATGCTGAAAGAGTGCGTGTCGCGTCTGGACAATGTGACTGTGACCGCGGGCGCGGGTCTGACGCTCGATCTGGCGAAGGCCGTGGGCGCGGACGTGCTGCTGCGCGGCATTCGCGGCGAGGGCGACGCGGGCATGGAGGCGGCGCTGGCGGCGGGCAACCGGCACGTCGGCGGGATCGACACGCTGGTGCTGTTCACCGCGCCGCAGTATGGATTTATCAGCTCGACGCTGGTGCGCGACGTCGTTCGGCACGGCGGGCGGCTGGACGGCCTTGTGCCGCCTTGCCTGATCGAGCGGCTGACAGGGCAAATTCAACAGAGATGTTTGTAAAAGTTGGGAAGGAGCGATGACCCATGGCTGACAACGACAACAGATATTACGAGGATGAGCGCGAGGATTCGCGCGCGGGCCAGAGCTATGAGCCGGCGGACGAGCCGATCTACGAGGACGACGAGCAGCAGGGCGCGCAGCTGGACGAGCCCGGTCAGGACGACGCCTACGATGAAGCGCCGGAGGATCAGCATCAGAAAACGGAGCTGGAGCAGCTGCTGGATTTCCTGGCGGACGAGCTGAGCGCGGCCAAGCCGATTCCCTTCAACAACACACGGCGCTCGGTGAACGCGAAGATGATCATGGACATTGTGGACGACATCCGCGCCTGCCTGCCGGACGAGGTGCGCCACGCCATGAACATCATGGCCGACTGCGACCAGATCATCGCCGACGCGAAGTCGCGCGCCAACACGCGCCTTCAGGCCGCCGACGCCCGCGCGGACGCGATTGTGGCCAGCGCGCAGAGTCAGGCGGAGGAGCTGGAGCGCAATGCGAAGAAGCGCGCCGACGACATGATCGCCACGGCCGAGGAGCGCGCGCGCCACATGATCGATCAGTCGGAAATCGTGCGTCTGGCGCATGAGGAGGCCGACAAGATGTGCGAGGAGGCGCGCGCCGAGGCCAACGAGCAGCGCCTGAGCGCCAATCGCTATGCCGAGAACATTCTGCGCGAGATGGAGCGCGACGTTCAAGCCACGCTCGACGCCGTCCGCCGCAGCATCGACAACGTCTCCAAGCAGGGCTGAGCCCTGCACCCCAGACCGCTAACGCGCACGCAACCCGACTCCGCGCCGCTTGGGGGCGGCTTGAGTCTGGACGATTGAGCGAGTTGGTAACATCGCTATACAGCCCGACCCGCCCGGCCATAGATTAGAGCCGGGCGGGTCTTTCCGTGTGCCCGGGTGACGGCGGCGCGTATACGCACCAACACAACCCCGCCGCGTAAAGCGCACTTTCTCACTCGGCCAGCCCCTGAGGAGAGTCCAGAGAGTCGAAGACTCTTTGGCGCA
>CAKUAV010000257.1 GCA_934636425.1 uncultured Clostridia bacterium
CAGGTTTGGGGCGCGCAGCCCCAACGTACGTCCCGCGGAAAGACTTGCAGCGCCAATGTGATTACGTAAAGGCGCACAAAGGCCGCGCCGTCAGCCCTGTCCTCGCGTCCCCGGCACTCCCGTCGAGATCGCCATAAAGGAACGGCCAAACCCGAAGTGAACCCACAAAGGCAGATAACCGAACAACACTACGAGAACGCGCGAATGGCGATCTCGACCCGGCGGAACAGAAACGCAGCCTTCCGCAAGCCGTCCTGTTTGGCGCCATGCGGCAAACAGCAGGCGTGAACCGAAGGCAAAACGCCGCAACAGAACCGCCCGCGCCCCGTCGCCAGCCCCTCGCGCGCACCTACGCCTGTGCCGGCCTATAACCGGCCAAACGCAACATTTCGCCGGCGCACTATTTCACCATCCCATAATCAGCAATATCGCATCGCCGCGATAGCGCGCATAAACGCTTGGGCATATATCCCCGTCGTGCCCCAATTCCGCATTCCGAATTATCCCGCCGCCGTGCCAGCGCGCGCAGGCGTCTCGCCTTGCCAATTTCGCGCGCAAACGCCGCGCAGTCCCTTGCGTTTTTCGCGGCAATGCGCTATACTATAGGTGTGAACATCTGTTTAGGAGGATGAGGCGGCATGGACGCGCGCGCGGTGCTGAGGCAGTATTTCGGACACGATTCGTTTCGACCCGGTCAGGAGGAGCTGATCGCCGCGCTCATCCGAGGCCGGGACGTGCTGGGCGTTATGCCCACCGGCGCGGGCAAGTCGATGTGCTATCAGATCCCCGCGTTGATGGCCGACGGGCTGACGATCGTCGTCTCGCCGCTGATTTCGCTGATGAAGGATCAGGTGGCCGCGCTCATTCAGGCGGGCGTTCCGGCGGCCTACATCAATTCATCGCTCACGCCGCGGCAGATTTCGCTCGCGCTGGAGCGGGCGGCGCAGGGGCGCTACAAGATCGTCTATGTCGCGCCCGAGCGGCTGAGCACGCCGGAGTTCCGCGCGTTTGCACAGAGTGCGGCCATATCGCTCGTGGCCGTGGACGAGGCGCACTGCGTCTCGCAGTGGGGGCAGGATTTCAGGCCGAGCTATCTCGAGATCGCCGATTTTGTCGCCGCGCTGAATCCGCGTCCGCCGGTGGGCGCGTTCACGGCCACAGCCACGGCGCTTGTGCGCGAGGACGTCGTGCGGCTTTTGAAGCTCCGCAATCCCGTGATTGTGACGACCGGCTTTGATCGCCCGAATCTCTATTTCGATGTGCTCGAGCCGGAGGATCGGCTGGGCTGGATCGTCGATTACGTCCGCGCGCACGAGGGCGTCAGCGGCATTGTCTACTGCCTCACGCGCAAGGCGGTCGAGCAGACCTGCGGCGCGCTGGTGGCCGCGGGCGTGAAGGCCACGCGCTATCACGCCGGGCTGGACGATGCGGAGCGCCGCCGCAATCAGGACGATTTCACATTCGACCGCGTGGACGTTGTGGTGGCCACAAACGCGTTCGGCATGGGCATTGACAAGTCGAATGTCTCCTATGTGCTGCACGAGGGCATGCCGAAAAACCTCGAGAGCTACTATCAGGAGGCCGGGCGCGCCGGACGCGACGGAGAGCCTGCCGAGTGCATACTGCTCTTTTCGCCCAAAGACGTGATCACAGCGCGCTTTCTGATCGATCACGGCGAGGACAACCCGTCGCTCAGCGACGAAGAGCGCGCCTTCATACGGCGGGAGGATCTGCGCCGGCTCAATCAGATGATCGGCTACTGCCGCTCGACCGGCTGCCTGCGCCGCTACATACTCGCCTATTTCGGCGAGGCGGCGGACGGGCCGTGCGGCAACTGCGGCGTGTGTCAGGAGCGCGTGTACGAGCGCGATGTGACCGACGAGGCGCACATTGCGGTCATGACCGTGCGCGAGATACTCGAGCGCTTTCCCTACGGCGTGGGCGCGAGCATCGTTTCGAAAGTGTTGCGCGGAAGCAATTCAAAGTCGGTTTGGCAGCGCGGCCTCGACCATGTCAAAAGCTACGGCCTCTTGCATCAGTTCAGCCGCGATGAGGCGGGCGGGCTGATCAATCAGCTGATCGACAGCGGCCTGCTGACCGAGTCCGGCGACTATCACGTCATACGGCTTGGCCGGCCGTTCGAGAAGGACGAGCAGGTCAAGCTGCGCATGCGTTCGCGCGAGGAATGGCGCGCCGATCGGCAGGAGCGCAAGGCGGCGCGTACAAAAGCGCGCGCTGGGCGCCGCGATATCGCGGTCGATCCGAACGGCCTGTACGCCGCGCTCAGGGAACTGCGCGCAGAGCTGGCGCAGAAGGAGGGCGTGCCGGCGTTCGTCATATTCTCGAACGCCACGCTGGAGGACATGGCTCTGCGCCGCCCGCACACCGAGACCGAATTTCTGCAGGTGTCGGGCGTGGGCAAGTACAAGGCCGGCCGCTATGCCGACGAATTCCTCGCCATGATCAGCGACTGGGAAGCGCGGCGCGATTGAGACGGGGGAGCAGGCAAAATGCCGCGCTCATCGATCAAGGAAACGCGCGCCGACCGATGCGCGCGCAAGAGGATGAACCGGCGAATCCGCACTGCCGCGCCCGTCGCGGGGG
>CAKUAV010000258.1 GCA_934636425.1 uncultured Clostridia bacterium
GCACTGCACGCCGCCGGGCGCGGTTAAGAGATCGGGAGCGCTCCGGTTCTCTCGAGCTCTTCAAGGGGGCGACAGTCTGACGCGCATATCGCGTATATCCTATAATGCATAAAACGCATTCGCCGCCGCGCCTTCGTCGCGCCGCCCGGCGCACTAAAAAGCGCGTTTCTTTTTGTGCAGCGGGCGATCTGGGGATTCCCATGCGCCCGCTTCTGTGTTACAATAGGCGTGTGCCAATAACATTCGGGAGGTGCTGTATCAATGAAGCAACTGACAATCGCGCTGAGCGGCAGCACGCTGACCATTTCCGCGCTGGCCGAGGGCATTTTCCGCATCGCGCTGAGGCGCTGCCGCATACAGCGCGAGTCCATGCTGACGCGCTACGGCGTCGTGCGCGCCGATCTGGGCGATGTGGACGCGCGCGAAGAAAGCGGCGCGCTGATCGCCGGCGAAACGGCCGCGCGTCTGAACGGCGCGGCGGTCGAATTCTCCGCGCCCGGCTATACGCTCCAGCTCGATCTGAGCGAAACGCTGGGCGAAACGTACGACTTCGAGGGCTTCTCGGTCAAAGCGCCGCTTGAGGACGGCGAGCGGCTCTTCGGTTTGGGCGACGAGAGCCGCGACCGGCTGATGAAGCGCGGCCATACCGCCGATCTGTGGCAGACCAATGTGAGCTGCTACGGCCCCATCCCCTACGTCATGAGCAGCCGCGGCTGGAGCATGATGTTCAACACCACGTTCCGCCATCGCTATGATCTGGGCTTCACAAAGCCGGACGAAATGCGCGTCGAATCGCGCAGGGGCATGCTGGACGTGTATGTGTTCCTCGCGCAGGACATGAAGGGCGCGCTGGAGAAGTACACGCGCGTCTCCGGCCGGCCTGTGATGCTGCCCAAGGCCGCCTATGGCCTGACATTCGTCAACAATGAGGGCGAAAACGCGCGCGATCTGCTCGAAAACTGCATGATGTTCCGCCGCGACAAAATTCCCTGCGACGTCATGGGGCTTGAGCCGGGCTGGATGAGCAGGCACTACGACTTCAGCACTGAGAAAAAGTGGGATCCCGAGCGCTTCTATATGCCCTACTGGCTGCCCGAAAACTATTACGGCAACTGGTCGTTCATCTACAATCTGCACCAGATGGGCTACAAGCTGAGCCTGTGGCTGTGCTGCGACTACGATCTGCTCTGGAAGGAGGAAAACGACGCGGCGCGCGACGAGCAGGCCCGCGCGGAGGGCGCGGCGATTCAGGACGCGCACTTCAGCGCCGCCTGCCGCATGGACAAGCTCACAAAGCAGGGCGAGGACTGGTTTGAGCATCTCAAAAAGTTCGTCGACAACGGCGCGGACGCATTCAAGCTGGACGGCGCCAATCAGGTCGTGCCCCATCCCGACCGGCTCTTCGCCGACCGCTACACCGACGAGGAGGTGCACAACGTCTACCCCGTGATCTACGGCAAGCAGATGAAGCAGGGCTTTGCCGAGTACACCGGCCGGCGCGCCATGATCTACACCCCCGCGATGTACGCCGGCCAGCAGCAGTACTGCGCCACATGGGCGGGCGACACCGGCGGCGGCTGCAAAACGCTGATCTCGATCATGAATCTGGCGCTGTGCGGCCATGCCAACGCCTCCTGCGACATGGACGTGACCGATCTTTCCAGCATGCACTACTGCACGCTGATGCCCTGGACGCAGCACATGACCTGGCGCACATGGGATATGCCGTGGTTCCTCGGCGACGAGCGCGAGGAGGAATACCGCGCCTATGCCCAGATGCGCAGCGAGCTGTTCCCCTACATCTACGCGACGGCGCATCAGGCCAACGAGACGGGGCTGCCCATCGTGCGGCCGCTCTCGCTGGCCTATGAGGATCATCCCGAATACGACGACGTGCTGAACGAATACATGCTGGGCGACAGCCTGCTGGTGGCCGCGTTCGATCTGAACATGACGCTGCCCGAGGGACGCTGGACGGACGTTTTCACCGGCCAGACCTACGCGGGCGGCGCATCGATCACATACGACCCGCCCAGAGGCAGGGGCGGCGCGATCATGGCCAGAGACGGCGCGATCATCGTCACGCGCGCCTGGATGCCGCACATAACGCATCACGAGCCGTCCGAATACACCGTCCACGTCTATCCCGGCGCGGACGGCGCGTTCACGCTCTATGACGACGACGGCGAGACCTACGCCTACGAGCGGGGCCAGCTCACCCGTACGCGCTTCACGCTCTGCGGCGACACGCTGACCGTCGGCCGGCGCGAGGGCCGCTTCGAGGCCATGCCGCCGCTCGTGCCGTTCGAGGTTCGCGTTCACAATGCGGCCGACAAGACGCGCGTTCTGCTGGACGGCGCGGCGGTCGACTGCCGCATGGAAAACGGCTGCCTGTGCTTCCGCGTGCCGCCTTCGCTGCACGATGCGCGCGCGCTGAGCTATGCGCTCGCATAAAACGCACTGCACAGCCCCATGACAGCATAGCCGCGGAGCCGACTTTT
>CAKUAV010000259.1 GCA_934636425.1 uncultured Clostridia bacterium
GCCCCGCGGCTGAGCCGGAGGGCGCTGGAACGGGGCGTTGAGCGGCGCTTACAGGCGGGCCTTGCCGCCCTCGATGGTCATGACTCTGTCGGCGTAGGTCAGTATGCGCGGCCTGTGCGAGATGCAGAGTATGGTCAGATTCTCCTTCTCCTTGAGCGCCTTCAGCATATCGGCGATTTCGCTCTCGGTCTTTTCGTCCAGATTCGACGTGACCTCGTCGAGAATCAGTATCTGACAGCCGTGCAGTAGCGCCTGGGCGATGGCCAGCCGCTGGCGCTGTCCGCCGGAGAGCTGAACGCCGTTTTCGCCGATTTCCTCGTCCAGGCCGTGCGGCAGCTCGTGCAATAGATCGGTCAGCCGAACTTTCGCGAGCGCGTCGGTCAGCGCGTCGTCGCCGGCCTGCGGATTGGCCAAAAGCAGGTTCTCGCGCAGCGTGCCGGGGAAGAGGAACGTGTCCTGCGCGACGCTGATGATGTTCTTCCTCAGCGCGTTCGAATCGATGGCGCTCACGTCGGTGTCGTCGATCAGGATATGGCCGCCGGTGGGCGTGTAGAACTTTTGCAAAAGATCGGCCATTGTGCTCTTGCCCGCGCCGCTCTCGCCGACGACGCCCACCCACTCGCCGCGTTTGATTTCAAACGTCAAGTCGGTGAACACGCTGCCGCGCGCCTCGCTGTAGCGGAACGCCACGTGATCGTAGCGCACGGAGCGATTGAACACGAACGGTTTGTTCTCGCACGGCGCTGATCTTTCGTCCTCCATGGAGATCATCTCGAACAGCTTCGCATAGGAGCCGAGCATCTTCCTGTAGTTGAAGTTGGTCTTGGAAACGCCCTTGATGATGTCGAAGAGCTGCGGCAGGAAGCCCAGTATGACCACCAGCGAGCCGATGGAGAGCCGGCCGCCGAGCACATACAGCGCGCCCAGGCCGAACGTCACGCCCGTAAAGAGCGAGTCCACCAGCGTGGTCATCCAGATGCCCTGCGCGTTTTCCAGCGCGACCATTTTGCCCCAGACGGAAATGGTGTCGTCGTTGACCTGATTGAGCTTCTTCAGCTGGAGCTTCTCGATCAGCATGGTCTTGACGAAGCGTATGCCGCGGAATGTGTCGCTGAGGATCTGGTTCGTCTTGGCGCGGTTGGCCGCGATGCGCTCGCCGTAGCCCTGCGATTTGTCCGCGAGGAACTTGCAGGGGATCAGCAGCATCGGGATATAGAGCAGCTGTATCGCGCCGACGGCGACGTTCATTTTAATCAGCGACGCGAAGACGATCAGGCCGACGCACAGGCTCGAGAGCAGCTGCGGAATGTCCGTGATCCACAGCAGCACATACTCCATGGCCTCCGAGCGGCAGTAGGAAGCGACCTCCGCCGAGTTGTTCTCGTCGTAAAAGCGCATCGGCTGATAGAGGATCTTCTCAAAGCACTTGGCGAAGAGCAGATGACCCATGTTCCGGCCGGTGACGATCGTCGTCTTGCGGTACCACGCCGTGATCGCGCCGTTCGCCAGCGCCACGACCGCCAGCAGCACGATGTTGCGGATGACCGCGCCGCCGTTGGACGCAGGAATGTACACGTCGATGATGCGCTTCATCAGCAGCGCCGGCAGGAGCGCCAGTATGCGCACCACGACGGACACCGCAAACGACATGGCGATGTATAGCCAGAAATGCGGCAGATTTTTGCGGATGATCCGGTTGACGTTTTGAGTATGGTTCAAGGCGAACCCCTCCCTTTTTGTTTGGTGCGAAGCTGTCCGAGCAGCAAAACTCATGACACTACATTAACACAAAAGAAAAGAAATGTCAACAAAATGCATGACAACGGACGCGCCCTTTTTTGCCTGCCGTGCGGCGGGAAACGCAACGTTTGATGCGTGAAGCGCGTCAAAGGCGTATCGCGCCGCGAGGGCGTGAAGCGGCGGGCTGTCATTCGGGCCAGCTGGGCGCGACGTTTGGAGATCGATTCGGGACGGAGGGCCGCGGCTGACGATGAAAGGCGCGCGTTTTAAGGGAAAAGATCAGCGGATCGCAAGGATTTTTTCGGCGGGCGCGGCATTGCTTGTAAATCTCCGGATTGGGCGGCAAAGCGATGCCAAGACAGATCGATTGACTTTTGAAAGGCATTTGAGAAAGAGGAGGAACCCCTTATGAGAAAGAAGCTCCTGTCGCCGCCGGTCATGGCGCTGTGCGGGCTGGCGATTGGCGTGATTGCGCGTATGCTGGACATTTACACGCAGAATCTGGGCGAAATCTTCTCACAAATGGCGGTGTGGATACTGCTGGGCGCGCTCATCAGCGTGTACAGCCCCTCGCCGAAGCGCGCGGCGGTCAATGTGCTTTTGTTCTGTCTGGGGATGCTCGCGACCTACTACGCGGCGGCGGCGATCACGCACGGCGTGTACAGCCGCTCGTATATCGTGGGCTGGACGGTGTTCGCGCTGTGTACGCCGGTCATGGCCGCGCTGGTCTGGTA
>CAKUAV010000260.1 GCA_934636425.1 uncultured Clostridia bacterium
GGATAGAGCAGACGCGCCTTCATGGCGGTCGCCTGTCCGGAGGTGAGCACCTTCTCGCGCGGCACGGTCAGCCCCATGCGCTTGAGCTTTTCGACATAATACGCCGCGTTGTGCGAGGAATTGTTGGTCAAAAACAGATAATCGCGGCCGCTCTCCTCCACCGCGCGGATGAACTCCAGCGAGCCCTCCAGCAGCCGGTCGCCCAGATAAAACGTGCCGTCCATATCCAGCAGGAAGCACCGAACGTCCTTTACGCTCTTAATGTTTTTCACGGTTGCACCGTCCTTCATGTCATACTCTGCCCGCCGCGGCGCGCGTCTCGAAACGGGAAAGCCACAAGGCAATCCGGAACATTTTCGCAGAAAAATACGCCTCGCCGCGGCCTGCTGAAAATTTTTCGAAACACGTATTAATCCTATCACAAACCGCCCCGTTATGCAATCCGCGCGCGCAAAAAAAGCGGGGCGGCTTTTCACACCGTCCCGCAAAGGGCTGTTTTATCCGCGCGCTTTGACGATTTCCTCGTTGACGCGGCTGCGCAGGTTCAGCAGATATTCGGCGCCGCGCGGATAGCGGTTAAACGTCACCGGCTCGCTCAGTTCGCCGTCGATCAGCTCCAGCACGCGCTCGCGGCCGACCAGCGTCTCCAGCCACTGCATGGCGCGCAGATCCTGAAGGGCGTGCGCCGTCACCATCATGCGGATGGACTCCTCCGGCAGGCCGCCCTCGCCCGGATAGACCTGGAAGCAGTCGCCCGCGGGGGAGAAGCCGTCGCCGTCGGTGACCGCATAGGGATCGACCGGATAGTCCGAAAACTGCGCGTTGTAGAAGTTATAGCCCCACTGCAAAAAGCCCGCGATGCGGAACTTGTACAGCTGCACGCCCAGTATGCGGTTGCGCGCGGAGGGCATGGACACGAACATATTGCTCACGTCGCGATGCTGCCCCACGCAGTAATACGTCCACAGCCCGGGCACGTTTTCCTCGAGGAACGGCCCGATGTGGTTGATCGCCGGAACGGGCCGCTCGACCGCGCCGCTCTTGTAAAACTCGACGTTGGAGAGCGCGTCCATGATCGGATAGCCCTGAAGATGCTTCGCGATGAGCGCCTTGGCCGCCAGATAGCTGTCCAGATGCTCGGCGCTCGGCTCGTCGGAGACGTGGAACCAGCACTTTTTGTCCACGCCCAGCGCCTTCAGCTCGCCCAGCAGCGCGGGCAGATACGCGTCTATAAACGCGCGGTAGGCCTCGCCGTCCGCCGGGGTGTCCCAGCCGAATATGCGCCTGTATTCGCCGTCCACAGTCGCCATGATCTTGGGCGCGGCGTGAGCGCCCCACTGCGTGAAGAAGTGCGCGATCTCGTAGTATTCCACGCCGCAGCGCTCGGCCATGTCCACCCAGCGGCGCAGCTTGTCAAAGCCGAAGGAGTATACGCCGCCGTTGACATAGACGTCCACCAGCTGCGCGGTCAGCCGCTCCGTGCCCACGCGGGTGTCCAGCGGCGGGGTGTGCGTGGGCATCATGATCATGTTGATGCCCCGCTTCACGGCGGCGCGCATGAAGTTCTCGGTGATGCGCCAATGCTCCTCGGAGAACACCGGCACATGGTAATAGTGGCTCAGGCAGTCGTAATGGAACCATTTTGTGTGGATGAGCGCCTGATGCGGCAGGCAGCCGGGCAGTATGCTCACGATCTGCGTGCGCCTGACCGGCTCGTCCTCAGGCTTGTCGGTGGACAGCTCGACGGTGATCGGGTAGTCGCCCGGCTCCACCGCGCCGTCCGGCTCCACGTCGATCCACAGCGTGTCCCACTGGCCGCCGCGCGCGCGCAGATTGTGCGCGCCGATCTCCTGAAGCACGTCGGGATACAATCCGGGCTCCTTGCGCAGATAGTTGTCGCCGCTGTCCTTAAAGCAGGCGAAGCGCACCGGCACATGGCCGACGCGGCGCACATGGACATGCGCCTTGATGGGCGAATCCACGCGGCAGGTCACATAGACGGGGCCGTTCGCATCCGCAGTATAGGCCGCCTGAAAGGAGATCGTTTCGTTCTGAAAGCCGGACAGCCGTCCATCCTCGGGGCGCTCGACGGGTTCCTCGTCCAGAAACACCTTCTCCAGCGCGCTGATCAGTTTGAGCTGCAAAATACTCATGGCGATAAATCCTCCGCTATTCTCTCTTCAGTGAAGTCCGGCGCAACATGCCGGCCCTCATCCCTATTCTACATTGATTTTCCGTTCCTGTCAACGCGCGCCCGCCCCGCAAAGACGCAAAAAAAACGCCGCGTAAGGCGACGGCTTCAGACTGTCGAAAAACCCTGGAGAGTTCGAGAGGATCGGAGCTCTCTCGAGCTTTTAATCGTGCCCGGCGGCGTGTACGGCGGGCAC
>CAKUAV010000261.1 GCA_934636425.1 uncultured Clostridia bacterium
GGCACGGGACTTTGACTCCCGCATTCGCTGGTTCGAGTCCAGCCGTCCCAGTATGAGAAGCTCTCGCGTTTGCGGGGGCTTTTTTGTCGTATATTCATCATGGCGCAGAGCGCGGCCGCTCTCCATTTTTGATAAAATCCGTCCCGCGGCGTTTGACAGTGCCCTGTCGAAATGCTATAATGAGGACGCAATCATCTGAACAAGGAGCGCTTTTCATGAAGGGAAAATGGATCACCTGCGCAAAGAGCGTCGAAACGCCTCTGTTTCGCAAGACGTTCACTGCGGGCGACTTTACAAAGGCCGTGATCGACATTTCCGGCCTGGGCTACTTTACGCTGCTGGTCAACGGCCGCCGCGTCACCGACGAGCTGTTCACGCCCGCGCTGACCAACTATGCCGAGCGCGATCTCTCCCGCTTCGCCTATCCCATCCACGATACCATCTCCTGCCGCGTGCTCTACATGAGCTATGATATTACGCCCCTCATGCGCAAGGGCGAAAACAGCGTCGAGGTCATCGTCGGCAACGGCTGGTATCGGCAGAGGGAGCGCGTCTGCGAGGAAAGGGAGCTGTACGGCGAATCGCTGATCGCCGCGTTCGATCTCACGCTGACCGCGCCCGACGGCGCGCAGACGCTCGTCTCCACCGACGGCAGCGAGGAAGCGTTCATCTATCCGATCCTCGAGAGCAATCTCTTCATCGGCGAGACAATCGACACGCGCCTCTTCGATAAACCGCTCGAAAAGACGCCCGTCCTCGTGAGCGACTTCGCGCCCATACGCTTCCAGAAGCAGACCTGCCCGAGCGACCGCGTGATTCGCTCGCTCACGCCCGTCCTGTTGGGCGTTGTGGGCGGCCGCCGCATATACGACGCGGGCGAAAACATCTCCGGCGCAATCCGCCTGTGCGTGCGTGGAAAGCGCGGCGACAAGCTGACCGTCCGCTATGCCGAGAGCCTGAACGAGGACGGATCGCTCTGCTTTACAAGCACCGGCTCCGACTATGTCTGTCCCTCCGGCCGCCCTCAGATCCAGACCGACACATTCATACTCAACGGCCGCGAGCAGGACATTACGACGATGTTCGTGTTCCACGGCTTCCGCTATTTCGACGTCGAGGGCGACGCCGGGCTGATCGAGCCTATGGTGGACATCATACACACCGACCTGCCGGTCGCCTCGTCCTTCAGCTGCGACAACGACCTGCTGAACTGGCTCTACGACGCCTATCTGCGCACGCAGCTGGACAATGTGCACGGCTGCGTGCCGTCCGACTGCCCGCACCGCGAGCGACTGGGCTATACCGGCGACGGCCAGTGCTGCGCCGAGACGGCCATGCTGACGCTGGACGCGCGCGGCCTGTACGACAAGTGGATCGAGGACATTCTCGATTGTCAGGACACGGAATCCGGCCACATCCAGCACACCGCGCCATTCATGGGCGGCGGCGGCGGCCCGGGCGGCTGGGGCTGCGCCGTTGTCATCGTGCCCTGGCAGCACTACAGGCGTTACGGCGACCGCGAGATTTTGCGCCGCACATTCCCCGCGATGAAGAAATGGCTGTCCTACATGGTCATGCACTGCGAGGACGGCCTCCTGACGCACGAGGAGGAAGGCGGCTGGTGCCTGGGCGACTGGGCCGCACCGATCAAGATGATTCTGCCCGAGCCGTTCGTCAACACCTGCTATCTCGTCAAGACGCTGGACATCATGAGCTGCGTCGCGCAGGCGCTGGTCGATCTGAGCTGGCACGATTACGAGGCCATTAAGGGCAGCTATAAAAAGGCGCTTTACGATCGATATTTCGACGGCAAGAGCTATTGCGGCGGCGTTCAGGGCGCGGACGCTTTCGCCATATGGGCGGCGCTTCCCGAATCCGAGCGCCTGCTGGACGGCCTGTGCGCGCGCTATGAGGCGCTCGGTTCGTTCGACACGGGCTTTCTGGGCACGGACATACTCTGCGAGGTGCTCATGAACGGCGGACGCGGCGATCTGGCGCTCCGGCTCATGGCCAGCGAGAACACCGAGAGCGGTTTCAATTATATGCGCTCCCGAGGCGCGACCACCATTTACGAATACCTGAACAACGACAGGGCCAGCCTGAATCACCCGATGTTCGGCGCGTGCGTGCGCCAGCTGCTCACCGGACTGCTGGGCGTCCGGCAGCGCGAAGGCACATTCGGCTGGACGGACGTGATCGTCGAGCCGCTGCTCACGAGCTTTGTAAAAACCGCTTCCGGCCATGTCATGACGCCCTGCGGCGCTGTGCGTGCGAGCTTCGACGTAACCCGCGGCAGCCTGTATGTCGACATTCCCGACGGCCTGACCGCCGCGCTGCGCCTAAACGGCACGGAACAGCCCCTGCCCGCCGGACAGCACACGTTTG
>CAKUAV010000262.1 GCA_934636425.1 uncultured Clostridia bacterium
CAAAGTGGTCGGCAAGCGCACCGAGACGAACGGCTTCAAGCGCGCGCCCGAATACGCCGGCAGCACGGTCATAGAGGGCGTGGGCGGCGGCGTGTGTCAGGCCAGCACGACGATATACGGCGCGGTGATCCGCGCGGGGCTGAAGGTCGTCGAGCGGCATCAGCACACAATGACCGTCGGCTATGTCCAGCCCAGTCAGGACGCGGCGGTCAGCGACGGCGACAAGAACATGCGCTTTAAGAACAACACCGAGAGCACGCTGTATATTTTCGCCTATGTCGACCGCAAGAAGGAGCTGGCCGTGTGCAAGATTTTCGGCCAGCCGATCGATGCGAACGCGTACATCGAGATCGAATCGGTGGTACTGCAGACCGACATATCCGGCAAGGGCGTCAGCTACGTCAAGGACGAGGAGGGCAGCCACGCCTGGTACACCGACGAGAAGGTGCTCAAAAAGGAAGGCAAGCCCGGCATGCGCAGCGAGGCCTATCGCGTGGTGCGCAGCATTGCCACCGGCGAGGAGATCAGCCGCGAAAGGCTCTCCGCCGACAGCTATCAGCCGGAAAACGACACCTACTGGATCGGCGTGCACGAGCGCTGAAAGGCCGCTTTGCGCAGGAAACAGAGCTTTTGGAAAACCGCCGACGGCGAAAGTGAAAAAGGCGTTGAAACCGGCGCTGATTCATGGTAAAGTATAGAGGGAAGCGTTTCCCGGAAGCGGGAGACGGGCACAGAGGATTTCAAATCGGGCGACGGGACAGCGGCGCGAGGGGGCGCGGCCTGATTTTGAGATAGAGTGAAACGAATAGAGGCGCTCGGGCGCGTTTCAGGCGAGGCGCGCGTGGGCGGCGGCTGAGCTTTTGGACAGGCCGCACGTTCCGGTCGATTTTCGATCGGGGCAGGCGGATGTGCGAAGGCGGGCTGTTCCGGTGTGTGTTTGAGAAGAGGAAAGCGGCCGTCTCGAGCGGACGGATGCGAGGCGCTGCGCCCGGTTTTGCCGGGTTGGCCGGCGCGTTTCCGGAAAAAAATTGCGGGAGCGGGCGCGGACCGGCTTCCGGGGCGGCGTTTGACGGTTTGGCGGCGCTGAACCGGGAAATTTGCCGGCCGGAGGGCGCGCCGTATGCGGTTTTGAGCTTCTCGAAAGACATACCGGAGCCTTGGCGTGCCTTGGAGCGCGCGTTCAGTTTCAAAAAATGCGATACAGTGTCACGGATGATTAGGAGGGGGATTGGACTTATGGTAGGCAACGCTAACGTATCCATCTTTGCAGGAAGCGGCGGACACGCTTTTGCGGAGCGCATGTGCAAGTATTTGGGCTGCCCGGTTGGCAAATCGACGGTGATTCGCTTTTCGGACGGCAACACATTTGTGCGCATTGACGAATCTGTTCGCGACCGCGCGGTGTATCTGGTGCAGCCGATCGGTTTGTCGCCCAACGATGAGTTTGTTGAGATTCTGTTCTGGCTGGACGCGTTCAAGCGCGCCAGCGCTCTGTCTGTGACGCTGGTCATGCCCTATTTCGGCTATGCGAAGGGCGACAAGAAGGACGAGCCGCGCGTATCGATCCGCGCGCGCGTGTGCGCCGAGTCGATCGAGCTGGCGGGCGCGGATCGCATCATGGTGCAGGATCTGCACTGCGGTCAGATTCAGGGCTTCTTCAAAAAGCCGCTGGATCACGTCTATGCGCTGCCGGTGCTGGCGCAGTATGTGAAGTCGCTGCATCTGGAGAACACGGTGGTCGTCTCTCCCGACGCGGGCTATGCCAAGCAGGCGCGGCGCTTCGGCGTGGCGCTGGGCATGCCGGTGGCCATCGGCGACAAGCAGCGCTCCGACCATACCGAGAACGCCGAGGTGCTGGAGATTCTGGGCGACGTTGAGGGCAAGAACTGCCTGATCGTGGACGACTTCACGATTTCCGGCGGCACGCTGGTCAATCTGGCGGTGGCGCTGAAGAAGAAGGGCGCCAAGCGCATATTTGCGGCGCTGAGCCACAACATCATTTCCGACGACGGCGTAAAGCGCATTGAGAACAGCCCGATCGAGACGCTGATTTCGACCGATACCGTCGAGAATCCGCGCATTGTCGATCATCCGAAGTTCAAGACGCTGTCGGTCGCTCCGATTTTCGCCGAGATGGTGCGACGCTATCACAACTACGAATCCATCAACGAGCTGAGCAACGAACTGCCCGAGGACCTCTTCAAGGCCTGCGTTCAGGATACCGACATCTAAGCAGGCTGAGCCTGCACTCAGACCGCTTCGCGCACGCAACCCGACTCCGCGCCGCTTGGGGGCGGCTCGAGTCTGGACGTTGGTGCGAGCAGGTAACATCGATATAC
>CAKUAV010000263.1 GCA_934636425.1 uncultured Clostridia bacterium
CTTTGGCGCAGTCTGGGGCGCGCAGCCCCAGCGTACTCCCCGCGGAAAAACTCACAATGCCAATGCGATTGCGCAAAGACGCACAAGCGCGGCGCCGCCAGCCCCGCTCCCCCGTTCCCGCGTCCCCGGTAACCCGTCGAGATCGCCATAAAGAAACGGCCAAACCCGAAGTGAACGCGCCAAGACAGATAACTGCATTGACACCGCGAGAACGCACGAATGGCGATCTCGACCCGGCGGAATAGAAACGCAAGATACCGCAAGCCGTCCTGTTTGTCGCCATGCGGCAAACAGCAGGCGTGAACCGAAGGCAAGACGCCCCAACAGAACCGCAAAGCCAGACGCGCGCCGAGGAAATCGCCTCGACAGCGCCGCAAAGAAAGGGATAAACCGAGGACAAATGCCGCGACAGAACCGCAATCACAAGCATACGCCGAGGAAAGCGCCGCAGCAGGACCGCAAGGACAGAGATGCACCAACAGCAAAGCACCGCGACAGAACCACTCAGCCGGATGCCCACATCTCCACGCCCCAATTCCGCATTCCGAATTCCGCCGCGCCGCCGTTCCCCCGCGCGCACAAACGCCTGTGCCGGAGCTAAAACCGGCCAGCACAAAGGCCGCGCCGGCTGACAATTCACTGCCATATGAAAACCGCCGCCACATTAAGCGGAAGCCGCGCTGCGACCGCCGCGTCAGCGCGCACAAACGCCCTCAAGCAGCACTGTTTTCGCACTGTCGGAGACTTGCCAGACTCCGATTTATGGCTTGGCAAGTCGCGTTGTTCCCGGCGGCAGCAAGCGGAAGCGGACACTGCCCGCTCACTTCTCCAGAAACGCGGCGGTCAGCGCCATCGCCTCGGCCTTATAGTCGCCGGAGAGGTCGAGCCAGCGTATGTCCGGGTCGCGGCGGAACCAGATCATCTGCCGCTTGGCGAACTGCTTGATCGCCGTGGCGAGCAGATCGAGCATCTCCCGCTCGGAGGAAAAGTCGCCGTCCAGATAGCGCGTTATGAAACGATATTCCAATCCGAGCTTCATCAGGAACTCGCGGCTCACGCCCGCGCCGATCAGCGCGCGCACCTCGTCGATCATGCCCTGCCGGACGCGCGTCTCCAGCCGCTCGTCTATGCGCCGCCTGATCGTCTCGCGATCCCAGCCGACGCCCAGCTTGAGCGTGTCGTAGCGCGGCTCGCTCCTGCCGTGGCCGTCGTCGCCGTCGTGCAGCTTCTCCAGCACGCGCATCACGCGGTTACGGTTATAGCGGTCGATCTCGATATCAGGCAGCTTTTCGATCAGCATATTGTAGAGCGCGTCGGTCGAGTACGTCTCCAGCTCCGCGCGGTAACTGAGATCGGGCGCGCGGTCGCTCATGACGTAGCCCTCCGTGACCGAGGCGACGTACAGCCCCGTGCCGCCCACCAGAAAGGGCCGGCGGCCGCGCGCGAGCACGTCGTCTATGGCGGCGTAGGCCAGCTTCTGGAAATCATACATCGAGAAGAACGTGTCCGGCTCGACCACGTCGATCAGGTGATGGATAACGCCCTGCGTTTCCTCGGGCGTGATCTTGCCGCTGCCCAGATCCAGCCCGCGAAACACCTGCCGCGAATCGGCCGAGATCACCTCGCCGTCAAACGCGCGCGCCAGCGCCACGCCCAGCGAGCTCTTGCCCGAGGCGTTCGCGCCCACCACGGCAACCAGTTTGGGAAGTGCCATAAACAAACCAACCTTTCGAATGTCGATCCGCAAAACGCGCTTCCGACACGGTTTTGCGGGAGTTTCTACCTATTATACAGGCGCATTTTGCGGCGGTCATGCGCCGCGCGCCGATAGCCTGTCAATCGTCGGACAACGTCCGAGACGGTTATGCTCATATGCGCCGGTTTCGCGCTGCGGATTGTCACAGGGCGAATGCCGCGGCAGAGGCGATCAGGTTCGTGTGCGCCGGTTTTGCATTCCATGTCCGCGCCGATGAGCAGTCAAGCCGGGATGCGCGGCGCGCTCAGGGCGGTTGTGGCCGCGCCGATAGCCTGCCAATCGTCGGACAATGGCCGAGACGGTTATGCTCATATGCGCCGGTTTTGTGCTGCGGATTGTCACAGGGCGAATGCCGCGGCAGAGGCGAGCAGGTTCGTGTGCGCCATTTTTGCGCTGCGCGTCCGCGCCGATGAGCAGTCAAGCCGGGATGTGCGGCGCGCTCAGGGCGGTTGTGGCCGCGCCGATAGCCTGCCAATCGTCGGACAATGGCCGAGACGGTTATGCTCAT
>CAKUAV010000264.1 GCA_934636425.1 uncultured Clostridia bacterium
GGTACCCGGCAGCGTGTGCGGTGATGCGAAACGACTTTTTGCGGCGGAAAACCCCATTTCCAGAGCAAAAACCGGCAGGGACGTCAGCGGCGAGAGAGCTTGCTCCCCCGTCCGCCAGCCTGTCAAACCTTCTTTTGACAGGCTGCGCCGCATTGCGGGCGGACGTTTTGAGGCGCTCTCCCAGGACACCGCTGTTTGATCGCGCCGTTTCGGGAGCAAAAAACACCGCCAAAGCGCAATCAGAAATACAAATATAAAAAGGATGAATCGCCATGCAATGGATCGCCAACACCGCCTTCGGACTGGAAGGCCAGACCGCAAAGGACTTGAAACGGCTGGGCGCCCAAAGCGCCGCGCCGCAGCCCGCCGGGGGCGTGCTCTTTGAGGGTACGCCCGCGCAGGCGTTTAACGCCAATCTCTGGCTGCGCTGCGCAGACCGCGTGATGCTGCTCGTGGGGCGCTTTGAAGCGCGCTCGTTTGAAGAGCTGTTCGAATCGGTCAGAGCGCTGCCGTGGGAGGACTATATCCCGTCGGACGGCGCTTTCCCCATACGCGCGCACTGCGCCCGCTCCACGCTGATGAGCCCGTCCGACTGCCAGTCGATCGTCAAAAAGGCGATCGTCGAGCGGCTCAAGCGCACCTGCCATGTCGACTGGTTCGAGGAGACCGGCGCGCTCTACGCCGTGGACGTGTCCATACACTCGGACGTTGTGACAATCTGTCTGGATTCCTCCGGCGCGGCGCTCAACAAACGCGGCTACCGCACATGGAACGGCGAGGCGCCGCTGCGCGAGACCATGGCCGCCGCGCTGGCGCTGGCCTCCCCTTGGCGGCCGTCTCAGCCGCTCTATGATCCCTGCTGCGGCACCGGCACGCTGCTGATCGAGGCGGCGTTCATCGCCCTGAGCCGCGCGCCGGGGCTGACGCGCGCCTTCGACTGTGAAAAGTGGGGCTTCATGCCGCAGGACGAAATGAAGCGCCTGCGCGCCGAAGCGGAGGAAAAATTCGCTGAAGGACGAGAGCGCCCGATTCACATCGCCGGATCGGACATAGACGGCAATGCGCTCGAGCTGGCCAGACGGCACATCGCGCAGGCGGGGCTGGGCGGACGCATCGCGCTCGAGAAGAAGGATCTGCGCGACGTCACGCCCCGCGGCGATATGGGCGTGATGCTGTGCAACCCGCCCTACGGCGAGCGGCTGGGCGACAGGCGCGCCGCGGCGGCTGTGGAGCGCCAGCTGGGGCTTTTGCAGGAGCGCTCGAGCGGCTGGAGCCTGTGCGCCATCAGCGGCGATCTGGCCTTTGAGCGCAATTTCGGCCGCCGCGCCGACAAGAAGCGCCGCTTCTACAACGGCCGCCTCGAGTGCGAATTCATGACGTTCCTGCCGGCGGGAAGCCGCGCGCAGAAGCGGACGCAGCGGTGACAGGCAGAATGGCGCGCGGTATGAAGCCGCCGGAGCGCACCGCGATGCTCTGAACGTCAGAAGGCGCAGCGATCCTTCATGACACGGGCTTTCATTGGAGCGCCCCGGCAAAACCGCACCTCGAAGGGCTGAAATTCAGCGTCCTTTGAATGGCCAGGCAATCGCTTCTGCGCCGCAAAACGCTCGTGCAACGGCTTCAAATCGATCATCTCACCGAATCACACGGCAAAGGCCGACGGCGGACTCAAAACGCACTCTCGGGATGCGCCGGGCAACCGCTTCTGCGCCGCAAACGCTCGTGCAACGGCTTCAAATCGATCATCTCACCGAATCACGCGGCGAAGGCCGACAGCGGACTCAAAACGCACTCTCGAGATGCGCCGGGCAACCGCTTCTGCGCCGCAAAACGTCCGGCAGTGCCAAGGGCTTCATAAACGCGCCCGGCAAAGAGCCGGATTGACGCTCGCAGGCGCGCCGAAAAGGCTGTGGATAATATGTGTTCCCCGCTATATGCGCTGCCGCGAACGCTGCGAGAGCGGTTCACCACATTGCCGGTGAACCGCTTTTTCTGATATTTCGCTTTCATTTATGCGGGCTTTGCGGGCGGCTCGTCCAGATGAGATCGGCGGCGGAAGTTGTCGATTCCGCCGCGCGTGGCCGCTTCGAACAGCCAGGCGAAATTCCCTCGGCTTTCCGTGACGCGTCCTTCCCCCGAGAGACGCTCATTGTCGGCGAACCGCTTTTTCTGATATTTCGCTTTCATTTATGCGGGCTTTGCGGGCGGCTCGTCCAGATGAGATCGGCGGCGGA
>CAKUAV010000265.1 GCA_934636425.1 uncultured Clostridia bacterium
CGCATTATGCACGCTATGGGCAGCCCTTCCAATGGGTGGTCCGACACGCAGTGAAGCGGCCGTCTCGCACCGCCGCATCGCTCTGCCCGACCAACCCGCGCAGTGGCATTCGCATTCTGCGTATGGCATAAAGCCCTCCTGACGATATGATTTTCAATGCACACGACGCACCAGTTCCGCGACAGTCCATGTATCACGCGTTGAGCGCAGCGGTCCGCCATGCAAAGCGCACGGCGTCCGCGTCCCAGCTGCCTCCCCAGCCATGCGCGCCAGCGCGCCCATACAAAAAGCAGACCCGGAGCGCGTCCGAGTCTGCTTTTTCATGGCGATGATCAGTCCTTGATTGTGCCGTCGGCGTTGAAGAGCGGCAGCTGCTCGAGATAGAGTATGTCCTTGCGAATCTGCGCGTCGCCCTCGGCGAGAATGGCCATCTTGCCGACGATTTCGCCGCCCGCCTTGGTGACCAGCTTCTCGACGGCCAGCAGAGAATCGCCGGTGCTGATCACGTCGTCCACGATCAGCACGCGCTTGCCGCGCAGATATTCCGCGTCGTCGCCGTCCAGGCAGAGCACCTGCATCTTGGCGGTGGTGATGGAATGAACCTCGGTCTGGAACACGTTCTTCATGTACAGCTTGGGCGCCTTGCGGGCGATGATGTAGCGGTTCACACCCTCCTGACGCGCCATCTCGTAGGCCAGCGGAATGCCCTTCGACTCGGCGGTGATGATTACGTCGTGCTCGGGGGCGATCTTCAGCAGATCGCGGGCGCAGTTGACGGTCAGTTCAACGTCGCCGAAAATGACGAATGCGCCGATATAGAGCGTATCGGACACGCGGCACAGCGGCAGACGGCGGGTCAGGCCGGCGATTTTCATCTCATGATACATGGCTTTCACTCCTTTTCATAAAACACGACATGGGGCAAGCGCCCATTCGGACGCTCCCCCATTCGTTTGAATCGATATGATGCCTCAGCCTTCGACGTTGGGCATGTTATCGCCCTCAGCGGCGTCTCCGTCGACGTTCTCGACGATCGGCGCGGGTTCGTCGACGGCGGCGGACGGCTCAGGCAGGCCGGTGAGCACATACATGGCGACGAAGAGCGCGCTCAGGATGTACATCAGAGCCGGTATCTCCTTGAACTTGCCGCGGAACATCTTGATGATCACGTAGCTGATCACGCCGAAGCCGATGCCGTCCGAGATGGAATAGGCAAAGGGCATTATGGCGATGGTCAGGAAGCAGGGCAGCGCGACCTCAACATCGAGCCAGTCGATCTTGGCGGCGTTGCCGATCATGAGCATGCCCACGATGATCAGCGCGGGCGCGGTCGCCTGCGTCGGAATGATGCCGGCGATGGGCGCAAGGAATATGCTCAGCAGGAACAGCACGCCGACGACGACGCTGGTCAGACCGGTGCGGCCGCCCTCCGAAATGCCGGTGGAGGACTCGACGAACGTTGTGACGGTGGAGGTGCCCAGGCAGGCGCCCACACAGGTGGCCATGGCGTCGGCGATCAGCGCGCGGTCGCCGCGGGGCAGGTTGCCGTCCTTATCCAGCATACCGGCGTTGCCGGCGGTGCCGATCAGCGTGCCGACGGTGTCGAAGCAGTCGCACATGGCGAACGTCACGACCGACGTGGCCAGGGGCAGCAGGCCGACCTTCACCAGGCCGGGGAAATCGAACTTGAACAGCGTGGGCAGCAGGCTCACATGGGACATGGTGATCTCCTCAGGCATCTTGGTGATGCCCATGGGGATGCCGATGATCGTGGTTGCGATGATGCCGATGACCATCGCGCCCTTGACCTTCCACGCCATCAGTATGCCGGTGATCACGATGCCGATCAGCGCCAGCAGCGGGCCGGCGGTGGTGATCGCGCCCATGTCGGAATAGTCGGTGGCGACGACAACGCCGTCAACGACGGTATCGCCGATCAGCTTGACGACGTCGGCGTTCAGCAGGCCGATGAAGGCGATGAACAGGCCGATGCCCGCGCTGATGGCGCTCTTGAGCGGCGCGGGAATCGAAGAGATGATCTTCGAGCGCAGCGGAGAAATGGTAATGATCAGAAACAGTATGCCGGAGAGCAGAACGATGGTCAGACCCTGCTGCCAGGTATAGCCCATGCCGAGGCACACCGTGTAGGTGAAGAACGCGTTGAGACCCATGC
>CAKUAV010000266.1 GCA_934636425.1 uncultured Clostridia bacterium
CACGAGCAGCACGGCGATCAGCGCGGCCGTTTCGATTGCGGCCTTCATCGTGCGCCTGCGGCGCGCGCGCGCCCTGAGCGCCTTTTTGGATTTCTTCTTCGGCATACTGTCCTCCCAGAAAAAAACAGACGGGAAACGGCGGGCGGCTCGCGCGCCGGGCTTCCTGCGTTTTTCAGATTTTCCTTTCCCATTATAGCGCAAAATCCAGAGATTTACAAGAAAAGGATTTACATTCAGGTTGACTTTGAGTTATAATAAAACAAGCTATGGACACAGGGGCGCTCTGGCATGGGCGCGGAAAGAAGAGTCTTTATGCAGACATACAGCGTGACGACGCTGACGGTTTCTCTGGACGCGATTGAAAACAACTTTCGCATCGCGCGCTCGTTCTGCGCGCCGGAGGTTCGGCAGATCGCCGTGGTGAAGGACGACGCATACGGCCATAACGCCGTCGCCGTGTCGAGACGGCTGCTGAGCGCGGGCGCGTGGGGGCTGGCCGTGGCCTGCGCGGATGAGGGCATAGAGCTGCGGGAGGCGGGCGTCGCCGCGCCGATACTCGTGCTGGGCGGCGCGATGGACGCGCGCATCGCCGAGGCCGAGACCGCATATGATCTGGCTCAGGCGGTGGGCGATGTGGAAACGCTCCGCCTGCTGGAAAACGCGGCGCGCAGAGCCGGCAAACGCGCCCTCGCGCACATGAAGCTCGACACGGGCATGTCCCGCATCGGCGCGCGCACGGACGCGGAAATCGACGCGCTGCTGGATAAATGGCGGCATTGCCCGCGCGTCGAAATGCAGGGGATATTCAGCCATCTGGCCAATGCGGACGGCGATGTCGAGTTCACGGCGCGGCAGAGAGAGCGCTTCATCGCGGCCTGCGATCGGGCGGCGAAGGCGGGCTTTCAGCCGATCCGGCATCTTTCGGCCAGCACGGGCGTCGCGCTGGGGAGCGATTATCACTTCGACGCGGTGCGGCCGGGCGTCGTGCTCTACGGCGCGTCGGTGAACGGCCTGTTCCCGGGCGTCATGCCCGCGCAGGCGCTGAAGACGCGGCCCGTGCGCATCGAGTGGATCGAGGCGGGCGAGCCGGTGGGCTACGGCTGCGCATGGCGGGCGAAAAGGCGCACGCGCATTGTGACGCTGCCGGTGGGCTATGGCGACGGCTATCCGAGGGCGCTGGGCGGCAGAGCCGACGTGCTGATCGGAGGAAAGCGCGCGCCGCTGGTCGGGCGCGTGTGCATGGATCAGATGATGGCCGACGCGACCGACGTTCCCGAGGAAGCGCTGGGCGGCGAGGCGGTGCTCCTGGGCGCGCAGGGCGATGAGCGCATCACGCCCGACGAGCTGGCGGCGCTCTCCGGCACGATCCCCTATGAAATCATGCTGGGCTTTGGCAAGAGATTTGTCAGAGAGGTGAAGTGAGCGATGACGAGAGAAGAAATTCGCGCCTGCGTAAAGAAGAGGCGCGAGGACGCGAGCAAGATCCAGGCGGCGGAGCTGTCCGCGCGGATCTGCGAGCGCATCGTGGCGATGGCCGAATATCTGAGGGCGAAGCGCGTGCTCTGCTATGCGGCGCTGCCCGACGAGGTGCAGACCGGCGGGCTGCTGCGCGAGATACTGCGCTCGGGGCGGCAGCTGTATCTGCCCCGCACGCGCGGACACGATCTGGAGATCGCGCGCGTCACGGCGGAAACAAAGATGGAGCGCGGCGCGTACGGCGTGCCCGAGCCGGTGACAGACGAGCTGGCCTCGATACAGGACATGGATCTGGTGCTCGCGCCCGGCGTGGCGTTCGACCGCACGGGCGATCGGCTGGGCTACGGCAAGGGCTATTTCGATCGGCTGCTGAAGGACTGCCGCTGCCCGAAGGTGGGTCTGGCGTTTGATATGCAGCTGGTCGATCATGTGCCCGAGCATCCGGGCGACGTGCCCATGGACAAGGTGGTTACGGAGACGGCAATATACGTTCGCGGCGCGGAAAAGGCCGATTGAGCCGCGCGCATTTGATGGGAGAGTGAGGGAAAACATGATGGTCGGTTTGAAGTATGCCTCCAAGACGTGGGGGCTGTATGCGGTGCTGGTGCTGCTGAGCCTGCTGTTCCTCTCGGGACTGGGCGGCAGCACGCTGGCGATTAT
>CAKUAV010000267.1 GCA_934636425.1 uncultured Clostridia bacterium
GTCTTGCCGTGGTCGACGTGGCCGATCGTGCCCACGTTGACATGGGGCTTCGTGCGTTCAAATTTTGCCTTCGCCATTTCAAATCATTCCTTCCATTAATAGCTTTTTTGATAACGGGCGGGAGAGGGTTCCCCCGCCCGATCGAGCATAAATCAGGCCTTGATGCCCAGCACCTTGTTGGCAATGCTGCGCGGGACTTCTTCGTACTGCGCAAACTGCATGGTGTAGTTGCCGCGGCCCTGAGTGCGGGATCTGAGGTCGGTCGCATAGCCGAACATCTCGGCCAGCGGCACGATGCCGTGTATGGACTGCAGGCCCGCATGAGCCTCCATGCCCTCGACGCGGCCGCGACGGGCGTTCAGATCGCCCATGACGTCGCCCATGTACTCGTCCGGCACGACGACCTCGACCTTCATCATCGGCTCCAGCAGGGCGCAGTCGGCCTTGCGCAGCGCTTCCTTGAGCGCCATGGAACCGGCGATCTTAAAGGCCATTTCAGAGGAGTCGACCTCGTGATAGGAGCCGTCGTACAGAGACACGCCGAAATCGACCACTTCGTAGCCGCCCAGAACGCCGCTCTGCGCCGCCTCGCGGATGCCGTTGTCGATGGGGGCGATGAACTCCTTGGGCACGACGCCGCCGACGGTGTCGTTGGTGAAGATATAGCCTTCGCCGGGCTCGCGGGGATAGACCTCGATGCAGCAGTGACCATACTGGCCGTGGCCGCCGGTCTGACGCTTGAACAGGCCCTCGGCCTTGACGCGCTTGCGCACGGTCTCCTTGTAGGCGACCTGAGGCGCGCCGACAGTGGCCTCGACCTTGAACTCGCGCAGCAGACGATCGACGATGATCTCCAGATGCAATTCGCCCATGCCGGCGATGATGGTCTGGCCGGTCTGCTCGTCGGTGTAGGTCTTGAACGTGGGATCCTCTTCAGCCAGTCTCATCAGCGCGATGCCCATCTTGTCCTGACCGGCCTTGGTCTTGGGCTCGATGGCGACGCGGATAACCGGATCCGGGAATTCCATGGACTCGAGAATGATGGGCTTCTTCTCATCGCACAGCGAGTCGCCGGTGGTGGTGTCCTTGAAGCCCACGATGCCGACGATGTCGCCCGCGCGCACCTCTTCAACCTCCTCGCGGTGGTTGGCGTGCATGCGCAGTATGCGGCCGACGCGCTCGCGCTTGCCCTTTGTGGAGTTATAGACATAGCTGCCCGAGGTCAGCACGCCGGAGTAAACGCGCACAAAGGCGAGCTTGCCCACGAACGGGTCGACCATGATCTTGAACGCCAGCGCGGAAAACGACTCGTCGTCGGAGGCGATGCGCTCAGCCGGCTCGCCGGTGTTCTTGTCGACGCCGGTCACCGGGGGGATGTCAAGCGGGGAGGGCAGATAGTCCACAACCGCATCGAGCAGGGGCTGAACGCCCTTGTTGCGATAGGACGTGCCGCACAGCACAGGATTGAGCTTGCCGGCGATTGTCGCGCGGCGGATGGCGGCCTTGAGCTCCTCGGTGGTGGGCTCTTCGCCCTCCAGGAACTTCTCCATGATCTCGTCGTCGGCCTCGGCCACAGACTCGATCAGGTTGGCGCGCCACAGCTCGGCTTCCTCCTGCAGATTGGCGGGGATGTCGGTCTGCTCCATGACGTTGCCCAGATCGTCCTTGTAGATCTCGGCCTTCATTGTGAGCAGGTCGATTATGCCGACGAACGAAGCCTCGGCGCCTATGGGCAGCTGAATGGGCGCGGCGTTGGCCTTGAGGCGCTCCTTCATCATGTCCACGACGCGGAAGAAATCGGCGCCGGTGATGTCCATCTTGTTGACGTAGGCCAGGCGGGGCACGCCGTACTTTGTGGCCTGATGCCACACGGTCTCGGACTGCGGCTCAACGCCGCCCTTGGCGCAGAATACGGCGACCGCGCCGTCCAGAACACGCAGGGAGCGTTCGACCTCGACGGTAAAATCGACGTGGCCGGGCGTGTCGATGATGTTAATCTGGCAGTGACGCCATTCGCATGTGGTCGCCGCGGACGTAATGGTGATGCCGCGCTCCTGTTCCTGCTCCATCCAGTCCATGGTCGCAGCGCCTTCGTGGGTCTCGCCCAGACGGTGCGTGCGTCCTGTATAGAAC
>CAKUAV010000268.1 GCA_934636425.1 uncultured Clostridia bacterium
GGGTTATCATGTCTCACAAGTATGTATATCTCTTCAAGGAAGGCAACGCGAAGATGCGCAACCTTCTGGGCGGCAAGGGCGCCAATCTGGCTGAAATGACCGGCCTGAATCTCCCCGTTCCGCAGGGATTCACCGTCACGACCGAAGCCTGCACGGCGTATTATGCCAACAACAAGGAGATTCCCGCTGAAATTCTCGAACAGATCGACGCGGCGCTGGCCGAGACCGAAAAAATCTGCGGCAAAAAGTTCGGCGATCTGGAAAACCCCTTCCTCGTTTCCGTTCGTTCCGGCGCGCGCGTTTCCATGCCCGGCATGATGGATACCATCCTGAACCTCGGCCTGAACGATGTGGCTGTTCAGGGACTGGCCAGACTGACCAGCAACGAGCGCTTCGCCTATGATTCCTACCGCCGCTTCATACAGATGTTCTCGGACGTCGTCATGGGCGTGGACAAGGCGCTCTTTGAAGGCATACTGGACGATATCAAGGAGTCGGAGGGCGTCAAATTTGACACCGAGCTGACAACCGTTAATATGAAGGAAATCGTCCGCCGCTTCAAGGCGCTGTATCGGCGCGAGATCGGCTCAGAATTTCCGCAGGACCCCCGCGAGCAGCTGCTGGCCTCCATCAAGGCCGTTTTCCGCTCCTGGGACAATGAGCGCGCCATTTACTATCGCCGCATGAACGATATCCCCGGCGACTGGGGCACGGCCGTCAACGTGCAGTCCATGGTGTTTGGCAACATGGGCGAAACCTCCGGCACAGGCGTGGCCTTTACGCGCAATCCCTCCACAGGCGAAAACAAGCTCTACGGCGAGTATCTGATCAACGCGCAGGGCGAGGACGTCGTGGCCGGCATCCGCACGCCTCAGCAGATCGCCACGCTCGAGCAGGTTATGCCCGACGTGTACCGCCAGTTTACCGAGATCGCCGATATTCTTGAAAAGCACTACCGCGACATGCAGGACATGGAATACACCATCGAGCGCGGCAAGCTGTATATGCTCCAGACCCGCAACGGCAAGCGCACCGCTCAGGCCGCGCTGAAGATCGCCGTCGACATGGTCAACGAGGGCATGATCAGCAAAGAGGACGCCGTTATGATGGTCGAGCCGCGCCAGCTGGACGCGCTGCTGCATCCGCAGTTCGAGCAGAAGGCGCTCAAGGCCGCGCAGCCCATCGCCAAGGGTCTGCCCGCGTCGCCCGGCGCCGCCTGCGGCCAGATCTATTTCACCGCCGCCGAAGTCACCGCCGCCGCCAAGGCCGGCCGCAAGGCTGTGCTGGTGCGTCTGGAGACTTCGCCCGAGGACATCGAGGGCATGAATCACGCTCAGGGCGTTTTGACCATCCGCGGCGGCATGACCTCTCACGCGGCCGTCGTGGCGCGCGGCATGGGCACCTGCTGCGTGGCCGGCTGCGGCGAGCTGAAGATCGACGAGGAAAAGAAGATTCTCATCGCCGGCGGCTTTAAGTATCGCGAGGGCGACTTCATCTCTCTGGACGGCTCCACGGGCAATGTGTACGGCGAGGCCATACCGACCGTGGACGCCGACGTGTCCGGTGATTTCGCCACGCTGATGGGCTGGGCGGACAAGGTGCGCCGGCTGCAGGTGCGCACAAACGCCGACAATCCGCGCGACGCCGCCGTGGCCGTCAAGTACGGCGCGGAGGGCATCGGCCTGACCCGCACGGAGCATATGTTCTTTGCGGCCGACCGCATCGCTGCCGTGCGCGAGATGATTCTCTCCAGCACAGAAGAGCAGCGCCGTGCCGCCCTGGACAAGATCCTGCCCATGCAGAAGGGCGATTTCAAGGGCATTTACGAGGTTATGGGCGTGCGCCCGGTGACCATCCGCTTCCTGGATCCGCCGCTGCACGAGTTCCTGCCGGCAAAGAACATGACCGAGGAGATCGTGGCCATCGCCAACGAGCTGGGCACAACCTCTGCCGCCATTGTCGAAAAGATCGACGCGCTGCATGAGTTCAATCCGATGATGGGCCACCGCGGCTGCCGCCTGTCCGTGACCTATCCCGAAATCGCCGAGATGCAGACCCGCGCCGTCATGGAGGCCGCCATTGAGGTGTCCCGTGAGCAGGGCATTGAGATCCATCCCGA
>CAKUAV010000269.1 GCA_934636425.1 uncultured Clostridia bacterium
GTCCATGCCCGCTTCATGGAGCGCGCCGCACAGCGCAATCGACAGCCCCGTGAACATGCCGCCCAGCACGCCGATCATCAAAAACGCGAACAGCACGATATAGGCGATCGTCGCGCCTTTTGAGCGCGCGCGGTTCTTTTTGGGATCGTAGTAGTAATTGCGGAATATCTCCGCGATCTGCTTTCGAAGCAGCGTCTTCAGCATTCTTCTCCCTCCAGTTCAAGGAACACGTCCTCAAGGCTGTCGTCACCGCGCACCTCTTCCATCGTGCCCGATCGAATCAGCCGCCCGCTCTTTATGATGGCCACCTTGTCGCACAGCTTTTCCGCCACCTCGAGCACGTGCGTCGAGAAGAATATCGCGCCGCCCTGATCGCACATCTCGCGCATCATGCTCTTGAGACTGTGCGACGCCTTGGGGTCCAGCCCGACGAACGGCTCGTCCATAAGCACCAGACGGGGCTCGTGCATCCACGCGGCGATGATCGCCAGCTTCTGCTTCATGCCGTGCGAATAGGCCGCGATGCTCTGCGCCAGATCGTCCGTCAGCTCGAACAGATCGGCGTATTTGCGGATGCGCTCCTGCCGCTTGTCGGCCGGCACGGCGAATATATCGGCGATAAAGTTGAGATACTTTATGCCGGTCATGTATTCGTACAGATCGGGATTGTCGGGGATATAGGCCATCATGCGCTTGCAGGCGATGGGATCGGCCTTGATCGACGCACCGCCGATTGTGATTTCGCCCGCGTCAAACTGCAGTATGCCCGCGACCGCCTTGAGCGTCGTCGTCTTGCCCGCGCCGTTGTGGCCGATGAAGCCGTAAATTTCGCCGGGCGCAATGGACAGCGACAGATCGTCCACGGCCTTTTTTTCGCCGTAGGTCTTTGTCAGATGACTGATGTTCAGCATGATTTTCTCCTCCCGCCCTCAAAGAGAGCCCTAAAGCAACATTTGATGCACTACGATTATTATTATAGCGGCGCGAAAAAAAGCTGTCAAGCAGCGATGATCAAAAACAGCCAAAATGCGTCTGAAAACCGCAGCGTGCTTCCGCACAGACATTCTTTACAGGAGCTGACTTTGCAATTTTCGGGAAATGTGCTATAATATATAAGATTGCTTTGCGTGCGCTGCGCGCGCTTATATGCTTCAATGGAGGAACACATGGCAAACGCTAAAAAATATCAGGCCAGCGACATACAGGTGCTCGAGGGACTGGACGCGGTGCGTATGCGCCCCGGAATGTACATCGGCTCGACCGGCTCGCGCGGCCTTCATCATCTGATCTGGGAGATCGTCGACAACGCCATAGACGAGGCCGCCAACGGCTATGCCGACGAGATCACCGTCACGCTGGGCAGGGACGGCTCCTGCACGGTGACCGACAACGGCCGCGGCATACCGGTGGACATCCACCCGCAGCTGGGCATATCCGCGGTCGAGGTGGTCTACACGCAGCTGCACGCCGGCGGCAAGTTCAACAACAAGAACTACGCCTATTCCGGCGGCCTGCACGGCGTGGGCGCGTCGGTCGTGAACGCGCTCTCCGAATGGCTGGTTGTGGACGTGTTCCAGGATTATGCGCACTACCAGCAGCGCTATGAGAGCCGCGAGGACCCCAAGACCGGCAAGATCGACTCGGGGCGGCCGGTCGCGCCGCTGGAAAAGATCGGCAACACCCGCCGCCACGGCACTCAGGTCTGCTTCAAGCCCGACGCGCGCGTCTTTGAGACGACGACGTTTTCGGGCGACACCGTGCGCCGCCGCCTGCGCGAGCTGGCCTATCTCAACAGCGGCGTGAAATTCGTCTTTACCGACGAGCGCGTCAAGGAGCCGGACGAGCGCCGCGTGGAATACTGCTATGCCGGCGGTCTGGCCGACTTTGTGAAATACTTAAACGACGACAAAACGCCCATCTCCGACATGATCACGTTCTCCGGAGAGCGCGACGGTGTGCGGCTGAGGGCGGCGATCCAGTACACCGATTCCTACAACGAGAATCTCTTCTCATTCGTCAACAATATCCCCACGCCCGAGGGCGGCACCCATGAGACCGGCTTCAAGGCCGCCGTCACCAAGGTGTTCAACGAT
>CAKUAV010000270.1 GCA_934636425.1 uncultured Clostridia bacterium
CGCTGATCCCTGCCGGCCTGACCGCCGAAGGAAAGGCGGTCGAAGGTGGTTTTCAAAACGGCTTTCATCTTCTCGCCGTTGAACGGCCCATAGAAGATGCTGGGCTCGCCGCCCTGCTCAAAGACATATTCGCCCGGCTCGGCGCAGAAGTCCATGATCTTGCCCTGAGAGACGATCATCATGCACTGGCCGTCGGCCACGGCGATGACGCTGCCGTCGGAAATCACGTTGTCGTCCTCGCGGCGGCTGCCGCCGAAGCGCCCGTTCACCCTTTTCTCCGCCTTTGTCGCCAGCACGTTGTCCGGCAGGGATTCCACATAAAAATACTCTCTCCACTGGCTGGCGAGCGTGCCGCCCGCCGCGTTCAATGCCGCTGCGATCAGACCCATATTGCGTTGTCCTCCTTATTTCTTCTGCGTATTGCTTTCGATTTTTCGCTTTGTCGTGCTCTCATACAGGAAGCGGTCGATATGCGCGTCCAGATGGAACGAGCCGTCCTGTATGTAGCCGTGCGCCGCGCTCTGCTGCACGGCCTGCTTGAGCTGCCCCTTCAGCGCGCCGACCACAGCCAGCGCAATGATGAGCGCGACCACAGCGCCGATCAGCAGCGAGCCGCTGCCCAGCGCGTCCAACAGCGCAAGAATCAGCGCCGCAACGCCGAAAACGCCGGCGAATACGCCGCCGCCCCACAGAAGCGACTTCTTCTTGTCGGCGGGCACGTCGCAGGTGAGCTTGCCTGTCTGGCCGTTTATGGCGAACGTGTAGGTCTTGCCCTCTTTTTCGGTGGTGATCATCCACACGGGCAGCAGCGCGGGCGTCGCCCGGCCGTCCTGCGTGTATATGCGCCGGCTGCGCTCGCTCACCTGATCATAGTCCTGCACAGTGTCGCGCATGGCGTCCTCCACGCTGCGCTCGACGCGCTCCACGGCGCGCTTTTCGCACTGGGCGCAGTCCGCGTCCGCATGGTCGGCCATTGCGCCGGCGAGAACGGCGCTCTGGAAGGGAATCGCCGCTTTCAGATCGTAGGGCTCCAGCGATTCCGTGAGCTTGTCGTCCAGCTTGACGCTGCCGTCCACGGGGATGTTCTCAAAGCGCATGCCGCCCCTGCGGCGCACGGCGTAATGGGCGGTGCGGGTGATTTCCCAGTCGCCGCGCCTCTCCGTGCGTATCTTTTCCGCATCGTAGACCATATCGGCCTGCGCGCTGCAGTCAAACAGCCAGTAGGGCACGTACAGCCTGCGCATTTCCGAAATGCGGTTGCGGCCGTTTGTAAAGACGTTCGGAAGCAGCCTTTTGCCCTTGAAGTACTCCTCAAACTGCTTCTGCGCCTGTTCCTTCGTCACGACAAACGGTATGATCTTTTCGGGCTTCACGCCGCCCTCTATGCGGTCGGGCAGTATCGTGGGGCTGCCGCAGTAGGGGCACTCGGTGGCGGTCGTCGTCTCGTCCGCCATCAGCTCCGCGCCGCAGTTTTTGCAGATGTAGCCCTGCACGCCCGTTTCGCCCGCGCCGAAGCTCTCGGCGGCATTGGAGAAGGAAATCTGCTCTCCGCTGTCTGCCGGATTCATCATTTCCAGCGCGTCCGGCTCATAGGCGTTGCCGCAGGAGGCGCATTCCAGCTTGCCGCTTTCGCCGCTGAACTGGAGCGGCCCGCCGCAGCATGGACAATTGTAGGTGGCTGTACTCATATAACATCCCTCTTTCGTTGTGCAGCAAAGATCGGCGCGCGTCTGAAAAAATGCAGGCTGCAAGCCCTGGGCGGATAAATCCGCGTTTTTCATGATGAAAGCCGCGTTCACCAGCGCTGAATCGGGGCTTTCGGGCGCGGCAGCCCGCATTTCAGGGCGCGCACTACTCTATTGTCAGGTCAAAAGTTCTCTCGCACAGATCGACGCACTGATTGCGCAGCAGCGTCACAATGCGCTCGTCCACGTCCGCGGCGCCCAGCTGTTTGAGCGCGGCGGCCTGCTGCTCCAGCCAGAGCGTGA
>CAKUAV010000271.1 GCA_934636425.1 uncultured Clostridia bacterium
GCGGCTGCGCAAAGGCGCACAAAAGCCACGAATCCGCACCAACGCAGCCCCGCCGCAGCGTGAAGAGAGTCCAGAGAAGGCGGCAGTGCCGCTTCCACAGTCGACTCTTTGGCGCAGGTTTGGGGGCGCGCAGCCCCAGCGTACTCCCCGCGGAAAGCATTGCAGGGTCAATGCGGCTGCGCAAAGGCGCACAAAAGCCACGAATCCGCACCAACGCAGCCCCGCCGCAGCGTGAAGAGAGTCCAGAGAGTCGAAGACTCTTTGGCGCAGTCTGGGGCGCGCAGCCCCAGCGTACTCCCCACGGAAAGCATTTCAAAGCCAATGCGGCTGCGCAAAAGCGCACAAAAGCCACGCCGTCAGCCCCGTTCCCCGCGTCCCCGGTAACCCCGTCCCCGGCAACCCCGTCGAGATCGCCACAAAGAAACGGCCAAACCCGAAGTGAACCCACAAAGGCAGATAACCGCGCCAACGCCGCGAGAACGCACGAACAGCGATCTCGACCCGGCGGAATAGGAACGCAAGCTATCGCAAGCCGTCCTGTTTGTCGCCATGCGGCAAACAGCAGGCGTGAACCGAGGCAAAGCGCCGCGACAGAAACGCATCGCCGAACACGCCCATCCCCCGCGCCCCAATTCCGCATTCCGAATTTTTCCCCCCCTGCCGTCCCCCGTCCCCAATTCCGCATTCCGAATTCCGAATTCCGAATTTCCCCTCGCCCTGCGCCGTTCCCGCGTCCTCCAATTCCGCATTCCACATTTCGCATTTCCCCTCGCCGTTCCTCCGCGCGCCCCACCACCGCAACCGCCGCGCCAGCGCGCACCCGCGTTCCAACATAACCCCCGCATCCCAACCCCGATTCGATCTATTTCTCACGCGCATCGGATAAGCGCACTGTATATGAATAAGTAGAAAGCACCGCGAAAAAAGATAAATTTCTTTCCAAAAGCAGGAACAGAGCGCTGCGCGCAGCCGTCTAAGAAGTAGATTTTTGGAGGTGAGTGACATGAAAAAAATCATTGCTCTGCTTCTGACCATAGTCATGGTCTGCCCCCTGTTCGTCGACGCCGCGCTGGCGGACGAATACAATGACCCCACCTATGCCGGCGCTGATGCGTATATCGACGCAAACGACGTCGCGCATCTCGTTGAGGCCGACGGCACCGACACCGCTCTGCCGCTCGAGTATGTCACCGAGATACTCGCTGTGACCGGCAAGGGCGTGGTCGCGCTGGCCGACCCCACCGGCGACAGCGCCTACCAGCTCGCCATCGTCGAAAAGGGCGCTCAGAACGCGTTCACCATCGACGCGTGCAGCGGCCAGGCCGTCTATGTGGCCGACCACAATGCCGTCTACTACATCGCCTGCCCCGAAATCCGGCAGCTGATGAAGCTCGATTTGACCACGCTGGCCACATCGCCCGTTATGGAGCTGCCCGCCGAGGACTGCACGCTCTATGCGAGCGTCGACGGACTGTGCGTCAGCGTGCCTCAGGCCGACGGCAGCTACGAAACCAGCCTGTATGAGCCGGAAACCAACACGCTGCAGCCCTCCCGCCTGAAGGACGGCGCGATCTGGCAGAATTTCGGCACGTTCGAAACGCAGATACTGCCCGAGGGCGGCCTTGAGCTGCGCATGAAGGGTCAGGTCGACTGGCGGCTGATCACCAGCGACACCGTGACCGCCGTCACCGCGCTCAACAACCGCGTCTACTTCCTCGGCTCCTATGAGTTTGCCAAGATCTTGCGCGTCTATGACCTGACCGCCGGCCTGCTCAGCGACGCGCACATATTCAACCAATCCGCCGAGAATGTGCTCGCCGCCGGCAGCGACATGATATACGCCCTCGACACGACCGGCACAGTGCTCGGCCTCGACCCCAATACGCTGGTCGCCGTGAAGAGCTGGAACC
>CAKUAV010000272.1 GCA_934636425.1 uncultured Clostridia bacterium
CGCTGCTGTATGGCGCGGCGTATCTGCAGGAGGACGCGGACGCGGTGCTCTCCGCGCTGGTTCACGCCTCGGAAACCTTTGCCTTTGCGGAAGGCGGGCAGACCGCCGCATCGGATGCGGATTTTGCGGCAGTCTACACGCGCCTGAACGCCCTGAGCGCCGATATGTCCGCCGCCACGCAGACGTTCACGGAGGTATACAGCCGTTCCATGGAAAACGGGGACAGCGAATATGCCTCCGCGATGCTGGAATATGTGGAGCATTGCCAGAGCGTGCAGGAGGAATGCGCGCTTCTGGCAGCATCTCTGGAAGCCAATCCCGGCTGGGCGCAGCAGTACGGTCAGCAGTATGCAAACGCCGTAACCGCCTGCGGCATTCTGCAGGAATATCTGGCGTTTTACGCAGACTATTACCACTCCAGCGATCCGCTGATGGAGGTTCAGACGAGAGCGGCTCAGGGGACATACGCGTCGGAAACCGAGCTGCTGGACGGCATGTATACCGCCATGGGCGACGTGCGGACGAACTACCTGTCCATGAACTGCCCCGCGGCCATGACCGACGTGTGGGCGGGCTACGTTCGGCAGATCGACGCCTTTCAGGATAAGCTCTATGCCGATTACACGGCCATCGTGAATCAGGATCCGCTGATGCAGTTTTCTTCCGCTCAGCTCGTGGCGCGGCAGCCGGTGATCCTCTGGCATTACGAGAGCATGATGTATACGCTGTTGGTCACCCAGTATGACGTCTGCGCCGCGCTGTGCTCGGATCAGGCGCCCTCGGACGAGGCAAATCTGTATTATTCTTTCATCGATGAAATTTACCCGAACCTGTATCCGTCCATGGATTCGGCGATCAATCTGCTTCTTTACACCGGCTCCGGCAGCCGCGAGGTGCTCGTTGAGGCGGAGATCACCGGCTTTTCTCAGCAATATTACCAGATGGTCACCGTCACGCCGGAGATTCGTTTTTTCCAGATCAAGCCGCCCGTGCTGCCGGAGGTACCGTCGCTCAGCGGAGAAAAGACCACGCAGATCGTGCTGAAGGTCACCGATAAGGAAACGGGCGCGATTCTGGCCGCCGAAAGCCGGAATGTAACGCTGCGCAGCCTGTACGATTTTTCCATGTACAACAACGAGTTCGGCATGATCGAGCCTTACACCCTGCTGGCGTGGCTGGATCCGGAATCCCAGGCAATACTCGATCTCCGGCGCGACGCCATCGATTGGATTCATACCACCTTCGGCGAGGGCTACGAGAGCCTGCCCGGCTATCAGTTGGCCTATCCTGCCGAGGTCTCCCAGGCGGAAACTACGCTGATTCAGGCGCTGGGCATTCAGGGAGCTATCAGCCAGCGGGGCGTGCGCTATAACATGGGGCCGTATTCCTTCGGGGCGAATCAGCGCGTGCTGCCGCCTGCCGAAGTCCTTTCCAGCCGCTCCGGCATCTGCATCGAAACGGCGCTGCTGGTGGCCTCCGCGCTGCAATCGGCCAACATGAACGCCATGATTATTATCACGCCCGGCCATGCGCAGGTGGCGCTGGAGACCTGGGAGGGCAGCGGCGAATACTATCTGCTGGAAACCACGAAGCTGCCGTTTACTGCCGAGGAGGCGGATATCAACGCCTTCTGCTCGTTCCCGACGGCGGATGAATGGAAGGAATATCTCGATAGAGACGGCGTGTATGTGATCGACTGCGCGCTTGCGTCCTCCCTGAATGTTCGGGGATTGGTCGGGCACTAGCCTGGCGGTCGGCTTCTGCCGGCCGTCTCAGCTTGTCAAAAAAGAATTTGACAAGCTGGTGGACGGGGGAGCAAGCTCCCCCGCCAGGTGCCGCGTCTCAAAT
>CAKUAV010000273.1 GCA_934636425.1 uncultured Clostridia bacterium
TAGTGCCACCACTCGTTTTCGTAATCGGTAAAGCCGCTGCCGGTCATGAGCGCGCGCAGGATTTCGCGGTTGGCGGTCTGAGCGGCTGAAACGAGCGGGGAGCCGTGATGCGAGCGCTCGTCCATCAGGTCGAAATCGCCGCCCATGTCGAGCGGCTTTCCGTCCAGATCGGTCAGCGTCAGGTCGATCGTGCCGCCGCGGCTGTGGCCGGACTTTTCGGCGACATAACCCAGCGGTATGAGCTGCGTGCGGTCGATGTTCGGATAGTGCGCGGCTTTGGTTTTTCCGTCCTCCGGTGCGTTCGACCAGCGGATGAAGTGATTGACGGCGCGCTGCGGCCGGTACGCGTCCCAGAACAGCAGCCGATAGCCCATCGCGCGCGCCTTTTCGGCGACGACGGCCAGCGCCTCGGCCAGCGCCTTCGATCCGGCGACGCGGGGCGCTTTATAGCCGTCCACCGGCGCGCCGACAAAGTTGTCGCATCCGGCGTATTTGGCGTCGCTCAGCGAGCCGGGCACGGCCTCGTCCAGAAAAACGAATCCCTCGGGAAGCATGGCGGATTCCTCCTTGTGCATATGCAAAAGCTGCCTGCGGCAATCGGCAAAATCGGAAAGCGCAGGCTGAAGGCGCACACGGGCATTGCCCGAATCGCCGGCGGCCTGTCGACGCTGACGCCTGGCCTGAGCGCGCATGCCGCGCGGGCTTCGGACGTTTCGGGGGGACGTATTGCGCGCCTGCGCCTTATGGCAAAAGCCGCCGCGACGAAAAACGTGCGGCGGCTCTTGTTATGCGCGAAATCAGGCCTTGGGCTCAGCCTTAACCTTCTTGAGGTGGACGAAGCGGGGCAGGCCGTTCTCCTTGGTCAGCTTGGTCTCGCCCTGGATCAGCGGCAGGGCGTAGTCGATGAAGCCCTGATTGATGCCGTCGCCGGTCTCGTTGATCCACTCGAGGGGCAGCTTCTTCTCGGTGTTGGCCACGATGGTCAGCGGGAAGAGCTTGATGTTGCAGGTGTACTTGCCGTTCTCACGGGTGCACTCGAAGCCGACCATCTTGTCGGTCACGCCCGCGACCGCGTTCTCGACGGCGGCCTTGCCGGAGGCGAAGGACTCGTCGATGTCGGTCTGGGAGGCGCAGTGCGCGGCGCAGCGCTGAAGCAGAGAAAGCTCGATGCCGCGGACCTTCGCGCCGGTCTTTTCCTTGATGTAGTTGGCCAGGAAGGCCGCGGTGCCGCCCAGCTGAGCGTGGCCGAAGGAGTCCTTGGCCATGTTCTTGTTGGCGTACTCGGCGATGAACGTGCCTTCCTTGTCGTGGATGCCCTCGGAGACGACCACGAAGCACTTCTTCTGCCTGGCGTAGATCTCCTTAACCTTGGCGGTGAAGGAATCCAGATCGAAATCGACCTCGGGGACGTAGATCAGGTCGGGGCCGTTGCCGCCCACGTTGGCCAGAGCGGCGGAGGCAGTCAGCCAGCCGGCGTGACGGCCCATGCACTCCATGATGGTGATCATGCCGGTGTCGTACACGCGGGAATCATGATACACTTCCATGACGGAGGTGGCGATGTACTTGGCGGCGGAGGCGAAGCCGGGGCAGTGATCGGTGCCGGCCAGGTCGTTGTCGATGGTCTTGGGGATGCCCATGCAGCGGCACTCGTAGCCGTTCTTCAGCATGAACTTCGAGATTTTGTTGCAGGTGTCCATGGAGTCGTTGCCGCCGTTATAGAAGAAATAGCGGATGTCGTACTTCTTGAACATCTCGAGTATGGTCTTATAGTCGGTGTCGTCCTCGTCGGGATCCTTGAGCTTGTAGCGGCAGGAACCCAGCGCGGAGGAGGGGG
>CAKUAV010000274.1 GCA_934636425.1 uncultured Clostridia bacterium
TTATGGCCGTGAGCAAGCGTGATGCACAGGCGCATCGCCGTCAGCGTGTCGAAAAGCGCCTGATTGGCCGTCGGCGCCTGTAATGTCATATTCCATCTAAACGGCAGGCGCAGAGCGCAAAATACGCCATAATACATATGTGTGACGAACGATATTGAAGATCCGCAGAGAAAAAAAGCGTCGATTGACGCATCGAAAAAAGGCGGGCTTCAGCGATCGCTCTATGGCACCCCGTCATCCTTCAAAGCATGGCTGACAGGCAACGGCTGGCGTCCATGTTTTAGCGGAGATTTGGCATGATCAGCACTGCGGCGCAATGTTTACGGCGCTGTCTCGCGCTTTCCGTCAGCATGCCCCGACTTCTGTCGCTTCATTTTTTGACAAGCAGGCGCGCCGCCGTTTTCTTTTGCTGCTTTGCGCAAAAGCAGATATATCGGAGCGGACGCACGGCGCGCGTTTACAAATCGTCCTGCGCGTGGTATAATAATGTGGGATTATGGGGAATTATGCCGGTCTTTGGAACTGCCGCGCGCTCCCCATCGTCCAACAAATATCAGTCCAACGGAGGGATGAGAGATGTTCAAAAGAATCACCGCCTGTATTGCTGCGCTGATGCTGATCTGCGCTTCGGCGCTGGCCGAGGGCGCGCTGGTCATATCGGGCAGTGCGATGATCGACGGCGACACGGTCTACTATTCGGGCAGCATTGACAGCGTGGAGACCGGCGTATACCGCATGACCTCCACCGGCGCGGGCGCGAGCCGCATCTACGAGGGCATGATGTCGCTGCTCGAGGCGGAAAACGGCAATCTGCTGGCCGTCAGCTACGAGGAGCCGGACAGCGAATACGCGCTGGTCGTCATGAATTCTCTGGGCGAAAGGACGATCGTATCGCGCAGCTATGTCGATCATGCCATTGCGGCGGACGGCCGCTTCTACTGGGGCGTGGGCTCCTGCAACATCGACGGCAGCGACGCGCGCGTGCTGATCGACGACGAGGAGCATTCCTACAACTATTATCCGCTGGCCGTGCAGGACGGGATGTACTATTATCTCGACTGGGCGGAGAACAGCGAGAGCGTGTTCTTCGAGGGCGTCGGCGCGCCTGTGGGAGCGCAGCTGTGCCGCATGGAGCTCAAGAGCGGCGCGATCACCGTGCTGGCCGGCTATGGCACGGGCTTTCTGGGCATTCAGGACGGATATGTCTACTACACGCGCAATCCCTTCTGGCTCTACGACAGCGAGACCGGCGAAACCTATGAAGTCAATGTGAACGGCGGCGTTTACCGCACCGATCTTGAGACGCTGGCCACCGACCAGCTGGCGGAATTCCCGGACAACGAGAGAATAAGTCTGGACTATCGCCTGATGGAAGACGGCATAATTTACGGCGTGTACAGCGACTATTCCAGCGACTCCTCCAGCATTGAAATCGTACGCATGAAGACCGACGGCACCGCTCTGCCCGAGATATCGCTGGACAATCAGATGCCCGCGCTGCACGGCATTGCCGACGGCGTGCTCTACGCCTCGGTGTGCAGCATTGAATACAGCGGCGACGACTACGTTCAGCGCGATCTGCTCTACGGCATTCATCTGGACGACGGCACTGTGTCGCTGATCAGCACGCCCGCCTCCGATCTGTTCTATTTCTCCGAGAGCGGGCCGACCATCGGCGTGACGAACGGCCGCATTTACATGATCGTCAACGACATGGACGCCTGCGCGATCAGTCTGAAATCCTGTGCGCTGGACGGCAGCGACTGGCAGACTCGTGCCCGCGGCTACACCCTCGCCGCCGGCTCTCCGGCCGGCAGTGCCGGCTT
>CAKUAV010000275.1 GCA_934636425.1 uncultured Clostridia bacterium
GGCTATATCGCGATGCTGTCTGCACGCGCAGGCGTTCAGACTCGGGAGTGGCTGATGCGCAGAAAGACCCGCCGAAGCCCGATCATGGCTCGGCAGGTCAGGCTGCATCGCGATGCTGTCTTCACGCGCAGGCGTTCAGACTCGAAGCGCGCGCAGAAAATGCGGAACAACTGTCGGCGGCTTGACGCGCGCGCCGGCATCTGTTGTGCAAATGAGCATGGGCAATCGAATCGCAAAAATACATTGCGCGGCAAAGCGGCTGCGTATTCGCGGCGCGGGCCATGCCATTGCGCGCCTTGCCCTCGGCGCGCCGGGCGGAAGCGGCTCAGCCGACCGTCACAGTCCGGCAGAGTATCGTCTTGCGCTTGACGCCCGTCTCGTCCGGATAGTAGAAGTCGCTGTAGAACACCAGCGCCGTGTCGTCGCTGATCGGGATCAGCTCGGGATTGTTGCACGCGCCGTCCCACTGATGGAACGTCGGATGCTCGATCTTCTCGTTGGCCAGAGCGCTGCGGTCGCCGCCGGTCATCAGCTCGACCGGCGCGCTCCACTCAAGCCCCCTGCCGTCCGCGCAGGCGCTTATGTACATCCCCGGGCGCGCATAGATCACCAGCGTCACGCCGCACTTGAGACTGCACAGGCGCGGCAGCGTGCCGATATCGGAAAATACTTTCGGTTTCGTCCATGTGCGTCCCATGTCCTCGGAGCGCGAAAAGTACATGGGGCTCCACTCCTCGCCGGTGCTGCCGTACCAGTTCGAGCGCATGAACCACACCATCGAGCCGTCCGGCATGAACGCAAAATCGCTGTCGGAAAAGCCGCCGCTGGCGTAGGGATAGGTCTTGTTGTCGGCCTCGTACTCCATGTGCGCGCGGCGGGTGAACGTCCTGCCGTTGTCCTCGGAGCGGAAAATCTCCGCGCTGTAATAGGGGCTGTACCAGCCGTTTTCCGGGTTCAGATGCCCCTCGCCGGAGAAGCACGGCACCCAGATCGCCCCGTCCGGCCCGATCTGCGGCCGCCCGCGCGGGAAAATCGGCTTCAGTATCGGCTCGCCGTTCGGAATATCCATGTGAACCACGCGCGTGAGATACGGCCAGTCCAGCTGCGCGTATTCCGTGACCGGCTCGGTCTGGCCGGCGGGGATGCGCTTCATCAGCCACTGCTTCTTCGCAAGGCTCGGCGGCAGGCGGTCGGCGTTGTAGGCGTATATTTTGCGGCCGACGAACCAGGCCGTCACGCCGTCGGGCACGGGCAGCGTCCCCTCCTCGGCGCGGGCGGTGCGGTCATAGTTCGGCAGGCGCTGCGTCCATTCCGTCAGCCGGTAGTTTTTCAGGCTCACGCCCGACTCCATCGGAAAATAGATTCTATCGCCGTTGTCCAGGCGCACGCCGCACTGCGCCGCCGTCTCGGGGCCGACCTCGCGCCATGTCGCGCCCTTGTCGCGGCTCTCAAACCAGCGGTTGTCCGTGCCGAAGCAGCGTATGTCGTCCGCATCGACGTGAACACCCACGACCAGCCGGTCGCCCAGATCGTACGGGCAGGGGAACTGATACGCGCCCCACGGGTTTTCCTCCGGGCGCATGCCCCGCACGATCACGCGCTCCTCGCCCAGCGTCAGCTTCATAAATATGCACCTCGCTTGTATGGAAATTATATTACGATTTGGCATGAGGTATCAAGGCGCGCCGGCGTCGCGAACACGCACCAACACACCCCCGCCGCGTGAAGCGCACTTTACCACTCGGCCAGCCCCTGAGGAGAGTCCAGAGAGTCGAAGACTCTTTGGCGCAGTCTGGGGCGCGCAGCCCCAGCGTACTCCC
>CAKUAV010000276.1 GCA_934636425.1 uncultured Clostridia bacterium
GTGCGAGGGAGCCGCCTTCAGATGCGTCAGTACAGCCTATAGGTCGCCGCGCGGCGCTCGAAGTCCTGAACGAGCGGCCTGTGGCGCGCCATGAGAGCGCGCGCGTCTTCCCGGCCGAGCTGGAATGCGTCGTCGCCCAGGAGATTGTTGAAGTGGGGCGCTCTGTCGATTTTCGCGTCGTTCGGCCAGAGATCCATGATCGTCTCGAGCAGCACGAGCCCCGCCAGCGCCGTGTCGGCGACGCTGCGGTCGGTCACATACACCTGAACGCCCTGACACGCTTCGCCCGCAAATTTGCTGAACGTCGGCGTAAAGCCCGCGCGCCGAAATCCCATGCCCGGCAGCTTCTGAGCGCGCATGGCCTTTTCCAGCCGCGCCCCGTCTATGAACGGCGCGCCGATCACCTCAAACGGTATGCTCGTGCCGCGCCCCTCCGATATGTTCGTGCCCTCGAACAGGCAGGTTCCCGGATAGTTGAGCGCGCTCATCATGGAGGGCATATTGGGCGAGGGCGGCGTCCAGATCGAATCGGTGTCGTCCAGATACATATCGCGCATCCAGCCGGTCAGCGGCGCGACGGTCAGATCGACGTCAATCCTGCGATAGCCGACGAAAAAGCGCGCAAATTCGCCGATTGTCAGCGCGTGGCGCGTGGGCGCGGCATATTCACCCACGAAGGAATGAAAGCGCTCGTCCAGAATCGTGCCCTGCGCGTTGAGTCCGCTCAGCGGATTGATGCGATCGAGCACAACCACGCTCTTCCCCGCGCGCGCACAGGCCTCTATGGCGTAGCACATCGAATAGACGTAGGTGTAAAAGCGCGAGCCGATGTCCTGCAGGTCGATCACAAACACGTCAATATCGTCCAGCATGCGCTCTGTCGGCGCGCGAAGCGCCCCGTAGAGGCTGAATATCGGCACGCCGGTCTCCGCGTCGATCTCGTCCGCCACCGCCGCGCCCGCCTGAGCCGCGCCGCGCAGACCGTGCTCGCAGCCGAAAAGCGCGCAGAGGCGGCCATTTTGGTGCAGCAGATCAATCGTGCTGACGAGATGCGCGTCGTAGCCGCAGGGATGCGTCATCAGCCCCAGCCGCTTTCCCGCCAGTTTGTCCCAGACCAGGCGCAGATTGTCCGCGCCGCATTGAACGTGTGCGCGCATTGTCCATCCATCCTTTCATGCCGCGTCCCGCGCCGCAGATCGTCAAAGCAGCGCCGAACGCCATTCTTCATGTAAACAAAGTAAAATGCAAGTCTGCCGTCAGGCCATGCCGAAAAGGCAGAAAAACGGTTCTTCACGGAATCTTGGAGAGGGAGAGCAACTCCATAGCGGCAGCAGATTAACGGCCTCGCCTTCTTCGCCATGACAGCCTGTTAAAAACTTTTTGACAAACTCGTGGACGGGGAGCTTGCTCTCCCGCCAGCCGCCCCAGCCAGTTTTTGCTAAAAATCTTTCGGATTTCCGGGCGCAAAAACCGCAAGGAAACGATTTGGGCTCTGGAAACGAGCCCTTTCGCCGCAAAAAGTCGTCTTGCCCCCATCGTACACGCTGCTGGATATATTTGTAAATTCGAAAGGGTTCGGCCTTTTCGAACTTTCCAAGAGTTTTTCGGCAGGCTGATGGCTTCGCCATGACAGCCTGTTAAAAACTTTTTGACAGGCTCGTGGACGGGAGCTTGCTCTCCCGCCAGCCGCCCCAGCCAGTTTTTGCTAAAAATCTTTCAGATTTCCGGGCGCAAAAACCGCA
>CAKUAV010000277.1 GCA_934636425.1 uncultured Clostridia bacterium
GACACGGACTGCGCGCCGGTTGTTCGGCGATGCGGGGCGGCCTGATTGCCCTGCCCGCGCGGCGCGGCTGAGCCGGCCGGATAAATCCGCGCTTGCAATGCCGAGCTTCATGCGATGTGCGGCGGGCTTCAGCGCAGACGCGGACTGCGCGCCGGTTGTTCGGCGGCTGCGGACGACGGCTGATTGTCCTGCCCGCGCGGCGCGGTTGAGCCGGTCGGACAAATCCGCGTTGAAACGCCGAGCTTCGCGCGATGCGCGGCGGGCTTCAGCGCAGACGCAGACTGCGCGCCGCCTTTGCTGTGACGGCGCGGCGGCTGAACGTGACCGCCTGCGCTGGATAGAGTACTTGACGGACATGCGGATATGCGTTTGTCCAGCTGTGCCGCCGGAAACGTCCGCCTGCCGGTCGGGTAATTTTCGCGTTCTCCTCCCCGCGGCGCGCGATGCGCTCCCCCCTTTCCCCGTTTCTCATAGACTTTTGCGATACAAAGGAGTGTTTTTTCTATGCTGCTCAAATGGAACGATCCCGCCGTGCGGCTGACCGGCCGCTGGAGCCGAAACAACCCCGACTGCGCCACGGCGACCGCCAACGGCTCGTATTTCGAGTTCGCCTTTAAGGGGCGCGTGGCCGTGATGCGCTTTGACGTGACGCTCAACGCCGCGCCCTATCCGCATCTGTACGTCGAAATCGACGGCGAGAACCGCGTGGAAGCGCCGCTGGACAGCTATCTGCGCGTGTTCGCGAAGGACGCGGACGCCAATCACGTCGCGCGCGTCATTTTGAAAGGCTCGGTCGAGATGCAGCCGCGCTGGTTCCAGCCGCTGGTCGGGCGGACGGCGCTTGTCGGCATCGAGGTTGAGGAGCGCGGCGTGCTGCCCGCGGACGACCGCAAAATCGTCGAGTTTGTGGGCGATTCCATCACCGAGGGCGTGCTGATCGACGCGGACTATGCCGAAAAGCCCGCCTACACCTGGGATCAGCACAACCGCGTCTATCAGGACGACGTGACCGCGACCTACGGCTGGCTGACCGCCGAGGCGCTGAATCTGCGCCCGATCATGATGGGCTACGGCGCTGTGGGCGCGACGCGCGGCGGCTGCGGCGGCGTTGTGAAGGCGGCCTCGGCCTATCCGTTCGTCTATGACGGCGTGCCCTATGACGGCGAAGCGCCCGATTACGTCGTCATCAATCACGGCGCGAACGATCGCGGGGCGGGCGCGGAGAAATACCTCGCCGGATACGAGGCGCTGCTGGACGTGATCGCCGAGAAGCATCCCCGCGCCGTGCTGGCGGCGCTCAGCCCGTTCTGTGGCGCGTATGCCGCCGAGCTGGAAGCGCTGTGCAGGGCGTATTCCGAAAAGCACGGCCGCACGGTGCATTTCATAAACGGCGGCGCATGGATCCCCGCCGAGCCGCTGCATCCGCTGCGCGGCGGCCATAAGATCGTCGCGGAGCATCTCATCCCCGCGCTGAAGGCCGTCATCGACGAAGAGAAATGACATAGAACGCCCCGCCATCCTCACATTCGAGGGCGGCGGGGCGTTTTCACTGCCGCACGAAACATAATCGCGCCGAGCTGGCCGACGGGGCGCGCGGACTGCAGCGTTCATCGCGCAGACTGGCCGCGCCCGACGCAGCGCATCTTCAGGTCGAAGCGCCCTGCCCTCTGCCTGTAAAAGCGATACACGCGCTTTATGCACCAGTCATAACGCGCGCGTCTCTGCCG
>CAKUAV010000278.1 GCA_934636425.1 uncultured Clostridia bacterium
GTGCAGCAGACTGCGCATGAGGGACAGATCGACCATGGACATTTCGTCGACGATCACCATGCGCGCGTCCAGCGGATTGTCCTCATCGCGCGCAAAGACGTTTTCCTCGCCGCTGAATTCAAGCAGCCGGTGGATGGTCTTGGCCGGGCAGCCGGTCGCCTCGCTCATGCGCTTGGCCGCGCGGCCTGTAGGCGCGGTGAGCAGCACCTCGCCCACGCGCGACATCAGGCGGATCATGCACTTGATGCCGGTCGTCTTGCCGGTGCCGGGGCCGCCGGTTATGATCGTCAGACCGCCCGTCACCGCTTCCATTACGCCCGCGCGCTGCTCCTGACACAGCTGCACGTTTTCTTCGCGCTCATAGTCGTCGATCAGAGCGTCGATGCCTGAAAACTCCTCCGATTTGGCGGCGTTCAGCATGCGGATCAGGCGCTGGGAGACGTCGATCTCCGCCTCGTACATCTCGGGCAGATAGACTGCGTCGATTTCGTCGATCGGCACGCAGATCAGCTCGCGCTTGATGATCAGCTCGCGCAGCGTATTGTCCAGCGCGTCCTCGTCCACGCCCAGCAGCGAAGCGGCCTGATAGAGCAGTATGGCGCGGGGGAGATAGACGTGCCCCGAGACGGCGGCTGCGTTGGACAGCGCGTATCGCAGGCCGCTCTTGAGCCGCTCGGGGGCGTTTGCGTCGATGCCTATGGCCAGCGCGATGCGGTCGGCCGTCTTGAAGCCCACGCCCGTCACCTCGTCGACAAGGCGATAGGGGTTATGCTGAAGTATATCCTGAGTGCGCTCGCCGAAGCGGCGATAGATCTTCATGCACAGCGCGGGCGATATGTCATAGCGCTGGAGGAACATCATTGTGTTGCGCATTTCCATCTGTTCCTGAAAGGATTCGCCGATCATGGCGGCGCGCTTGGGGCCGATGCCGTCCACCTCCGCCAGCCGCTCCGGCTCGCTTTCCAATACATCCATGACATTCAGGCCGAAATGCCGTATGAGCGTCTTGGCTGTGGCCGGGCCGATGCCCTTTATGAGGCCTGACGCCAGATATTTTTCCATGCCCGTTTTTGTGGCCGGCATGATCGATTCGCACTGGCTCACCTTGAGCTGGCGGCCGTACTCCGGGTGTTCAACCCATTCGCCGGTGAGACGGACGTGCTCGCCGGCCGCGGCGAAGGGCATTACGCCCACGGCGCACAGCTCGTCGCGCCCCATGGCGCACTGGAGCACCGTCCAGCCGTTCGTATCGTTTCGAAAGGTAATATCCTCTATGACGCATTCAAAAATGGGCATCTCATTCTCCTGCCTTATTTCCTGTTGCTTCTATTATAGTGAATCCGCGTTTCCTCTTCAAGCGCAAATATTGCAATTCGGCAAAAGTTGGTTTGTTTTTTTCTTTTAGCGGTTGACCTGCCGCACGGTTCGTGATAAAGTTAAGTGGGTGATTATGTCTCAAGGAGGAGTAAAGCCTTGACGCTTTCTGATAAAATCGATTCCCTGATGATGAAGGTCACAAAGCCCGTCCGCTATGTCGGCGGCGAGTTCGGCTCCATCATGAAAAATCCCGCGGATGTGGATGTGCGCTATGCATTCCTGTTCCCGGATACCTACGAGGTGGGCATGTCCCATCTGGGCATGAAAATACTCTATCACAC
>CAKUAV010000279.1 GCA_934636425.1 uncultured Clostridia bacterium
GCATGACCAGCGCGAATTTTGATATTACCCTCATCGTGGTGGATGGTCTGATGAAAATGCTGCCGGCCGAGGTGAAGCCGGAAATGCTCAGGGATTTCTTTGCCAAGGTGGCCAAGCTGAGCGACGAGCACGGCGTGCGCATTGTCATCGGCATGAGCGGCGACGCTGAGACGCTGCCCGATTTCATCACCTGCTACGCCATTTAAGGAGCAGTCCAACATGAAATACATGACCACGCGCGGCGGCGAAACCGCTTCGGCGGAGCGCGCCATCGTGCAGGGACTGGGCGCGGACGGGGGACTGTTCGTGCCCGAGTCCTTTCCTCAGGTTACGAAATACGATCTGCGCGATATGGCCGCGCTCGATTACAACGAGCGCGCCGTGCGCATACTCGAGCGTTTCCTGACCGGCTTTTCCCGCGAGCAGATGCGCGGCATGATCGGCGCCGCCTATGCCCGCTTTGACGATCACGGCGTCGCCCCGCTGCACGAGCTGCCCGGCGGCGTTCACGTCATGGAGCTCTATCACGGCCCGACGCTGGCCTTCAAGGATGTGGCGCTGACGCTTCTGCCGCATCTGCTCACAGCGTCTGCCCGCGCCGTGGGCGAAAACCGCGAGGTACTCATACTCGTGGCCACCAGCGGCGATACCGGCAAGGCGGCGCTGTCCGGCTTTGCCGACGTGCCCGGCACGCGCTGCGCGGTGTTCTATCCCAACGGCGGCGTGTCTGAGGCGCAGCGGCTGCAGATGGTCACGCAGCGCGGCGATAACGTCGCGGTCATGGCGGTCAACGGCAACTTTGACGACGCGCAGACCGGCGTGAAGCGCATATTCTCCGACCGCGAGGCCGCAAAGGCGTTCGCCGATAGGGGCATTGTGCTGAGCAGCGCCAATTCCATCAACTGGGGTCGCCTTGTGCCGCAGATCGTCTACTATTTCTCGGCCTACTGCGATCTGCTCGCAAAGGGCACGGTCGTGCCGGATGAGAAGATCAACATCTGCGTGCCGACGGGCAATTTCGGCAATATTCTGGCGGCCTACTATGCCGAGCGCATGGGTCTGCCGGTCAATCGGCTGATCTGCGCGTCCAATCGCAACAACGTGCTGGCCGATTTCATCAAGACCGGCCGATACGACGCGCGCCGCGCATTCTATCAGACCACGTCGCCCTCGATGGACATACTCATTTCGTCCAATCTCGAGCGGCTGCTCTTTGAGCTCTCCGGCAGGGATGCGGCCACTGTGTCCGGCTGGATGAAGAGCCTGAAGGAAACGGGCGAATACGAGATCGGCTCCGACGCGCTTAACAAGCTGCACGGCCTGATGAGCGGCGGCTGGGCCTCCGACGAGGACTGCGCCGCGGAGATCGGCCGCATATGGAATGAGAATGGCTATCTGATCGACCCGCACACGGCGGTCGCCATGAAGGTGCTGCGCGACTATAAGGCCGAAACCGGCGATCAGCACGTCTGCGTGACGGCTTCCACCGCCAGCCCGTTCAAGTTTGGCCGCGCGGTGTCGGCGGCGCTTCATATGCCCGTCGACGCGGACGACTTTACGCTCTGCGCGCGCCTGGCTGAAAAGACCGGCCTTCAGGTGCCCGCGTCCATCGCCGCTCTGCCGACGCTGCCCGTGCGCCACAGCACAG
>CAKUAV010000280.1 GCA_934636425.1 uncultured Clostridia bacterium
CGAAAGACAAACAGCAGGCGTGAACGAGGGCAAAACGCGTCAACAGAACCTCACGGCAGGCGTGAACCAAGCGCAAAGCGCCCCGACAGAACCGCAATGACAGACGTACACCGAACGCAAACCGCGGCAGAACGCGCATCACCCCGCAGACCAGCCCCCGCACGCACCAACGCCTGTGCCGGAGCTATAACCGGCCAAACGCAGCGCCGCGCCGGCCAGCAATTCACTATGCCATAATGCGGATCAGCGCTGCGCCGCGTCAGCGCGGACAGGCGCTTCGCCCCATTCTCCCGGTTCGGCGCGCCGCCAAATCGTATACGCAGCCGCGTCAAAAGGACAGCCCCGCCCGGATTCGCTCCGAGCGGGGCTCTTTTTGCGTTTTGGGCGCTCACAGCGCCAGGCGGGCGATCAGCGGCCTGTGGTCGGACATCTGCGTGTTTTTCGACTTCAGGCTCAGCACATTTATATCGCTCGAGACGAATATGTAGTCGATCTTCTCGTGCGGCCGGTCGGACGGGTATGTCCTGGGGGATTCGCGCCCGTCCGCCGCGTCGGTCAGCGCGTTCATCAGCGGGCGCAGAATCTCGTCGCCGGGACGCAGATTGAAATCGCCCATCAGTACGAGCGGCGTGTCGGCTTCATCGACCAGCCGCAGCACCGTTTCGACCGCCGAGCGCGCCTCCTCGGGCGCAAGGCCGAAGTGCGAGCCGAGCACGGTCAGCCGCCGCCCGCCCGCGTCCAGCACGGCGCGCAGCACTGTGCGGTGCTCGTACCAGCTGCTGTCCGATTCGCGCGCAGGATCGGGAATGTGGACGACCTCGCTCTCAATGAGCGGCAGCCGCGTCAGCAGCGCGTTGCCGTATTCGCCGCCGTTTACGTCGATCGAGCGGCCAAAGACCGGATAATAGCCGGCCAGCCGGCCGAGCTCCCACGCCTGATTGACGTTTCCCACATCCTGAGTGCGGCTGCGCACCTCGTTGAGCACGGCGAAATCGGGCTGTACGTCCCGAATCACCGAGGCGGCGTGGTCGATATTCAGATCGCGCGCCAGATTGCGTCCGGACTGTATGTTATAGGTCATTGCGGTCAGATTCATGGTTCTTCTCCTCCACAGAGCGCTTTCTCTGTCGGATTATAGCACGCCGCTGCCCGAAAGCGCAAGCGCAAAACAGGCGCTTTGCAGAATGTTGTACGAAGGCATATCGAAAAGCTCGCGCGGCCAGTCGCCTGATTTCTCCGCTCATGGCAATGCCGTGAAGTGCGCCGGCGCTCCTTCCGGATTTGGGGGATAAAGCAAAAACCGGCAGGGGTGGCAATGGTGAGAGAGCTTGCACCCCGTTCAACGGCTTGTCAAGCCTTTTGGGGCAAGCTGACATGACATCGTCATGAGAGAACGGAGAAAGAAATATACGCGTTTGGCGGCGCAGTCTTTGCTTCCATGCCGCTCACGTCTGCCGCGCCTTGCTTCCCCCGGTTTTTTCGTGAAGAGACAAAAACAGCCCCCGTGCAGAAACACGGGAGCTGTAAAGCGCATCAATTAGCCCAGAATCTTGGTGACAACGCCGGAGCCAACGGTGCGGCCGCCTTCACGGATAGCGAAGCGCAGGCCTTCCTCGCAGGCGATGGGGGTGATCAGGGTGATCTC
>CAKUAV010000281.1 GCA_934636425.1 uncultured Clostridia bacterium
ACCCAGAGCAACGCGCTGACGCTGGCCGCCGGACAGAGCCTTGGGCTTACGATTGAGGAGGTGCTCGATGTCCAGGATCTTCGCGGCTTCCTTAACGCGGCGGTCGATCTCGGTCTTGGGGGTCTTGCGCAGCTTCAGGCCGAACGCCATGTTGTCATACACGGTCATGTGCGGATACAGAGCGTAGTTCTGGAAAACCATGGCGATGTCGCGATCCTTGGGCGCGACGTCGTTGACCAGCTTGTCGCCGATGAACAGTTCGCCCTCGGAGATTTCTTCCAGACCGGCAACCATTCGCAGGGTGGTGGATTTGCCGCAGCCGGAGGGGCCGACGAGAACGATGAACTCTTTGTCCTCGATGTTGAGGGTGAAGTCGCTGACGGCCGTCACGCCACCGGTATAGATTTTATAGATGTGCTGCAGAGATACGCTTGCCATTGAAAGATTCCTCCTCATTCATTGAATCCATACACTGATGCGGTTCCCCAACCGCTGTATCCTTATTATATCTGTTTATACAGGAAAAATCCAGTGGACAATCCAACAAAATAGTTTTGCACTGTTTTGTGTGTTTCGGATATCGATTCCTGCGGCTTCCATTTCGAAAAGATGCTCTTTTCCGAAAAAAGGCTCATATTTGGGCAATGTGTCTATTTGATTGTAAATTAGCATTTCAAAACTTCCAAACGAAGCGGCGCGATTTCCGATGATCCGGATTAACGATTTTCGACCAAAATGGGAAAAGAGCGGGCTGCCGGGCAATATTTGTGATGTGTATCCAAGATTTCAGGCTTCATACTGCGCAAAATATCCTTGGCAACGGCGCTCAAAAGAATATCTCTTCTATATTATAGAGCGGCATGTCATATGCGCGCCGTTCTCCATTGCCCGGGGCAGCGGCGGCGCATGGCCGTTTACAGAATATTTGCTTGACAGCGGCGCGCGGCGATCATATAATCACTTATACAATCAAATACCGCTGGGGGCGCTTATTGCTGAGATCGACGCTTGACGCGTCAGTCCCTTGGAACCTGTTGTGGATAATCCCACCGTAGGGAAGCGGAGACGACTTATAACCCTCTGATACAGAAAGAAATGAGTCTGTTTCGTTTCCCGCATCCGGCCGAATCGGCTGTATGCGGTTTTCTTTATGCGCGGCGTGCCCGACGGTCGTTTGATCCATCATTACGGGGAGGTTTTTTACCATGAACCTGAAAACGAGACGTCTGGTTGAAAGCGCCATCATGCTGGCGGTTGCCACGCTTCTGAGCGTGCTGTCCTTCCAGGGCCCCTGGGCGCTGGGCGGCAGCATCACCATCTGCTCCATGCTGCCCCTGGTTTTCGTCGCGCAGCGCTACGGCACCAGGTGGGGTCTGTTTACCGCTTTTGTGTACAGCCTGCTGCAGCTGCTGCTGGGCGTGAAGAACGTCTACTACGCCACCAGCTTCATTATGGCCGTCGGCATCATCATGCTGGACTACATACTGCCCTTCACCGCCCTTGGCCTCAGCGCGGCCTTTAACAAGATGATTTCCAACCGCCGCGCCGCCATCGCCGTGGGCATTCTGGTCACTTTTTCCCTGCGCTTCATCTGCCACTTCTTCTCCGGCTGGATCATCTGGGAAGCCATGTGGCCCAATGAGC
>CAKUAV010000282.1 GCA_934636425.1 uncultured Clostridia bacterium
GAGCTACGTCGCGCTCGAAGCCTATGATCTGATCGGCGACTACAACAATCTGGGCGTGATGTGGCACAGCGACATTGATCCCGACTACTACGCCTACGCCTGCGACGTGCTGGCGCGCCACGGCGAGAGCATTCCCGTGCTGATCAACTGGGACATCATGTACGACTCGCTGCTGCGCTGCGGCGTGCCCGAGAGCGAGGCGTGGAAGGTGGTCTATTCCGGCTGCCAGTGGTACTGCCTGCCCGGTCAGGAATGGTGCGGCCACGACACGAGCCTCATAAACGTCGTAAAGGCCATGGATCGCGCGCTCGACCGCGCCGCTGCGGACGGCGTTTCCGATTTCGAGACGCTCTACCGTTATTACGAGGAGGAGCTGCACGTCACGATGCGCGCCTTCCAAAATGCCGAAGCGGCGATCGACCGCGTGCGCGGCGAAAGCCAGCCGGAAATGTACACATCGATGATCTCCCACGGCCCCATAGAGCGCGGTCTGGACATGACCGCCCCCCGCGGCGTTGACAATCAGAACACATCGCTCAACATATTCGGCATACCGAATGTGGCCGACTCCTTCACCGCGATCAACCGCCTTGTGTTCGAGCAGAAGAAGTACGCGCTCGCCGAGGTGGTCGCCGCCTGCCGCAGCAACTGGGAAGGCAATGAGATCATGCGCCAGCGCTTCCTCAGCCAGCCCAAATACGGCAACGGTCTGGACGAGGCCGACAATATGTATGTGCGCGTGTGCGACAGCATGCAGGAAATCGCCGAGGGCTATGTCAATCAGCGCGGCGGCCAGCCCATGCGCCCCTCGCTGTTCGCGTTCATGTCGCATCTGGAGGGCAAGGACAATATCGGCGCGACCCCCGACGGCCGCCATGCCGGCGACGTGCTGGCGCACGGCATCAATCCGCAGGCCGGCGCGAGCAAAAAGGGACTCATCCCCATGGCCAACTCTGCGGCCTCGGCCGACATGCGCAAATTTCAGGGCGGCTCCATTCAGGTGGACATTCAGCCGCGCTTCTTCGACGGCAAGGAAAACCGCTACGCCTACATCCGCGATTTCTCCTCCGCCTTTTTCAAGAGCGGCGGTATGCAGATCAACCTGCACATCCTCGACCTCAAGAAGCTCGAGGACGCCATGGAGCACCCCGAAAAACCCGAATATCAGGATCTGGTGGTGCGCATCACCGGCTACTGCGCCCGCTTCATCACAATGTCCCGCGAATATCAGCAGGAGTTCGTCTCCCGCATGAACTATTCGTCGATGAGCTGAGGCGCGATATGAACGACAAAACGCTTTTGACAATCGACGTTTCCCACGGCACGACCCACGACGGCCCCGGCATGCGCACGACCGTGTTCGTCAAGGGCTGCTCGCTGCGCTGCCGCTGGTGCCAGAACCCCGAGAGCATCGGCGCGCGCAACGAGCCGTGGTGGGACGAACGCGCCTGCATAGGCTGCCTGAGCTGCCAGAGCGCCTGCCCAGCCGGCGCGCACTCCTTCACCGAAAAGGGGCTGACCATCGACCGCAGCGCCTGCCGCGCCTGCCTGAGCTGCTGCGAGG
>CAKUAV010000283.1 GCA_934636425.1 uncultured Clostridia bacterium
TGCCGCGGCAGAGGCGCTCAGGTTCGTGTGCGCTCGGTTTTGCATTCCATGTCCGCGCCGATGAGCAGTCAAGCCGGGATGTGCGGCGCGCTCAGGGCGGTTGTGGCCGCGCGTTTCGCATTGCGCGTTGTCACAGGGCGAATGCCGCGGCAGAGGCGAGCAGGTTCGTGTGCGCCGGTTTCGTGCTGCGCGTTATTCAGGCGCGTTTTGCGCGCGGCCGCGTCCGTATGACAAAATCGCCCGAATCAGCGCCGCCCATGCGCCCCGCGCGGCACGATTCCTCATTTTCCCCCGCAGGTCCAGCATAATGGCGGCTTGCCAGCCTCCAGTAAGCGGGAGCCGTCCTGCGATTCACGCGCAAGCGGCTGCGCGAACAAAGCCCGCCAAGAGAAAGCCGCACTGCGGCCGTCAGCGCGGAGCAGCGACCGACTCCGCCTCTCCCCGCGCGCTCTCCCACTCGCTGCGCAGTATGCCCATCTGCACCGCGTCGATATAGCGGCCGTCGCGGTAAAAGTGCGCGCGCAGACGCCCCTCGCGCTGAAAGCCGCACGCCTCGTAGGCCGCAATGGCGCGCGCGTTGTCCGAGTGAACCTGCAAAAACACGCGGTTCAGGTTCAGCTGCGCGAAGGCGTACTCCAGCATCAGCGCGATGGCCTCGCGCCCATAGCCGCGGCCCGCGCTGTCGGGCGCCAGCACAATGGCCAGCTCGGCGCGCCGCGCTGTGTGATCGATCATCATCAGGCCGCACTGCCCCAGATAGCGGCGCGTCTCCTTCTCGGCGATGGCCAGATGCACGCCGCCCGCCTCGCCGTTTAAGAGCGACATGAGGTAGCTCTCGGTCTGCTCCCACGACTGCGGCCTGACATAGGCCGCGCCCAGAAAGCGCGCCGTGTCATAGTCGTTCACCCAGCTGCGTATGCCCGACAGATCCTCCTGCCGAAATTCGCGCAGTATGACGCGCGTGCCGGTCAGTCTTTGCATAAATATACGCTCCTCCTATACGCTGAAACGGTCGCTGTGATTTCGCCGGGGGTATGCGCGGCGCTGTGGGGCGCAATCGTGAAAACGCATTCGCTGCCCCGTCGGCGGACACGCTTGCATTTTCCGCTGCGCTCGAATACAGCGCATTTCCGCGCGCCTGCCTGAGCGCTCATCCCGCGTGGATGATCATCCGACGGTGCGATGGGCGATGAAGTGCGCCGCGGTGAGGCTGCAATCGCGAAAGCGCGCGAACGGCATTCCCCCGTCGGCGGACGCGGCGTTTGCCGATGCGCTCGAATACAGCGCATTTCCGCGCGCCTGCCTGTGCGCTCATCCCGCATGGATGATCGTCCGGCGGTGCGGTGGGCGATGAAGTGCGCTGCGATGGGGGCAATCGCGAAAGCGCGCGAACGGCATTCCCCCATCGGCGGACGCGGCGTTTCCGCTGCGCTCGAATACAGCGCATTTCCGCGCGCCAGCCTGTGCGCCTGTCCCGCGTGGATGATCATCAGGCGGTGCGGTATATGCTCAATCGTGA